>JAITDL010000008.1 GCA_031282565.1 Puniceicoccales bacterium
CGAAAATCTCGATCTAGGCGTATTGTCGGCTCGCATGGAAGGCGACTTAAATGATGCGCTTAGTGGATTGAATGATGTGTTCTCCTGGATGGCCAAAGGCGCTACTGATACATGGAAAATAGTGCCGAGAACAGAAACTGTGCTTGAAGTTTGCAAAACGATATGCGACACCTTCATTGAAGGCTATAATGGATTTAAGGTGGACGCTAAGCATTTTGAGCTGCCGTTTTCGGTTTGACGATTTTTGGGCAGGTCGGCGCGGCGGTTGATTTTTTGCAAACGTGTTTCCGTTGGGCGATTTCCTTGGAAATGCCTTTTACTGCTTGCGTTTCCCGGATTCAGCCGCAAATGGTTTGTCCGTTGCTTCCATAGTTCAATGGATAGAACACCGGTCTCCGGAACCGGTGATTTGGGTTCGAATCCCGATGGAAGCGCCAGCAGTCAAAGAATTTATGAAATCGCTGACAAAATTCGCGCGCGGCTCCATCGGCGAGCTGTGGGCGATCTCCTGGCCGCTAATAATTACTTCCGCGGCAAATATGTTCATGTTGGTTGGAGATCGCGTCGTTCTGATGCACTACTCAGCGGCAGATTTTAACGCCAGTCTCGGAGCGTTGCCATGGGTCTGGACGGCATATTTCCCTCTGCTCACCATAGTTTCCATAGCAAATGTGCTCGTCGGCCGCTTCAACGGAACGGGCGAGTACGGTAAAATTGGACCAACGGTCTGGCAAATGATTTGGTTTTCACTGGTCCTGCTCGTGCCGGTCGGCATCGGCGGATGGTATTTGGCGCCTGTGCTCCTAGCCGACAGCCTTAGAGAGCTTGGCGTGCCATATTTACGTATTTTACTTCCATCCGTGCCAATCTCCCTGGTCATCTTCGGTGCGCTGGCGTCGTTTTACACCGGCCGCGGGAAAACTCGTTTCGTATCAATTGTTTCCATTGCCAGCAACCTGCTCAATTTGGTCCTGGATGTCATATTGGTTTTTGGGATTGGCCCCTTCCCTGAACTTGGAATTTCCGGAGCGGCTATAGGCACCGTGATCTCACAGTTCGTGGCGCTTGTGCTTTTTTTTGTGCCATTCCTAGCGCCGAAGAACAACGGCGAGTTCCGCACCTACGCAATCGGATTGGACGGCAGGCTTTTACGTGCCTGCCTGCGCATCGGCACGCCAAATGGATTCGCCGGATTCATAAATTTCGCACTGTGGAGCCTCATAACGCAGGTGATGGCGACCAACGTGCCACCGGAAAACTTTACTGCCTTTGGCGTTTCCCAGTCCGCATTCTACTGCCTGCTCTTCATCGTCGAGGGCATAAGCCTTGGCGTTGGAATAATTGTCTCAAATGCCTATGGAGCAGGTGATTGGCACGGCATCGAAAAGAACAGCCGATCCTGGATCAGGCTGTCAATTTTGATCTTCGCAGCGAGTTTTATCCTGATGGTGGCCTATCCGAAGCCAATAATGGCAATTATTTGCCGTGGAACGGATTCCGCCTCCTTCGATGGAGTTCTCGGCACCATGATGTTTCTCACCTGGATAGCCATGGCCGGAGAGAGTGTGACCTACAACTTGCGGCAAATACTTACGGCATTCGGCGACACGCGCTACACAATGGTGGTGAACATATTATTCTACAGCGGAGTCGTCATCGTGCCGTCATATTTTCTTCTGCACGCGACCCACAACGCTGCGTCATTCCTGTGCGCCGAAGCCGTCAGCCACGTGTTCATGCTGAGCGCCTATGCGCTGCGATTCCGCCGCTGGCTGAAATTCAAACCTTTGCCGAAAGAAATATGATCGGCATTTTGAGAAATTTTGGCGTAATATTTTAGTATCCAATAGGATATGTGTCAAAAATCACGGCGCCCCACTCCAGACTGAGGAAAAGTGTTGCAGATGCTATGATTTGAAGTGCAATGGGCGCATGGGACTTCTGCGTCGTGTGGCCCGTGCGGCTTTTTTTGTATTTTTTTCTGTGGCCGTGCCAGTTGCCAGCGGTGCGGACGGTGGCATCGGCGTCGATGACGGGCTCCATTTCATCAATGTGCTGCGCGCCTATGACGTCATGGCTCCAGCGTATAAGCCGTACTCCGGCAGCGGGATTTGGCTCAGGCCCATGCTGTGGAACGGCGATTCGCATCTGAAGAATGGCTGCAGCGCAGAGGGTAGCGGCAGGGGGCTTTCCGCCGGTTGCTGCCTATCGACGGCAAAGTTGGCAATAATCCCGCTGGCTGCATCGCTGGACATATTTGCGTCCAAGCGCGATGGCTCATTTGAGCGAAAGGATGACAAATCCATAGGGGCGGATGGAAAAGCCGATGGCCTAGGCGGGAGCGTTTCCGCTCACCTCATGGGGCTAGATTTGCGGGCCGTCGCGTACTACGAACGTGTTAGGAGCGAGGAGCGCGGCTGCAGCGCCAACGACATAAAAAATGACGCATTCCACCTTGGCGCCTATCTGAGCCAAAAACTTATTCCGCTTGGGCCGATTGGTGCAGGTCCAGAGCTTGCCGTAATAACAACGCGACTTTCATCGGCCGAGGCAGAAATCAGGCAGGTAGCTGGAAAAGCCACAAATTTTTTCCGCAGCGCATGGAGTTCCGCAACTAGCTGGCACGTAGCTCCCGGTTTGTTTGTGTCTTTCAATGGCGGAGGCCGTAGCGCCTGCCGCATATGTGGCCGCTGGAACTGGGACTTCGGTCACAAGCCAACGGTTAGGGAATTCGTCCCAACGAGCGGCGATGACGCAGGCATAGCTGCATCGATAAATAGCATCCGCAGCCAAGTGAAATGGCCTAAATCGGGCTATGGAGATTTGGAGATAGCATTTTGCATCGGTCTCGGAAAGACCATGTTCGCCGAGGCGAGTGTCACAGCAAATTCCGTGAATCGCCGTGGCGTATGCGCCGCACTCACAGTTGGCAAGGGATTCTAAGGCAGCGGCATAACATTAGCGTCAAGTGGCCGCTGGACGTGGCTGCGCGGCTGCGGTTACTGCAGTTCGTAGTTGTCCGAGCGGATTGTTCAGCCCAGTCCATCCGGCTCTCCGGGCCGTTTCTTCCAATGTTGTAATGTAATAATCTAAAGCACGAGCAAAGCCACTTGAAATCAGCGTGTTTTGTGCTTCGCCAGGGGCAAATTCAGCGGCCATGGCGGTAATAGTTCTAGTTTGCTCTTCAACCCATCTAGTGAGATCATCTTCACTTGTTATTGCTGTCACCTGTTGCGGCTGTTGATCAGTTTCTGTGGCGCGACGCAAGAGGTAACTAAAGTCATTTGCTTGATGATGCGCGAGCGAAATGCTTTCCCGGTCCTGGTCGGCTCCTGGTGGCTGTGCATTATTTTGTAGAACTGCATATGCAGCATCATCCCGGTGTTCGGTAGTTTCATCAGGGTTGGCTGCAGTGCGAATCACATAACAACTTCCGAGGGAGGCAGCTACGAGTGCTAATGAGCCGATGACCCAACAGTCAAAGAAAAAGGGAATACTTGCGATTGCTAAGGCAAGGATTACTATGAATATAGTACACGACACAACACCGGGCCCTCTATTAAAAAAATTGCCCAGAGTATTGAGCATGCCGTCTTGGCCGTGCGTCATGTGGTACCACCACGTTCTCACCCGCGCAACAAGAAGACTGGAACGTCCAGCACTGGAGTCTTGGCCATAGCCCTGGAAACCCTGAGGTAGTAATGGCCCTTGGCCGGCAACAGGAGCGCCCACAGCGTCATTGTGGCATATGCCACTTAAATCGCAACTAAAAAAATAAACTGGTAGCGGCTTTGTGTGTGTAGTTTCATCAATGGCAAAGAATTTTCGCGGATATGATTTTTGCGGTGATAGATGCCGCAGCGGAATCGCCGATCGACAGATGCCGCCGGTGGCAGCATTATTTGCGACGCCATGGCGCTATAATTCATCTTCTACCAGTGAAGCTTCTGCGTTGCCGATGTCAGCTTCTTTTTGTCTAGCATTCCGCTCCCTAAGCAATTCGAAGTCCGATGAAAGTTTTATTCCTATAGCATCATTCGGGTTAATCGACAAGATTCCAAATATTGTGTATACGAAGGAAAGCAATTCCCTATCCACTGTGTGGCAGACAACCATATCGGCATATATCTCGACAAGCACCCAGGAAAAATTGCATGCATTGAGATCGCCGTCGGTTTTTATTACAAGTGGCTTGTCTCCAAAGTAAATCGTATTCTCGGCGGCCAAACGTTCTCTTGCTTGATTTATGGCTGCAGCGCGTGTTTCGATGTCGGTGTTTAGCCTGGTAATGGCACTCTCAAGGCGTTCGACTGTCGACGTTTTAGTGTCATCCGCGATTAGGCTAGCTTTGACTGTTGCCGAAAGTCTTTCAGTTTCGGCGATTTGTATGGTTAAGGTTTCAATTTCAGCCTCATTGGCGTCAATTATTTCTTTAAGTCTTGCCTTGGATTCTTCTATGCGCCGCTCAATGAATTGCACAAGTCTTTCGAAGTCTTCATCGCCCAAATATTGACGAAGAGTCATTCCTCGCGGGATACGTTTTGCAACAAGCTCAGCCAACTGCGCTCTAAACTTGCTGTATTTCTCGGTGTCTGGCAGACTTCCATACACGATGCGCTGGTAAATCCACATTAAAAGTAGTGTGATTCCGCCAACTGCTGCGACAGCTACGCCGATTAGGGCGATTTCGCCTAGCAAAGTGAAAACTGCCACTAGTCCAACAGAGCTTGAGGATATAAGAGCCGAAATAATCAACCCGTAGGAAAGTACCCCCACGGCTACCATGCCACCAAATACTGTGGCGAGTGGGGCAATAAATGCGCCGGCTACTATGGCAAATGCGACACCTACTGCGAGATATATTTTCAAGGCATGGGTAGCCGTTGTCATTGCTCGCTGTTCTTCAAGATCTGCCTCAAACGAACCAGGTGGATTACCTCTAAGTGCCCCATATTGTCCTACTGCCATAGACAGCAAACAGTTTATTCCGTGCTGTTTTTTTTACAAGAAATTTTGTTTGTCGGGCGGAGGGGCGCCGCGAAAAGGCGTTTTGGTAGCGGCGAAACACTGCACCGCGGCGCCCTTTCCGCTGCAAATTATTTGCGTTCGATTGTTGCCAATATTTCCTTGGCCCTGTCGACTATGGAGAGCGGCATTCCGGCGAGCCGTGCCACGTGTATTCCGTATGATTTATCTGCCGGTCCCGGCGCCAACTTCTTTAGGAATAGAATTGATCCGTCCACTTCCCGCACCGCCGTGTGGAAATTGCGCAGCCGCGGCAGCGAATCTGCGAGGTTTGTCATTTCTCGGTAGTGCGTTGCGAAAAGCGTGCGCGGTCCGCGGTCGCCGTCGCCGTGGATATGCTCCAGAACGGCGCAGGCTATGCTGAGTCCGTCGTAGGTGCTGGTTCCGCGGCCTATTTCGTCAAGAATGAGCAAGCTATCGTCCGTTGAGCCGTGGAGAATTGCCGCAGTTTCCTCCATTTCTACCATGAACGTGGAACGGCCCCTAGAGAGGTCGTCTCCCGAGACGATGCGAGATAGGATGCGGTCCACGCGGCCGATGGTTGCGGAACTTGCAGGAACCCAGCAGCCTGTCTGTGCCAGAAACGTGATGAGTGCCACCTGGCGCATGTAGGTTGATTTCCCGCCCATGTTTGGACCGGTGAGGAGGGCGATCTGGCAATTTTCGCAGTCGAGGTCCGTGTCGTTTGGAACGAAATGGGCATCGCCAACGGTGCAGTCTTCGCGTAGGCGGAGAGTTTGTTCTATGACTGGATGCCGTCCGGCTGAAATTTCCAGGCGGCTGCCGCAATTCACGGTTGGCTTTACGTAATTTTCATCGCGGGCGAGGACAGCCCACGAGGAAAACACATCCAATTCTGCCAGGGTATGTGCCATGGCCGCAAGGTGTTCGCCATGTCCAAGGACGTAGCCGACGAGCCTCTCAAAAATTTCCAGCTCCAGTGAAAGCGCATTGCTCTGCGCCTCTGAAATTTCCGCTTCCATGGCCCGCAATTCAGCAGTCGTGTAGCGTTCCCCGTTGACCGTCGTCTGCCGCCTGATGTAGTGGTCCGGCACGGCGCGGATGTTCGATTTTGTTACCTCGATGAAGTAGCCAAAAGTCCCATTATATTTGATGCGGAGATTTTTAATGCCAGTCGATTTCCGTTCCCGCTCCTCCATGGCGCGCAGGTGGCTTTCGCCGTTCTGCAGCGAATCGCGGTAGGAATCCAGTTTCTCGTCGAACCCACTGCGGATGAACCCACCGCAGGACGTATCCTGCGGCAAACTGTCGGCAAGTGCAGATTTCAGGATGTCGCGCAAATGTGAAAAATCGCCAATGGCCGCTGCGGTGGCCGACGCAATTGGCATGGACGATTGTTCGCCAAAGAGCTGAGTTATTTTCGGCAGCACCTCGAGCGTTGCCAAAACTCCGCCTACTTCCCGCGGCTGCCGCAGACGATTTTGCAGCCGTCCAACCATGCGCAAAATGTCCCGTATGGAGCGCAGCAGTGCGCGAAGTTTTTCAGTCAGGGCCCCATTGGCAAAAAATTCCCCGACGCAGTCCTGGCGCCTTGAAATTTCTTCCAGGGAGAGCAGCGGCTGGCTGAAAAACTCCCGCAGAAGTCGTGCGCCGGCTGCAGTTACGGTGCGGTCAACGGCGTGGAGTAGGCTGCCGTCGGCCGTGCCGCGCACCGATTTAAAAATTTCCAAATTGTGCACCGTAGTCCTGTCTAGCAGCATTGCCCGCTCGAAGTGTACTTCGCGGATTGAGTAGATGTTGCGCAGCGTCCCTCCGAGATTTCTTTCCGCATAGCGGAGCAGTGCTCCGGCAGCGCCCAGTGCGCTGTGACTGTCGTCGATGGAAAAGGATTCCAATGACCTCACGCCGAGGACTTCCCTGATGCGCGGGCCGGCCGCCGACCTGTCGAAATATGAATCGGGCAATTCCACGGACAGGCGCCGCGTGGAAAGTTGCCTAAACGAAGGCAGCCAAAAGTTACCTTCCGGAATTGGGCAGTCGAAAAAGCCTTCCCTCACAAGAATTTCTTTCGGTTCCAACGCCGAAAGCGACGCCAGAAGCGCATTCCCGTCGCTCGAGCTTGCAATGCGCAGTTGGCCCGTCGACACGTCCAGCCAGGCCCCGCTAATTGCGCCATTTTTTTCAACCTCAAAGGCTAGCATGTAGTGGTTTGCCCTGGCGTCCATTTGCTCGTCCTCCAGCAGAGTTCCTGGAGTGTATGTGCGAGTCAGTGCCCTGCGCACGATGCGGCCGGGACGCGGTGCTTCAAGTTGTTCGCAGATGGCGACCTTCCATCCTGCATCAAGCAATTTGCGCAGGTAGACATTGGCGGCGTGGTGTGGAATACCGGCCATGGGCATTCCCTGCCGCTGGGTTAGTGTCAGCCCGAGAATTTTCGCAGCAATTTCTGCATCGTCTCTAAACAGTTCGTAGAAATCTCCGAGACGGAAAAACAGCAACGTCTTTTCCGCTAATGTATTGCGGATCTCATCGTACTGTTCCGCCATTGGTGTAGATTTGCCGCTTGAACTCATTGTGTAAGCTTAAATGCTAGCGTCCTCGCCACCGCAAGAAAAATTGAAACAGATATTGCAAATGCAGCTATGCAGAGCGAAATATTTGCCGCGGCCAGTTTTTTTGCCAGCTCGCCATGGGCCGTTTCAACTTCCGAATCTAGTGAAAGTACGGTTGGCATGCGCACGGCGGTCTGAAAAAAAATGACAACCGCAACGCAAATTAGTGCCACCGTAACGATTCCATTGAATAGGGCGAGTGGACGGACCAGCGCTATCACGGCGGCAAGTGCGGGAGAAATGCACATTGAAATCCACCCAAATGCTATGAATATTCCGCGCAGTTTGTTTTTTGCAATTAGGCCTTTCAGGTTCGCTTCGCCAAGAGTTGCATCTCCTGGAAGCAGTATGGCAAATGGAAGCGCTGAAACGGCTGTGGCAAAAAAGCAAAAAATGGCGGTGCTGCGCAGGATCTTAAACTGCGAAAATGTGAAACTGAGTGCCATCGTGAAGTTTGCGCAAATGCCGATCACACGCCACGGAAACCTTTCTCCGTGTAGGAGTAGGACCATGAAAGACGCCGTCAAAAGTGACTGGAAAACGGCGCTACGATGGTCAAGAATTGGCGGTAGTGCAACCGCAACGGAAAGAAGGTAGGAGGAGCGGAGTAATGTGCCAAGGATGACGTCGCGGCCATTTGGCAGGCTGTTGCCGTCGCCGATGGAAAATGGGAAAAATCGTGCAGCACCGAGGAAGCCAACGGCGTATAGTGATCCTAGACAATGGGATGATTGAACTAAAATTGCAGGAATTTGCAATGCTAGGGCGAGGGCGCAGGTTGCTGTGAATTTTTCGTCCAGGATGTAGCCCATGGCGCAGGCTGCCATCAGCAAATACCATCCTGGATTTGCAAATGCAATGTGCGCCGCCAGCGATGCGAAAAAAATCGCTGCAGCGGCAAGGCGCCGTGGAATTTTTCCAAGAAAAATTACGGCGAAAAATGCCGCCAGCAAAAAATGGCAAAGTGCTGCGGAGGAAGATAAATCAAGTGGATATTTGGTGTAAGCCATAGGCAGCCAGACGAATTTTTTTACGGCGATCTTGCAATAGAATTAATTTTCAGCCAAACTGACTCCATGGCGATCGGTGTAGTCGGGTCGAGATTTGCGGCAAATCCATCTCGTGGAGTTTTTTCGGAAGAAGAATTTGGAGAACCAATGAAAATTATTGGCGCCGAATGTGCGGTAGCCGAAAAAATAAGGGCAACTACTCCGGCGGTGACGCATGGCTGTGCCATCGGCGTTGCTGGCGCAGGCAATTCTGCGAAACTTGACGAATCAAAGACGCCGACGAGTGTCACCATACACCTCTCAAGCGGGCTCGGCAATCAGATTTTCATCTATTCGTTCTACAGGTTGCTACAGGAAAAACTTGGGAATGATCGAGCCTTTCTGCGGCCCATGGCAATGATGAGCCATTCCGCTGCCGGCCATGCGAGGCCATTTCAGCTTGACCGCTTTCGCACTAAAATAGCGTACGCCAAGAAACATGAGCAAAATTCCGTACGGCTCACGTGGCCGAAGCTCAATTACGGTTCCGATGAAATAATTGGGAAACTATTCACCCAACAGAGACCCTACGAGATAGTTAATTGCTTTGAATGGGTTGCCGGCTTGAGGTGCCTGACTGAAATAATTGACATGCTCCGCGATGAATTCGAGCCGAAAGATCAGCTCGGTTCAGCAAATGAAAAAATATTGGAGCGCATAGCAGCTGCAACTGAACCGGTAAGCGTGCACGTCCGCCGCGGCGACTACCTGGTTCCACCCTACAACAAATGGTTTAAAACATTGCCCGTTGAGTACTACAAAGGTGCTGAGAAATTTATTTGCGAGCGCGTTGAAAATCCGACATTTTTTGTCTTCTCCGACGACATAGAATGGGCAAAGAAAAACCTTAAATTTGACTATCCATCTGTCTTTGTGGACATTAATGGCGAAGCCGATGGCTGGAAAGATTTTGTTCTAATGAAAAATTGCAGGCACCACATCACTGCAAACAGCTCATTTAGCACCTATGCCGCAGTTTTGGCGAAAAATCCTGAAAAAATCGTGGTCTCTCCGTGGAAGTTTGACGGTGGCTACGATGGCATCTTTTGGAAGGAATGTGCCTGCGTGTGCAACGACGGCACCATTGCCGCATCCAAAAGTTAGGGCGCAGCCAAAATTCCCACTGCAGCGTTGCAATCGAACCTATTTTGACGTATAATGATGCGTGGAAGTTTTGAAAATTGGTTCGCCTTTTCCGGCAAGTCTCTGTGCGCAAGACAGTTCGGAAGAAGATCTCTACGAAGAATATGGCGACGTTGATTTCGCCATTCTAGCAATGATGCAAGATCGTGGCAAAATCTATGTGGAGCAACGAGAAAATGTTGGAGCCGCCGGAGGTGTATCAGCCGAAGGGGTTGGCCGGCCAAATATTCCGGACAGCGTGACAGTCGGCTTTGCCGGTGGGCTTGGCAATCAAATATTTGCCTATGGTCTCTATCGCCTATTGCAGGAAAAGCTTGGGAAAGATCGTGCGTTTCTGCGTCAAGTCGGAAGTGGCTATCGCGCGCCACAAAATCAAAGAAGATTCCAGCTCGAACATTTCAACACGAAACTGAATTTTTCAGCAAACAGGAAGCGCAATGCAATTACACTTAATGCGCCGAGATGCTGCTACGAGCCGGATGATCTTATTGAAAAATTATTCCCGCGTAGCGGCCACTACGAAATATCAAATTGCTGGTGGTGGACCAATGACGGCATCATGTGCCTAACCAAAATTGTTGATGCACTACGGGATGAATTCGAACCAAAAGATCCGCTCGGCGCAGCAAATGACGCAATGCTCAAACGCATATTAGATGCAGATAATTCTGTTGCTGTTCACATTAGGCGCGGAGATTTTACGTCAATTGACCGCTATAAAAAATATGTGGCGGACGCGGAATACTATGTGGAACTCGAAAAAACAGTGGCTGACCGCATAGCCAACCCAACATTTTTCATTTTTTCCAATGACATGAAATGGGCAAGGGAAAATATTAAATTTAAGAGTCCCTGCGTTTTTGTTGACATTAACGGCGAAGCCGATGGCTGGAAGGATTTTGTGCTGATGAAAAACTGCAAGCACAACGTAATTGCTCAGCAAAGTTCATTTAGTACTTTTGCTGCGATTTTGGGTAGAAATCCAGACAAGATCGCATTCGGGATCGATGTTCTGCGCGGAAAATATGACGACATTTTCTGGAAGAAATACGTGCGGCTAAATGCCGACGGCACCGTTGCTAGCCAGTGAATTGCCCTAGGACC
>JAITDL010000016.1 GCA_031282565.1 Puniceicoccales bacterium
TTCCGATCTGCTACAGGGCAAGAACCATGAAGCCAATCACAGTTCTCCGCCCAAACCCGGCTCTCCAGGACAACAGACTCCATCTCTTTCTGGGTGAAGGATGTGAAAAAGTTGCCGGCCAGCGGCTCGACACATTTGAGGAAATCGCAGTGGCAACGGCCAGTCCTGAGCTTGTCTACGAAAAAATTTCCTCGGGAGAAATTGACCACGCCCTGGCAGTCGTTTCACTGCTAATTGCAAAACCGCTCCTTGGAGCGTATTTTGGCGGCGGCGAATGTGCGCCGGCGTGTTAATTCTTTGGGGTTGGCAAATGAAAGTCTTCGGAGGAATAGCTTCTCTTTTTCGCCGTCGGCAGAGGAAATTCGAATGGCCCAGCGTGGAATTGCCAAACGGCCAGTCCCGTTTCCTTCCAAGCGATTTCGACCACGGGGCCACGGTCACTCTACTAGCCGGCCGCGGCCAGTATCCACAGCTGTGCGCAGTGCGCATGATCGAAAGTGGCGTGCGCTGCAATCTCATCGCCGCCGAAGACAGCTGCGACGAGGTGTGGGACCTATTTCCACAGCGGCAGCGGGCCCGATTCAATCCCGGCCAAATAGGCAAACTGCTAAAAAAATTAGGCGAATTCGGTTCGACCTACGCGATCATGGCCGGGCAAATTGCGCCGAAGCGCCTTTTCCATGGGCTGAAATTCGACATGACGGCTCTGAGACTGCTGGCAACGCTCCGCCAGCGCAACGCCGAGAGCATTTTTGGCGCACTAGCAACGGAAATAGAGCGCCGCGGGGTGCGGATCCTCGACGCTCGATCATTCATGGACGCGGACATGGCAACGGCGGGATTTATGACAAAAACAACTTTTTCACGGAAATCGCTCGACGAAGGGGTTCGCATCGCCAAAGCAATTGCGGCGCTAAATGTCGGCCAGGGAATTGTTGTTCGCAGTGGGACCGTATTGGCCGTAGAGGGATTCGATGGAACAGATAAAATGCTGCAACGCTGCGGCGAATTTCGTACAGGTCGCAAATGTTTCATTAAGACCTCAAAGCCGCATCAAGACTTTCGCTTCGATGTCCCAGTCGTCGGATTTGGGACATTGGACGCAATGGAAAAAGGAGGAATCGGATCAATGGCGCTTGAATCCGAAAACACAATCCTACTCAATCGAGTGGAACTTCTGGCGCATGCAGACCGACGATCAATCGGCATCTTCGGATATGTCGCATAGAAAGGAAAACCATGCGATAATACTGGCAGCCGGCAGCGGAAGTCGCTTCGGAGGAATCATTCCAAAACAATTTCTTCGCATAAATGACAAGCCGCTGCTCAACTACTCACTGGAAACATTCCTAGACAACGAATACATAGATTCAGTTACGGTGGTGCTGCCGAGAGACTTCATAAACTTTCCACTCCCGTCACACGCAAAGCTGCGCCATCCAGTGCTCGGCGGCGAAGAGCGCTACGAATCGGCCATATGCGCCCTAGATGGCATGCGGGTGGACGACGACGCCAACATAATTATTCACGACGCAGCCAGGCCGCTCGTACCTCCGGAACTCATAGGAGAAGTGTGCAAGTCGCTGGACTCCGCCGATCTGGTAACTCCAGTCGTTGAAATTAGCGATGCGATCATTGACGTTGGCAGCCTATTCGTCGTCGACAGATCCAACTACGCCGCCGTGCAAACTCCGCAAGGATTCCGCTACGACATGCTGCGCAGCGCAATGGCACAGGTTGACGGCCGTGACATGGCCCAGTGGCCAACGCCGTCCTGCGAATTCGAAATCGTGCGCGTCTTCTTCCCGTCTGCGCGGGCAAAATTAATAGCAGGCCACTGGCTAAATCACAAGATAACCAGCGAAAGAGACATTTGCCTACTTAAACAGTTTTTCGCAGACAGAAAATGCTGCCAGCAGCGATAGTTTTTTGATGTGCCATTGCACAACAAATTAGGCAAATGGAACGTTTGGCATCGCGAAAGATGCCAAACACCGTCTGCGTAACGCTTGTCATGTGCCCCACACTGACACCGCAACTCCATTTCCACCATCACCCTTATCTACTTCTGGAAATTCAACTGCCCTTACATTAGACACAGGCACCCGGGGGTCACCTGCGAGAAATCTCGCTGCCGTTCCCCACACATCGCCACCTACCACCAAGACAAATCTATGTACGCGAATTCTCAGGCCATCTGTAAGTTGGACAGTACCATCTAAATCAATAATCCGTCGACCAATTTTTTCACCCATTTCAAGAAACGTGCATGGTAAAAACAGCACCACAAGGCCATTTCTAACTTTGCCTAGAAAGACGGTTTTTGTAAAGTTAGCAATAACGATATTCTCGCAAAACATCCGGTAGAAACCTCTATTTATGGGATCTGTATCCTGCGTGAGTGGAGTCATTGGATTTGGGTTCTGCGCGCATACCGTTACTGGAAAAGTCACCGGCAGATGTGGAATCCATGACGCAAATGAACGCCAACTATAGTCACCTACTGCTATGTTCACGAGGTGGCAACGATCATGTCCGATTCGGCATGTCAACAGATTTTTACGTTTTCCCGTAAAATTTTTTGCCCTCTGGAGATGCGAACTTGTAAAACCTTCTCGCAATTAGGTGTTTATGTCCGCACAAAAAAAAATTCCAAGTGATGGATTTTTACCGCGAAACGACTGGAATCGTAGATTGGCGGCAACTGCTTTAAGTTTCGTCGCCACCACCGCGACCATCGATCACAGGCTCGCGATCCTGTGAAGTTGCTCGGCAAATGCATTCAGGTTGTCTACGTGCCGTCCAGCACAGATAAATTCTGTATAATTTACTTTAAACGTAAGACCACTAACTAGTTGCACGACACCATTCACATCCATGCAGTCATTGTAATCGGCATGAACATTTTGGTAACACAGAAAGCAAACAGCCATTAGCGACCCACCGCGTCTCGTTTTAACATTGCTAAATAACACATCAAAAGAAGTACTTGGGTCTCTTCTGCTAATTGCCTTGCCGCATCTAATCACGTAGCTACAATTTTCGACGGATACTTTTGGTACGGACATGGCTATATCTCATTTGGAAACTGCTGCGACAATTTGTCCAACAGGCTTGATTCTGATTCTGATTCTGATTGGAATATCCCTAGGAGCACTGGGATTCGCTGCATGAACATCTCCTCAACGGATCTACCTGGCTCCGGAAGTATGAGAGTTGTGTAATTGACTTCAACTAGAACTCCTTCAATCATGATCCGGGAACCATATCCATTCCCAAAAGTCTTGCCAAAATCGCTAATGTCTTCGGTGACTATTCCGCCAACCCATACCCTCATGCCACCGGGAGTTGGTACGAGGCAAAACAGCGCTTCGCGCTCCTCCCTTGGCGCACATACGTTGCGAACTTGTGTTACGTAAATTTCTGTGGCATCGTTGCGGTCGCCTACTTTATTTGTGGACATGGCTGCACCCCAAACAGTTGCAGCTGCGTGTCAATGTTTTTTTACAAATTTCTCCGGCGACGTATTTTTACCCATTGAAAGTTGCCCAGACGACCATTAGATGGCGGCCGTGGCCATTTGCCTGAATCTCGTCCGCGGTGAATTGCTCGAGAGGCCGAACCGCTTCGTATTCGTAGCCAACGTCAACGGAGAAACTCTGCGCCTGCACTGCCCAGTAACGGGAAGCATAGGAGGACTAAAAGATTTCCGCTCAATCCCTTGCCTACTAAGTCCTTCCGTCGACAACGGCCGATCAACGGCTGGAACGGTGGAGGCCATCTCACTGGACGGCGGCAACTCATGGATAGGCATAAACCAAAATCGCATCAACGGCTGGATGGAAAAATTGCTGATGGAAAATGCACTCGCCGAGATGGTTTCCTGCAAGGGCGCCGAAATCATCCACGAAGTGCGCGTCGGCGATTCCCGCATTGACCTGTGCGTGGTCGAAGGCGACCGCCGCACCTACATAGAAATCAAAACGCCAATGCGCGACCTGCTCATAGGGAAAAACATAAAATTCCAAAAACCGTCGTCGAAGGACTATTTTGCCCGCGGCATCAAACATTTCGGAGAACTTGCCAAGCTTGCCACGGCAGGAAATCGCACCATCGTCGCCATGTGCTGCATGTATGACGCTAGGGAATTCAGCCCGCCGAAGTCAAAGTGGAGCAAGACAATAGAAGATGCGGTGGCCCATGCAGCGGCCTGCGGCGTGGAATCTTGGCAAATCAATCTGCAGCTAAGCCCGAGCAGCATAGCCGTAGCAGCCGTGCGCAAACTGCCGCTTTTCTCCAAAAGGCATTGAAGTCATCGCCTGATGAAATTATTTCCCTCGGCGGAAACGAAATGCTGAATCTACAACGCAATTTTGCTAAATCGGATTGACAAATCTGCGATGCCGCGGTTAAATTGTTGTGTGAATCCCGTTGGTCGAAATTCGCCGCCAAATATAAGGCATTTTGAGCAAGTCTATGGAGAAGAAATCGCCAAATTATACGGCGCTTCGCGCAAAATTGATCTAGTTGGTGTCGTAAGAACAAACCCACAGCTTGTTAGCAGCTTTTGGGCAAAAGTTTGCGTGCTTTTCAACGATATCGGCGCATGGTTCAACCGAATGTCGATCGATCCAAATACATGGTCAAGAGCGAAAAACAATGCGACATGGCTCCCGGCTGTCGGAGTACATATTAAGTCGTACCAGGACGCTGCCGGAGATGTCGGCGACAGATTGGTGCGCAGTGACTATGCCGATTCGGAAACTGTTCGATTTTCGCTATTGGCAAGTACCCTCAGGGGGCATATTTTGCGCGACATAGAAACTAAACTCGGTCAGAAATTTCCAAGCCTCTCCGACAATCCAAAACACGAACTAGCAAAGATAATTGAAAAGTACGTAGCTGAAGTAGGCGACATCGGAACTTTCATCAATTCAATTAATGCTGATGATGCCCAAGAAGACGTCGCCATAGTGAATGCATTTGCAGAAGCTGCAAAGCAGCATCCGGAATTGTCACTGCTAGGAGTTAAGGACAAACTCGACTTATTGAAAGCCAATCCCCAATTGCGGGTTCCATGATCGCAATCACAGCGACAGTCATAGTCCGATTGTCAAAAAAATTTCGCTGCGAATTCTGTGGCGCAGTGAGAGCGCTTTTGGATTAAATAATCCGTTCTCGCGCAACTCTCTAAGACGCTTCCGCCGCGCCAAAAAACTTGTCCAATGGCCGCGGCCGTGGCGGCCGCGAATGCAGCCTTCGTAGATAATTTTATTTATGGCGCGGTGAAGAAGTTGCAGCTCATCGCCATCCATATCTTCCCTGCGACCGGCAAACCACTCCGTGGCGGCTGATGCGACGGCTATGCAATTCTCCATGTAGTCAATGGATCGGTAGCTGCCCATGGTTGATTCGCCGTGTTTCCTGTGGCGGTGGAGAACCTTCCCGATGAGGGCAAAGCGCGAAGCCAAATGAAACGCCTGCAACGAGAAAAGCGTATCTTCTCCGATGGCAATTGGAGAAAAAAGTAATTTATTTTTCTCCAAAAAGTCGCGGCGGAAAAGCCTCCCCCAAACGAAATAATTATTTAATCCATTGCCGTGGAAATTTTTCTTCTTCTTGCTGAGCAACGCTTTGAGCGGTCTGTCAAAGTTGGCAAAGGTGTCGGAGTACCGTTTGCGTTGGCTGCATCCATCGCAGTGCGGCTCACCAGCTCCATTGAAATTTTCATGGCAGCAGCCAACTATTTCCGCGGAAAACTTTTCAGCAAGTGCGCCAAGCTCGCCAAGGAAACTTACCTCGACCAGATCATCGCAGTCAAGGAACGCAATAAACTTCCCACGCGCCGCGCCAATTGCCGTATTTCGCGCCGCGCCGACGCCACTGCCGATATTTTTCAGCGCCGCAAATCGACTGTCTCCAAGTGCAAACTCCTCCAATATTTTGCCGCTGCCGTCGCTCGATCCGTCATCGACGCAGATGCACTGCCAACTGTCAGGCGGAACATCCTGGCGTCGAACACTTTCCAGACACTGCCGCAGATATTTCTCTCCGTTCCGCACGGGTACGGCAACGGAAAACAGTAAATTGCTTTCCTGCATGGAATTAGAAAAACAAATGCCGGCGCTTGGTCAATGTCTCGCCGAAAATTTCCTCCCTAGTCGGCAAGCAGCACATTAGTTCCTAATTACGACGGCGCAGCATTCGCCATAGGCATTTTTGCCATTTACTTTTTTAGAACTGTCACGTATACTTATTTCCACTGTGAGTCTACGATTTTTGCCGCAGGCGCCGCGCCAACCCTTACCTTCACTAGCATTCAAGCAGCGTGACAGAATAGCTAGAGCCGATGCGCAGCCGACACACCAAGTAGACATGCCGATTTCACCGCCCAGCATTAGCATTAGTAGGGAAGCGGAAATTGCAGCGATTGATGCCGCCAATGAAATTGCAGCACTTCCAAATCGAAATGAAATAGTTAGAGCAAATATTGAGAAATTACCATCGGAAATTCAATTGGATGTCACGGCCGGGAAATTAACACTATTCGCTCCAGGCTGGGCGATCATCGGCAATAAGCCAGGAGGCGTCGAAGGCGGCTGCATAATTCGTCGCGTCTACCATGGCCCAGTTGAAAGATTCCCATGCGACTGCCGTGAAGGCTTTGAGCAGCTGCTGAAAATGTCAGCCGAAGACAGCTTGCTTCTTCCAGATGCATTGCGCAGGAGCAATCTCGGCGACAGAGACCTAGTTGAAGCGTTCAGCGACCTCACACTGTCTGAACAAATCGATCTGTCACGGCTGGTCATGGACCAAACCCCGTCGTTCAGGAAAAGCTACATGGTGAAGGTCATTTTTGGCCGTGAAAACGTCAGCGCCGACGGAAGTAGATTCTACAAACCGCGCGCAAAAAATACTATCCGTAAATACTGGACGTCGAGAACGTTGGAGCAGGTTAATAGAGAAGTCTTGAACGAATTTTGCGCGATGAAAATCGCGCGCCAACTGTCACCAGAAATTGCTCCGGAGTCGTTCGTCGGCGTAGTAGTTGGAGGCATCGACAGATGGTTTATAGCTACGGAACTGGGAGCCAGTGATATGCCCGGCGCCAGATTTTGCACCATTGCCGATTGCGACGCAGATGTCCTAGCCAAATTGCCAGGACATGGGGTTGGGATTTCCTTTGCGCTAACCGCCGGATTGCTAGGCGATAGGGACGCCAACGGAGATCCAAACGTAGGCGTAATAATAGCTGGCGATGGAACGCATTCTCTGTTTCACTTTGATCTCGGCCATCCAGATCCAAACAGATTCGACTTAGATGTGAAAACTCTTCTGCCAAAAAACATCTCCGACGGAAGCATTGGCTTTCGTCTTGGACGGTTGCATAAGAACAAAACCGTTTCAACGGTAGATGTAAGGCGAATTGGCTTAACCGAACTGTACGAACGGCGCGCGGAAATTTTTGCCACCGTTGATAGATTGATCGACGAGGCCGGCGACAATCCTTGGCGCGTTGCAGAACTCACGAAAATGAAGGCGGCCTTCACTAAACGGATTGACTACGTTGGGAGAGTTTTAGCTGAACATATGGCAAATGCGCGTGCTGAACTAGCCGCCAGCATCGGAAAAAGATTCTACGTCCCCCCTATGCCGACGGCAATGTGATTGCGGAAAGTAACGTGGCGCCGTTTCCGTCAAATTTAATCAAATAGCATCTTTTGCCTTGGCTTTTTACTGTGTTTACCGCATAATATATGTATACCATGACGGCTATCCAGCCTAGATCAGCTGCAACGGATTTCACCATCGCCAGGGGTTCAATCCATGGAGCAGCAGATGACTATCTGTACCGCTGCAGAGAACCGCTCATATCATTCAATAGAAATGATGAAATTGCCGCCATAGCTGCGTCGAAACGTATATGCGGCAAAGAATCTAGCATAAATATCCAAAAGACACCGCTGGAGATTTACTATGGCGCCATGGAAGGAAATCTGCCGATATTCGCTTCCAGTTTTGTAGTGGTCGGCGGGAAACATTCTGGGGTTGAAGGCGGATTCATGATTCGCCTCATATGGCCAAACAGGGATTTGGAAAAATTCCCCATTGATTGCCCCCATGGGTTTCGGCAACTGCAGAAACTATCCAGAGAAAATAGCGACCTCATTCCGCAGTTACTTTGGAGCAGCAATCTCGGTGGCAGAGGAGTTCTCGACATATTTGCCGAACTCCCACCTAGCGAACAAATCGCCATCGGTCGCATGTGCATGGATCTGACGCCAGAATTCCGCAAAACCTTCCTTGTGAAAGTTGTTTTCGGCGAGGAAAATGTCTCAGGCACACGACACTATAAGGGAAACCCAAAGAATGTCCTACACAAACTCTGGACCGTGCGCAATCAGAAGGAAATAAATCGCGATGTTCTGCGAGAGTTCGCCGCACTGCAAATCGCTGCACGCATCAACAAAGGCATTGCCGTCGAATCACATCTTGGTTTTATAGGCGGTTGCCGCTGGTGCCTAATTACTGCTATGTGCGCAAGTGGCATTGAAAATGCTGAATATGAAACCCTCGCACGTTGCCCCGAGGAAAAACTCATAGCGACGAAGAAAGAAACTCTCGCGCAAGCATATGCCATTAGCGTCGGCTTGTTTGGCGACAGAGATGCCAACGGCGGCGCAAATGTGGCTGTGCTGTCCGTAAAAGGCCAACCTGCTCAACTTCAGTATTTTGATTTTGGACACATGGAGCCCAATAAGTATCCGCTGGATCCAAAAACACTACTGCCGGACGTCGGTCCAACTGCGTTCACAAAATTTCATCTCGGCTGCCTAACATCGGTCGATGAAGACATGCGCGCACGTGCTCTCATCGATTTGTACGAAAGGTGGGACGACGTCATTGCCACAATTCAAGATTTAAGTAAAACTCTCGAGCACGATCGCGAAGCAGTCCACACATTTGAAGTGATGGCTGACGAATTCAATGAGCGCTTTCGGCACATAGGCGGAGTTTTGCCCATGTGGTTACGCCTGCGCCAACGGCAAATAAAGCCGGATGATCCCACGGACGGCGGCCATTTGCCATTAATTATCGCCTAGACGAATATTCTGCCAGAGGTGATAGTCGAGAATGTTCGCATTCCATCCGGAAATCCGCCGCGACACGCGGTGGCGATTAGTTTCGAAGTAGAGTGGAATTATGGGAACTTCTTTCAGCAGAATTGCTTCGGCGTTCTGCAGATGGCGGATGCGCTTCGCCGGATCAGTCTCCGCGGCTGCGGAATCCATTTCTCGGTCGTAGTCGCCATTCGACCATCGGCAGAAATTATTTAGGGAACCGGACCTGAAAAGATCCAAAAATGTCGTCGGATCATTGTAGTCGCCGATCCAGCCGCCGCGGGCAATGGTGAAGTTTCCAGACCTTCTCGTGAGCAGAAATGACTTCCATTCTTCGCAGCACAGACCAACGTCGATTGCCAATCCATTGCGCCACATCGCCTGGACCGCCTGGGCAACGAGCCGCGCCTGG
>JAITDL010000040.1 GCA_031282565.1 Puniceicoccales bacterium
AATATGTCAGGAAGTCTTTAAACCTAACGTTGCCTTTGAGCACATTGTAGAGCCCGTTGAAAAACCCAGTCAGCTCCACCCGCATCGAAGCAACACGTGCCATGGCAGCACCGAACCCGGGGACTACATCATTCATCGCAACCACTATTGGCAATGGCCCCGTCTATGTCAAGCAGAATTTAGTGTGATATTCCTTATTTTCGGACCTGAATCATTCATTTTTCGTGGAATCGCCGCTGAAAAATGTGGAATAGATTACCATAGAAATAATTGCGCATATAAATGCCGCCGCGATGCCGCCGAGGGCTGTCTCAGCCGTCGTGCGCGCGAGTTTGCCGCCGAGATAATGTCCAGCCAAAGTGTTAACTGAAGCCGAGTTAACCGCGAAAAAATCAACCAGCCAGCGGCCAATTTTGTGCAGCGCAGGCCAGAGAAATGGTATGGTCAGCGGCGTGCTAACAAACTGGAGAGCAAGTGGAATTATCAAGTTAGCCCTGAACAAAATAACGCCGAAAAGCGCCAAAAACGTATGGATCCCGAATAGGGGAGACAGGGTCACAACCCAGCCCACGAGAAATGCGGGGCGTACCTCGTCTATGTGGGAGGACCAGAGAAATTTAGCCTTCATGGCCTCCTCCAGCAGCTTCCCAACAATCGGCATCTTCGCCAACTTGCGACGCTTGGGCATGTGGCGCAGCATCCACTTGAAAATGCGCCTGCCGCGGAGCTTCCTAGGTGTGTTCTCTCCCACGCAGTCCCTCTAAACCACGGCCCGTGGCAACACAAGCAATGTCTACAGTTTATGGCATTTCAGCTAAACATCCAACGGGTCCAGGTCAATCCGCTTGCCGTTGACATCTAATAGTGTAAGTTTGTCCATGTCAACGACTTCCTTCAGCTTCGCCAAGTCCGGCAAAAGCCTTTCCCTGTCATCATCGGAGACGCCAGAAATTGTAAGCGCTAGTGGCTTAGCGTCGGTCGGCCTGCATTCAAGGAAGCAAATAAGATCGCCAACTGGGTCATAGTCGACGCTTCTGTTGAGTGAAACTTGCAAATTGTTCAGCTTTTTAAGCTGGTTTAATTGTTGCACGTCCAAGGTTTTACCGACTATCTTTCCACCGCCGCTCTCAATGAGAGGTTTTCCATCCTGGCCCATGATTTGGAAGCCCGTACGCGACGTAATTATAACAGTTGTAGCATGTTCGATCGCTCCGTCTATTTTGCCTTGCGCCACATGCAAGATGGTGTGCGAAAGCGGCAAGCCGCGATTTGAATTTCGCACGGCGGAATCAAGTAGCTCGAGCTGATCAGGAACACTTTCGTCTACGGAAAGCTCTGAACAGAAACGGCGCGCAGCAGAAAATTTATCGCTGTTAGCACCGTATTTGCCTGCTACATATTCAACAAAACTTAAAAAAGGACCTGCCGCGTCAACTTCGCCTGCAACCGTTCCATTTGCGCCAATTTTGCGCTCAAAAAGAAAGTTGCTACTTATCCCGGGGACATTACCCGTGAGAGCTTCCACTATGCGGGAAGTTGGATAGCTAGCAAGAACCTCGCATGCAACTTCTGGATGCTCAATGAATAGACGCTTAATTTCTTCAGGATCGTTGCTCAACAGCAACTTCACGGCGGCGCTATTACGCACTGCTTTTTCAACGTCAGCTGTCAACGCTCCGCCTTGCGTTGTTAGTTTGGTTGCCGCTAAATCTGAAAATCTGCCGCGCAACTCCTCATTCTTCTTCTCTGAAAACAATAGAGCGCCAACACTTGCGCCAACTAAGGTAAATATCGCGCTAAAATCACACAGAAGAAAAGCTTCCACAACGGGCACCTCCACCGCTTTGGGATAGCAATCGGCGCCTACAACATAAATTGTTACGCGCGCATCCAGAAGTGGTTTGACAATCTCGCCTAGCCCGGCCTCCGGAAATTTATCCATGCATGCCCGTATGACAGTTGCAAGACTATTTGCCAGGTCGTCATTTCGCTCTCGTCCAGCTTCTGTTTTCGCATCTGCGCCGAGCTGATTTACTTGTTTCTGGATTTCTAGAACATCACCATCAACCGCACTCGCAGCGTCGGCCATAAACTTGAATGGCCACATGAGACGCTGCTTCATATCTTCTTCTGTCGTGCCCTTTTTCACAATGGTTTCTATTTCATCTCGATGGGAATAGAAAAACTTTTTAACTCTATTAACAACGGTTGCGAAATGCACTTCGCCCGCCACAAAATGGCGAACCGCACTCCAGACCCCATTTACTTTCACGCACATATCCAGCGCGCCAGAGACGGCGGAACTGAAATCCCGCGGGGAATTCTGAACAGTTTTATCAATCACAACGGATTTATTTTAGTCGTCTAATGCGGCGATGTCAAGAAAATGCGCGCGGTCGGCGAGACTTTTCACTTGCGCACGGATCCACTTGATTCTCTGCTGCTGCCAATGGCAGCCTACGACCCACACGCCGTCGCCCTTCATTTTCCGATACTTAGGTTCCATCGCGACCTTCTATACTTGGACAGTGCGGCGACGACACTGCGCCTTGGAAGTGCCCTTGAAAAAATGCGCAAATTCTACGGAGAGAGCGCAAACGTCCACAGAGGCGTCCACCAACTTTCCGCGGCGGCGACGGAGGCCTACGAGGGCGCCAGAGTTACCCTAGGAAAGTACATCAAAGCATCGTCCCCGGAAGAAGTTATCTTTGTCAGAGGAGCAACTGAGGCCATCAATCTGGCCGCATATGGTTGGAGCAGAGCATTTTTGCGCCGCGGAGACCGCATCATGGTGACCGTCATGGAGCACCATTCGAATTTTCTCCCCTGGAAACGTGCGGCGGAAGAATTTGGCGCCGCGTTCGACGTCTGCGGAATCTTGGAAAACGGTGAACTGGACATGGATGACTTCCGGCGGAAGCTTGGCGATCGCACGCGGATGGTGGCCGTGGCGCACGTGTCAAATACCTTGGGCACAGTCAATCCCGTCGGTGAAATATGCAAATTGGCCCACGACGCCGGCGCAGTCGTCCTCGTCGACGGGGCAAAGCAGTCCGACGTGGGCCCCATGGACGTGGAAAGTTTGGGCTGCGATTTCTACGCATTTTCTGGACATAAAATGTTCGCCGGCACAGGCATAGGCGTACTTTGGGGCAAAAGACATCTCCTTGAGGCGATGGCGCCATTTCAGCTGGGCGGAGGCATGGTTGAGCGCGTGGGAGAGAACGACTTCACCTGCTGCCGACCGCCGCTAAAATTCGAAGCCGGAACGCCGAACATTTCCGCCGCCATGGGCCTCGGGAGCGCCGTGGAATTCTTGATGGATTTCCCTTGGGCCGAACAATTTAAGTATTTTTTAAAAATAAGGGACTACTTCGAAAACGCCATCGGTGATTTTCCAGGTTTTAGAATTCTTGGAAAACCTCGCCACAAAATTGGAGTTTTCTCCCTCGTTAGCAACGAATTCCACCCCCACGACCTGGCAACGGCACTGGCCATGGGCAACGTCTGCGTGCGAGCTGGAACCCACTGCGCGCAACCACTTTGCAGGGCTTTGTCGGTGCCGGCATCCCTGCGCGTCTCGTTTTCCATATACAACTCCATGGAGGACGCGGAGAGGTTCATTGAAGAGTTGCGCAGAGTCGTCAAATTCCTGCGACGCTGATGTTTATCCAACTACAAAGTTAACCAGCCGATTCTCGACGTAGATTTCTCTAAGCACCTTCTTTCCAGCCAGATATCCACTGATCGCTCCGCTCCTACGGGCGGCGGCCAGCAGATCTTCCTTTTCAATCCCAGCCGGCACGCGCAATTCGCCGCGCAATTTGCCGTTCACCTGCAACACTATGGAGATCAAATTTTCCGCCAATTTTTCGCCGTCGCAATCGGGAAATTTGCAATGGGCAATTGATCCTTTGCAACCAATTCTCTCCCAAAGCTCTTCCGCGATGTGGGGCGCAAACGGCGCCAGCAGCTGCAGAAATATGCGGCCTGTCCCGGTCGAAATTGCACTAAGTCCCTGGAGATGATTGAGAAAGATCATCAGCTGCGCCATGGCCGTGTTGAAGTGCAGGGCCTCGATGTCATCGCGCACTTTCTTGATGGTGCCGTGTAACATGCGCTCCGTTTCGTCGCCGTCCGCTGCGGAGTTGGAGAAAATTTTTGAGATTTTTCCATCCTCGCCTACAAAGAGTTGCCAAACACGTCGCAGGAAACGGCTTATGCCAACTATGCCGCGGCTATCCCAGGGCTTTACGGCGCCCAGCGGTCCGAGAAACATCTCGTAGATGCGGAGCGCGTCGGCTCCGTATTCGGCGATAACGCTGTCTGGATTAACCACATTGCCGCGACTCTTCGACATTTTATTGCCATCTTCACCGAGTATGATCCCCTGGTGGAAGAGTTTAGGGTATGGTTCCTCCGTCCTAACTGCGCCAATGTCATGGAGAAATTGGTGCCAGAAGCGGGCATAGAGCAAATGCAGCACAGCATGTTCTGCACCACCGATGTAGAAATCTGGACAACCCCAATAGGCTTCGGCCCCAGGATCTACAACGGCGCAGGAGCAATTCGGAGATAGATAGCGCAGGTGATACCAACACGATCCGGCCCACTGCGGCATGGTGTTAGTTTCCCGACGAGCCCTAATCCATTCGCCTCCGCATGTTTCAGTTGCAGGACGGATTTGCCCCGTTTTACAATTAATTTCCACGTGTACCCAGTCAACCGCCCTGGAGAGAGGACTTTCGCCGTCGTCCGATGGCCTATAGTCTTCAACGGCCGGCAGCGTCAGCGGCAACTGGTTTGACGGCAACGGAACGGCATAGACTTTTTTTCCATTTTCTTCGTAGTAAACCGGATCTTTTGGAAAAAACTCCCCAAACGGAGACTTGGCCGTCGGCGACAGCTTCCCATATCCATCCTCATCAACCCAAACAATGGGAATGGGTTCGCCCCAGTAGCGCTGGCGGGAAAACAGCCAGTCGCGCAACTTATATTTCGTGGCGCTGCGGCCGCATTTTTTCTCCTCCAGGCGCTTCAGCATAACCTTCTTGGCTTCTTCCGAATGCAGCCCATCCAGGCCCTCGCCGCTGTTGCAGAGTGTTCCCAATTCGCAAAATGGTAAACTCCTCCCATCCGGATTGATAACCGTCCTTATGGGCAGGTTAAACTTTTGGGCAAACTCATGGTCGCGGTCGTCGTGGGCTGGAACGGCCATGATTGCTCCGGTGCCGTATGATGGCAACACGTAGTCGGCGATCCAGATGGGCAATTTTTCACCGGACAGCGGGTGCACGGCAAATGCGCCGGTAAATACTCCTGTCTTGTTCTTGGAGAGGTCCGTGCGCTCCAGGTCGCCCTTCCTGGCCGTCTCCGCGATGTACTTAGCTACGGCATCGGCGCATTCATCTGTTGCTATGCGCACAACGGCAGCATGTTCCGGAGCCAAAACCAGGTATGTTGCTCCCATGAAAGTGTCCACGCGGGTTGTGTACACGGAAATTATGCTATCGCAGTTTTCCACGCGCAAATCGATCTCAACTCCCTCTGAGCGACCTATCCAGGCGATTTGCTGCCGCTTCGTGGAATCGGGCCAGTCCAAGCCGTCGAGGCCGTTTAGCAGCCGGTCCCCGTAGGCTGTTATGCGCAAGACCCACTGGCGGAGATTTTTACGCTCAACGGGGTGGTTGCCCCGCTCCGACCTTCCATTGATAACTTCTTCGTTGGCCAGCACGGCTTTAAGTTCTGGACACCACCACACCGGCCGGTCGTCGACGAAGGCGAGCCCACGTTTGAAAAGTTGGAGGAAAATCCACTGCGTCCAACGGTAATACTTTTCGTCAGTTGTGTTTATCTCGCGAGTCCAGTCCAAGGCAAAGCCCATGCGCTTGATCTGTTCCTTGAAACGAACCACGTTGCGTTCGGTGTTCTCACTTGGACTTACGCCCGTTTGGAGTGCATGCTGTTCCGCTGGAAGGCCAAAGGCATCCCACCCCATGGGGTGCAGAACGTTATAGCCGCAGGCCCAGTGGTAGCGGGCCAGGATGTCAGATGCCGTATATCCTTCAGGGTGACCAATATGCAGACCGGCCCCCGATGGATATGGAAACATGTCAAGCACGTAGTATTTCGGTTTCGGATCCCCGTTGGCGGCGGTGAAAGTTCCATCTTTCTCCCAGCGGTGTTGCCACTTACGCTCGATTTCATCGAACTGATATGTCCCATCCATTTGTCGGCCTTCGGCGACACCGTGGCCGCCCACTCCAAATTTGCAACGGCAAAATCAAAATTCATCGGCTCCAGCTGCCGTTGCTATGGGAATTTCGCGAAATTTCAACTGTTCACTCATTTCTACTTGACATACGGTCAGCGCTCACATTGATTGATGTCGTTATGATTGGTAATCGATATTTAACAGATTTGGTGTTTGGAGTTAGCCATTATGTCGCCGTAGGAGCTTACAAAGCTAATCATCCAAATGCGACTAGTACGGAAGTGGCCGATGCCGTCGCAACTGCGGCGAAGGGCGGCAAACTCAAGCCGGAAACTCTCTATGCGATTGGTTTCGCAATCCTCTCAGTCCTTTCTGGGTTTATAGTTCTCATAATTGGCCTCATCTGGCGGGCTGCACACAACGCGGGAATGATCGAGTGCTTCAAAAGAAATCCTGCAGATCCCAGACTAGCATTCTACTCTTCTGTCTTCGCGGAAGGTGATGCCGCGGACGTCAAAGGTCCGGTGCAGATAGTGAATGGAAAATTTGTTGTGGACCCTGATTTCGTCGCCAGATTGAAAGATAACATGACCGCTGTTGAGTTTATGGAAGCATTTATTGATCTCGCAGCTGGCTTAGGTGCTGCCATCGCTGATGGGTTTGGCATAAAGAATAGTGTTGTGCGGAAAGGCGTTGCTGGCGAAAATGGTAAACACGATATGACTGCAGGTCAGGCGTTGGTTATGGCTTCTGGTGAACATAGTAACCTTGTTGCCACTGATTTTCCATGGAATGAATCTCCTGAGAAATTACTGGAAGTGCTATTAGCCGTTATCGCGAAATCCAGAACTGGTATGGAAATCAAACTAGAAGAAGCCAAACTAGAATTTGAAGGAACTCCGCCAGACAAAACTAAATGGGTTGAGGCTGTAGAACTTTTGATTAAAGCCGCGAAAGTGCTTTTTGCCTTGACGGATGCTTTTCGTGATTCTGCTGCTGCCCCTGCTGCCCCTGCTGCCCCTGCTACCCCTGCTACCCCTGCTGCCCCTGCTGCCCCTGCTGATTCTGATTCTGCTGATTCTGCCCCTGCTGCCACTGCTCCTAAACCTAAACATAAACCTGCTCTTGATTCTGAACAAATGCGCAAGGCAGTCGATATCTTTAAAGCTAGCCTCGCAGAGCTGCAGCAGTAGTAAATGCGCAGCAGCCCAGCCGGAGGGAGGTTTCCGGCTAATTTCTTTTTTTATGTGGTTGGGGTTCCGCTAGCTGGCGTGGAGCTCCCATGGGGCGAGAGGAGACGGCATCGGAATTCGAGATTTACCCTGCTAGCTGGTTCGTTTTATGGTAAAAATTACTCTTCCCCAAAAAGAAACCATTCTCCATTGCGCTGCCGCTCAATTTCTTCGTCAAACTCTCGCCGTGCCGCTTCAAGTTCTTGTGACTCCGCCTTCAAAGCGGCAGAATTTTCCAGCGATTCCCCATCAACGAGATGTCTAAGTAGCTCATCAACGCAGATTTCTTCGCCTTGTCGCCCCGATGGAATTTCTTGTTTGAACAGCCCATCGCAGTACGCCACAATGAAATCACCCATGGCGCTACAAATGGCAGCAGCTTCTTTTTCCGATATGAACCATGCAAAAATGTTAAATCTAGCATCGACCCCTAGGGCGCTGCGAAGTTTATGGTAATCATACTGCTTGATCCGTTTATCGTCTACGGCCACGGCGCAATCGCGTTTTATTTCGTCAATGATCGACAAAATGTGAACCGTCTTGTCTCGAATGGAGAGGGTTATAAATTTCCTGTCGGAAAATATTTTAGCTGCAAATTCGACTGCACCTTCAAAAATCGCATTGCAGTTCCTGCCATATGCGATACTGCCACACTCTTCGTAAAAATACTTCCCGCCAAGTGCATCCGCAAGCTTACGTTTCACAGCATCGGCGCCATCTCCATTCATAAATTTCTGCGCAAGCCACCACGGAAAAAGCTTTCCCGTAGTAATTTGGCTGCATATTTCAGCTTTCGATTTTAACTTTCGCAAAAGTGGAGCCGTTACTTCGCGCCAGGCGAGCGCGACCTTTTTTTCATCCTTTCGCTTCTCGGCCACTTTGACCCTGTCCGCCGCAGCGGCTATTTTCACTGTGCATACAATTTCTTTTACCAGCTGCCGAAGTTGCTCTTGGCCAATCTCTCCATCGCCTTTCACCGCCAGCACGCGTCCTCTAGCGCCGGCAAATAGGACTGCCGATAGTTCCTCCAAGCTGTTCGCCATGGCGAGGTTTATGAAGAAGTGCGGATCTTCTGCGCGTGCCAAAACAAGTTTCTCCAGCGTTAGAAATTCAATGCCGTCAACATAGACCGGCGGATTCATTTTCGTTTCTATTCTCACAGCCGAAAATAAAGCAGCGAGCGCCGCATCAGGATTGGCAACCGCTCGGGCGATTAACTTACTCCTCGCAATTTCCCGGATGCCAGCCGCTCCAGCGTGGGCAACATCGGCGACAACACTTTCCAATGCATCTTGCGATGATTCACTTTGTATTTCAGCTATTTTTAGTGCAGCGGCACGCATATCGAAAAACATATACACAACAGCAATGGCGCCCGGTACGATGCCAGCTAC
>JAITDL010000078.1 GCA_031282565.1 Puniceicoccales bacterium
CCCCTCCTTCGACGGCGGAATTATGGAAATAGTGGGAGCGGAACGGGGCGCCGTGGCCTTCGGCATCGACTCGCTGAGAAACGGCGCTAACTCCTTCTGCGACTGGCACTTCGGCGAAATTCAAAGCGCTACCATTTCAGTTTCGGGCGTGAGTGCCGTCGGATTCGGTGCCATCGACGCCGGCATGATTTCTTTAAGTGTCACGCAATCATCATTTTGCGATTGGAGTTTTAGTGGCATCGTCGCCGGAAAAATAGCTGTCACGGCCAGCGGTGACTGCGCCGTTGCCTTCGGTGCGGGCGCGGTGAACGGAATGGATAAATCCTTCAACGGCTGGGACATGGGTAAAAACAGTGGTGCCACTGTGGCAGCCGTTGGGAAAAATTACGTTACTGCAATTGGCGTAACAGACTTCGACAACGGGACTTCGTCCTTCTGCGATTGGAATTTTGAAAGCTTTAGTGGGGCGACGATTTCTGCTTTAAGTGATTGTAACGCAACTGCATTTGGCGTTGTTCATGCGGACAAAGCCACCTCATCATTTCGCGAATGGCATTTCGGAAAGTTCGTTGATAGCAACGTAATTGCAGCCGGCGGCAGTGCAGATGGCTTTGCCGTTGGATTCGGCGCAATGTCGTGCGCTCTAGATGTGTGTTCGTCCTTCTGCGGGTGGACTTTCGCTAATTTTGAAGGAACGACAATCTCAGCTGCTAGCGGCAAAGGTGAACTGCATTCCACGGTCGCATTTGGGGCTGCCAATGCCACTGGCGTCATAGATTCCTTTGACGGCTGGCACTTCGGCGAATATGGGAGTGCTTGCAGTTTTTCCAATTGCGAAGTGCGCTCCACTGCAACACAGTACGCAACTGGCTTCGGTGCTGCCATTGCAGAAAACGTGCAGTCGTCTTTCTGCGACTGGAATTTCGGCGAAATTAAAAACGGAGCCATTACCGTTGCCGGAAGGAATGCAATTGGATTCGGTGCCATCTCTGCTAAAGGGGCGATCTCGTCATTTGGCGGGTGGATGTTCGATGGCGTAGACGGGTCCAAAATTTTTGCCGCCGGAAAGGAGAATGCAATCGCGTTCGGAGTTGGAATGGCTGCCGAAGTGGAATCATCGTTCTGCCACTGGAATCTAGAAAAATTCGATGGAGCGACAATTTCTGTTTCGTCCGATGGTTTGGCCGTTGTTCTTGGCGCTGTCGGTTGCTATGGTGTAGATTCTTCTTTCGACAGTTGGCACATCGGCGATGTGTTGAATAGTCATATGACCGCCGCAACTGAGTCTATGACAGCAATATGCTGCGGTTCAAATGAGGTCGCTGATGCAAAATTGTCTTTCAACGAATGGCACTTTGGCGCAATCCGAAACGGCACCGTAACGTCCTGCGGCAGCGGAGCTCTGTGCTCCACGAACTTCGGCGCAGCCGTTGCGGCAAAAGTGATTTCGTCGTTCAACGGCTGGAATTTCGATGAAATCACTGGAGTGGAAATGGCCTCCTCCGCTGACAAGTTAGCTGTCTGCTTCGGTGTCGGGGGAGATTTCAGTGCAGTAACTGGTGATGACGGAAACGACTCCGCGCCATTGCAATCCTCTTTCTGTGAGTGGCATTTTGCCGACTTCTTGGACGTCAATTTTTCTGCCGCGGCGCCACTTGCCGCAGTGTTCGGGGCCGGCGGCGTGGCAAATTTTGCAGCTAATTCGTTCAATGACTGGCATTTTGGCAATTTTGGCGAAACGACAATTTCAGTGGTCAGCGGTCAAAGCGAACTGCATTCCGCGGTCGCATTTGGGGCAGCCCATGGCGGTGACGTCGAAAATTCCTTCAGCGGCTGGGAATTAGCTGAAATTCAGAGCGGTGCCGTTTCCGTTTCCGGCGCCAGTGCCGTTGGTTTCGGCGCGGGCGTTGTCAAAAATGTGCAATCGTCTTTCTGCGACTGGAGTTTGGGCGGAATCGTAGACGGCAAAGTGCTGGCCGAAGGCGTTGATGCTGCTGGATTTGGTGCCACAACTGCCGGCGAAATGAGCTCATCGTTCAATGGGTGGAGTTTTGGTGAATTCAACGGAGGAGTTGTCGCCTCAAGGGGCACGAACGCAGCCATCTTTGGAGCCGTGAACGCCGGCGGCGCCCTATCCTCCTTCTGCGATTGGACATTTGCCGCATTCGACGGCGTCGGCAGATATTGCGCCATCGCCGACGGAGGGACCAGCGGGATGGCGACGGCATTCGGTGCGTGCTATTCCGGTGGCAGCGAATCGTCCTTCGAAAGATGGAGCGTGGAATTTGTTGGCAACCAGACAATTGCTGCATTAGCCACCGCAGACGTCGAAAATCCGCAGCTGACAATCGCAAATGGCATAGGCGGTTGGACGAATGTCGACATGGCCGCCAGCTTTTGCAGTGGAGAGAGCGATTTGGATTCGCGGCCGGTTATAACAATTGCCGCGGCGAAACTTAGCAGTGGCTTCGCTGAACGTGATGGTAAGTTGACGGCGGATCTTTCTCAGACACAGGGGAATGGCGGCGGCGCTTGGTCCACGGATGACATTTCCATAGGCGAAAACGGGGATGGAAATTCCTACGGCTGGGCGCGGGCCATAGCCCTCGGTGAAAATTTCCAGCTCAACGTAGGCGGATCCACCGACGGAGAGCGTCGAAGCGGCAGCGGCGGCGTGCTAAATTTGATCGGTGCTGTGACCAGGACTGCAGAACTCGGCGCTGGAGAGCGGCGGCCCGAGAGCACGATTGCGCGCATAGAAAATAATTGGACGGTAAACTGTTTCGGGCCTGTGCAATATCTGCGCACCATAGACCTCGTTAGCGGCACATTGGCCGTCGTCAGCTGCGCCAATGGCGAAAGAGGTCATGGCTGGGAAGTGTTTGGCGATGCGGCGAGGGCCCTGGAATCAGGAATTGCCATGTGCCACGGAGGCAAATTCTACGGCGAAGGGCAGATTGCATTGAACTTCGACGATTACCCTGTCGCTGGAAGGCTGATAGTTTCTGATGGCGATAGATTGCTTTTCCACGTCAGCGAATCGACCTTCGCCGCGGCATTTGACTACGAAGCAAGCGCAGCTTTCGGCGATGCGGCCATCGGTGGCGGCACTGCTGCTGGAATCCTATGCGGATGCAGGCCAGACGGAATAATCGATCTTATCGGGAACTCGCAGAGCATGATATGTTTCGAAAGTGGATGGCTGTTTTCCCTGGAGGGCTGCGACGTGCTTCCGTCAAATATTCTGCTGGTCTTGGCGAGGGCCCAGTCCGACGTTTCCAGTGACGTGATCTGGGGATTGGAGCTGTCCGAGCGCGGCAGGGTTGGCATACGGGATGGCGGAGGAATCGGGTTCAACGAGGACGACGGCGTGGAACTCTTCATCGTGGAGGATGATATACTTGGCATCCCCGATGAATTTTCGCTCTACTGGTTTGAAAATAGCAACGTTAACGGCCTCGCACTCGCCACAACGCGCGATCCCATTCTCGATGAACCGCCGAACGAGGAGGAGCCGCCGCCACAGGAAATTCCTCCGCCGTGGCCACCATTCCCAGTTGGCACCGTTGCACTTGATAGGGCTAGGATTGGCCACCTCATGCGCATGGCGCCCAGCTTCGATGGCCACGGAATTTTCTGCCAAGCGTTTGCCGGAGTGGAAAATAGACGAGTAGATCCCTACATTCGCCACGGATTGTATTCCTCCACATGGGGCGCAGAGCTCGGCTGCTCTGGAAAATCGCAAAACGATCGACGGACTCTACTTGCAACTGCTTTTGCCGCCGCCGCCAGGAGCAAGTCGACGGCGCACGTTGAACGACTTTACGTAGCCCGCCGCAACGATTTGGCAGTTGCCGCCGATTTGCGCGTGAATGGGAATTACTTCGATAATTTGAAATCCTACGCCAAGGCGGAGGCGTTCGTGTGCGCCGGCAAAATGCGCTGCAGGCGGGAGGATGATTTGCGCAACGTCTACGAATGTGACGACTTCCGCGACATCGATGTCCACGTCGGCGTCGAGTTCCGCCAGGGATTTTTGCGCGATGGCGAGGCCGAACTCGGCTGCTTCGGCGAAGTGCACTGCGACTCCATCTACCAGTACGGATTCGTAGAGCGCTGCGGCGACGACATTGTAACGCACAGCTCAATGCGACACAGATTCATCGCTACGACGCTCGGACTCAGCGTTGAAACGGTCAGGTCCAGCAGGCTGAACCTGCTGGCGAAGTTTGGATGGCGCTGTGAAGCAAGGAGAACCCACAGCAGGGGAACTGCTTCCGGTTGGGATCCCCGCGAAACATTCGAGCAGGCCGTATTCTACGGCGAACGGCACAGCGCAACGGCATATCTCGGTTCCAGATATCGGATGAATAAAAACTGGGATGTCTGCCTCGATTTGGACGGCAATTTCGCACGAAATCGTGTCGCCGGTAGCGCTTCCATCACGTTCAGCAGACATCTCTAGCAGGGGAGAGGCGCCGCGAAATGACATTTTGGAAAGCGGCGTGGCACTGCACCGCGGCGCCTGACCAATTTGGTCGCGGCCCTTGACAAATTTCAGTTCGCAACTTTCATCGCGTCAATTCGCTGAGCTTTGGCCGCAGTGGCCGATGTCGCGAAGTGCTATGTTTACGATTCTGCGCCGCATACTATTGGTCTGCGGGCTTGGCTGTGCACAGTCTCTCCGTGGTGATCAGCCGAAAAATATTCCAGTTGTGGCGATTACAACATTTGCTGAGCACCGAGCCGTGGACAGCGTCCGCCGCGGCATCGAGGACGTGCTATTTGAATTCGGCTACGAAGAGAAGAAGACGGTTTCCATCCGCTACCTCTGCGCCCAGGGTAGCAGCGCAACTGCCGCCCAGATTGCGAAGATGATAGCGCTGGAGCGGCCGAAGGTCATTGTTCCCATATCAACGACCAGCGCCCAGTCAGTTGCCGCTGCTACGCGCACAGTCCCAATAGTTTTCGCCTCAGTAACAGATCCAGTCGGTGCGCGCGTCATAAAAAATTGGGATGCTTCCGGGACCAACGTCACCGGTGTGTCGGACCTCGTCTTCATGGAGGAGCAAATTAGATTCATGCGAAAGCTTTTGCCCAACATGAAATCAGTGGGGTTCATCTACAACCCTGGGGAAACAAATTCCGTCGCAGCTCTGCGGGAGTTGACGCTGCTGCTAGCCAGGGAAAATGTTTCCGTCCTGACGGCGCCGGTGCAGGTTTCCGCTGATATTCCTTTGGCCGTACGCAGCTTACGCGACAGGGTTGACCTCGTGTTTACGCCGACGGACAACACGATCGGATCGGCCTACGAATCGCTTGCGCGGGCCGCCGACGAGTGCAAAGTACCAGCGGTTACGGCGGACCCGGAACTCGTTCGCCGTGGCGCATCCGCTTCCCTCGGTGTGAGCTACTATGATCTTGGCAGGCAGGCAGGAATGATGGTTGTAAAAGTTTTGAGTGGAACCAGCCCGGGAGACATAGCTCCGGAAGTCAGCGGCAAGGCGAAACTTTTTCTCAACAGGAAGGCGGCGCGGCTCCAGGGTCTACAGTTGCCGGAAGATCTCGTGAAGTCAGCTGACTACGTATTTGGAAAGTGAGTCAAAGCCATGACGTCAAACATGCTATTTGGATCTTTGGAGGTTGGCCTAATCTACGCCATGGTGGCCCTGGGGGTCATGATATCCTACCGCCTTCTCGATTTCCCAGACATGACCGCCGACGGTAGCTTTCCGCTTGGCGGAGCGGTTTGTGGACTTTTTCTCTACCTAAAGTATCCTCCGGCCGTCGCCATGGCCTACGGCGCCGCGGCTGGAGCGATGGCCGGCATGGTCACCGCATGGCTCTACGTGGGGCTACGCATTTCGAAGACGCTCTCCAGCATAATAGTAATGCTCGGTCTCTACACCGTTAACCTGCGGGTTCTCGGGCTGGCGCCATTTCTCGCTGGCGAGACGGCGCGCCCAGCTGGGTCACCAAATTTGCCGCTGCTCGGCGTTAGAGATATGTTCACGGACTTCATAGCAGCCGATTTTTCCAACCAGTTTTTTGTCCACTGCAGCTTTGCGTTGGCCATCGCCTTTTGCTGCTGGATGCTGCTAAATATTTTTCTTTCAACGAGCCTCGGTCTCGCCCTGCTAGCCGCCGGCATGAATCAGCGCATGGCATCGGCCCAGGGTGTAAATACGAACGCCATGTTTTTTTTGGGCATGGCGATTTCAAATTGCCTCATCGCCACGAGCGGTGCGCTTTTTGTGCAGACACAGGGCTGTGTCGACGTTTCCATAGGCATCGGCACGGTCATATCCGGTTTGGCCGCGGTCATTATCGGCGAAAGCATTTTCCATACGCGAAACAACTGGTTCCGTTCGGCGTCGGTCATAGTTGGCTCAATCTTATATAGGATCCTCGTTGGCTTTGCCATCGGTGACGGGCCACTGCGGAGTAATGGGATAGGGCCAGAGGATCTCAATCTAATTACGGCCATATTAGTTACCTGCGCACTCGTTCTTCCTAAGCGGCTGCGCAGTTGGTCGCAGAGGAGGGCCCTCAGGAGGATATGATCACGCTCGAAGACATTCATCTAACCTACAACCCGAGCACGGCCGCCGAAAACCACGTGCTCAACGGCTTGAATTTGCACATGGAGAGCGGAGAATTTGCGACGCTCATAGGTGGCAACGGCGCCGGTAAAACCTCCATAATGAATGTCCTCGGCGGTTTTGTCTGTCCCGACAGCGGCCGCATACTAATCGGAGACGAGGACGTCACAGCCGATCCTGCGTGGAAGCGTGCATCGCGCGTCGCCCGCGTATTTCAAAGCACGGCAGATGGCATCTGCATGAAGCTGTCGGTTGAGCAAAATATGGCGCTCGCATATCGCCGTGGGAGCAGGCCATCGATTTTCCGTCCGGCTGTGACGAGGAAAATGCGCCGACTTATCGTGGAGAAGTTGGAATCACTCGGGCTCGGACTCGAAAAACGACTTGGAGACCAGATGGGGCAGTTGTCGGGCGGACAGCACCAGGCCATAGGTCTTCTCATGGCGGCGATGCAGAGTTCAGAGCTTCTTCTCCTTGATGAGCATACATCAGCTTTGGATCCGGTGACTGCGGATTCCATAATGGAACTAACTAGCAAAATTGTTTCGGAAAAAAAGTTAACAACGCTGATGATAACCCATTCAATGCGGCAGGCTCTCCGCTATGGAACGCGAGTTATAATGTTGCACCGTGGCCAGATAGTTCTAGATTTCTCCGGCCAGGAAAAGGCAAAATTGCGCGTGTCCGATCTGCTGAAAATATTTGAAGAAACATCTGGAGAAGAGGCTGACAGTGCGCTGGTTCTAAATTAGAAATACATCGCTTCGACTGATGCTACGCTGCGCGATCTGATCAATTTGTTTAGGGCGCGTGCCGCTGCAATTTCTGGGTTGCTTCTGGACCTCAGCGGCAGCTTTTTTCGTTCATTTTTGACGTAGCGGAAAGCACCAAATGACTTCATCGTTCTGACTCGCAAATCGAATACTTCGCGGAAGGATGGCTTTGACAGCGGCCGTTCAGTGCGCACTTCTATGAGCATTATGCTCGGCATAGTAGGTGGAATGAGCCCGAGGGATCTGTACGTGTAATTGGTGAACGCTTTCCTACCATCTGCAAAAACTTGAAGCCCGGCTGGTAAATTGACGGCGACAATTGCCGTACCATTCAATTTAGTGAAAATCACAGGGAATGTGGTCCATGGACTTCCGCAGCGAACTGGTGTTGGTATGGCCGTCTGCGACGAAGTAGGAAATATGCAGAGAGTTACTGGAGGGCGGATGTGTGTTGGTATAGCCATTGCATGGCTACGCCTGTCATTGGGTAAAGTGTTTGTCAAGAACATTTTAGCCGACGCATCATCCGCGGCCGCAGCAGCCAAAATTCAATGAAAATTTGTCATCTGAAATGAAAATAAGCCGCCAACGCATCGCGTTGGCGGCTTCATGGAAATGGCATTTACCTATTCAACTGGTTCCGGAGCAAAAGCTTCGCATGGAACGCCGTCATCCTCAGGTCGCCACGTAAACCGGAAATCTCGTGGCGTCGGTTGCCGCGGCATGTCGTGCCCTTCCAACATTTTTACATCACTGTAAAGTATGCGGTTAAGTCCTCTACGTGACATTCTATGAGTGGTGTACGCTTCTATGACCATGCAATTCATTCCGAGTCCCAGCAATGCAAGTGCGCACCCAATCAGAGCGTTTCTGCCTCCTGGAAATCTCTCATTTAGTGGTAGATTGACCGTAACTATTGTGTGACCGTTGCAGCGTGTTACTGCTGCGGGAACAGCATATGTTTTAGTTGGGTAGTACAGTTCAATTTCTCGAAAAGAAGCACCTGGAAAATTTTTAATTGGTGAATTCATTGCGCCGCAGTGGTTGTCGCGCCGTAAATTGTTTGTCAAGAATATTTTTTACGTTTCACAGCTTCGTTTTCGGTCGCACCGATCACGCCGGGACATGGGAAGATGGTTTTGGTTGACAATTTGAAGATATTACTTGCAATTTGAACGCAATGACGCCTGAAGCTGTAAAGCCAAACCACGGAGTTGGCCTAGGGCCTGCCGCAGTTGGCAATTTGACAAAAATCGGATCCAATGTTTCCGCTACAGCGTTCCTTTACGTCTGCAGAGGTTTAACGGTTTTGGTGTCACCGCTGTTCCTGATTTTTGCAATTTTCACGTTACTTGCTGACATGTTCACACTGTTTCATTTCCGCGTAACTGTAAGTCTCTTTGGAGTGCTAGCCAGGCTGTGGCGCCGTGAAAATGCACAGGCGAATGCTGTAAAAACTGCGAATAAAAAGGTTAATCTGCAACCTACTCCGGAGAAACTTGCCGATAGTTCTGCGAGCGTTGTCGCAGTGCCAGGTGCAGCGGCCAGTTTCCCATTTTCGCCCAGTGAAATTGCCAAAGCTGCGGAGACTGGTCTCACGGTGACAGATGCCGGTGGTATTTGCTACAAAGAATTTGCAATACGGGATAGCGGTGAAACAGCTGAAACTGAGCCAGGTACAGATGATGTCGCAAAAAGTGAGCAAGTGCGGCTTCATGTCGAAAATGACGACGTGGCTGCATTCATGGAAATGGTCGGCGGGCTCGGTGGAGCTAAGCCAACGCATATGATAACGTTGGAGCGGGCGGCCGACGGCGACGTACCTAGATTGGGAAAATGCTATGTTCTCGTCGTGGCAAATGCTGTGAATACTCTAAGAGTATGGGTGAAGAAAGCTGCTGCCGAGCCACCACGCGCCGAGCCACCACGCGCCGAGCCACTACACGCCGAGCCACCACACGTCGAGCCGCCGCGCGTCGAGCCGGAGCTGACAGTCGAACAGAAACAACAAATCGGAGAAGCGGGCGATGACCATCCGGTGAGGTTTTTCGATGGCGCTAGATACGAAGCAGATGCAAATAGCGGAGGCATCGTTCCCGTTGTCGATCCCGTTAATCTCACAAGCGCGATGAGATTCAGAAGCGATGGAGATGATATCACCCACCACACGCTATTCGTGGAGCCGGGTGACCCAAATGAAAATGATGC
>JAITDL010000083.1 GCA_031282565.1 Puniceicoccales bacterium
AGTTCGTAAAATTGGCGGACTTCTCAGAAAAAACCCTAAAAAAAAAGATGAGCAAAACATGGCTGAGCTAATCGGTGACGCTCAAATGGATGTGAGTAGCGGTGATGACGGTCAAGATAATGTCAATACAGGTGAAGGCAGCAGCTATTACAGTGCAAGTGACGAACCAACTCAACCGATAGCCGATGGCGCCGCAGAAAGCCTAGTAGTTGCTCCGCAAGAAAAAAGCAGGCCATCCGGATTTCGTGCTTTTTTTCAATGCAAGTCAAAACCAACAGAAGCTGATGTTGATGCGCGAATCGCAGAACTCAATGGCAGGCTTCGAGATTTGGAGACTGAACTGTGCTCTGGACTTTGTGTCGGTACGGCAACGAGCATTGATATCCAGCTCTACCATATTACAACTGTTATCCGCTCGGAACTAGAGGGATTTGCGCCAGATAGAGTCACGGGCGAATTACTTAGTAAACTTGAAGAATTCTCGTCAGACCCACGCGATCGGAAATCCATTGAAGCAGTTGATAGGGCTCTCTATCTCGCAAAACATCCGCATACATTTTTTGTTAGGCGCACTGTTGGATTGATGGGCTTACTTAGGAGCTGTTCAGGCACATCAGACAACGCCATAGTTGAAGCTTTATTACCCAAAGCAATATATGTTAAACAGATTGATGAAGCGCTGGATAGAATACGCAAACAGTCTAGCAAAGAAGATATTAGATATATGCGCATCAGCCGCGCAAAACAAGCACTTGCGGCGCTCATAGATGAAGCGCTTCGCATTACAAATGGAGATCATCCCAAAGGTAAACTGGGAGAATTTGCCAGTAGCGTTACAAGTGTATCACAGAGCTTGCGCAATACAATGGAGCTATTGCCGGAAGTCACGGACGCAAATACCGCAAATGACTTCTACGAAAGGATTTTCGATATTTGCGAAGATGCCACAGATAGTTTTGATGAATTCGGCTTTCGAAAAATTGACTTCACCGAATTCAAATTGGCAGCCGAGTAATCGCTGGAAAGTTTTCGATTGCCGTTGACAGCCATCCGACAGATTCCATCAGTTGATCCGCTGCGGTGGCTGTAGCTCAGTTGGCCAGAGCATCGGATTGTGGTTCCGAGGGTCGCCGGTTCGAGCCCGGTCAGCCACCCCATCGCTTTTAATCGCACAAAATAGAAGTTGCAGCGGCGCCGTCGCGGCGGCTAGCCTAGCAGCGGAGTTTCATGGCATGGAATACGATGCGATCATAGGGTTGGAGGTGCACGTGCAACTAAAGACCAAATCCAAGGCCTTTTCCAGGTCGCGCTGTGTCTTTGGCGATGAACATAATACGGCCACGGACCCGCTAACACTTGGGCTGCCGGGCGCACTTCCCGTGCTGAATTTTGGCGCCATCCGCCAGACGGTGAGGGCGGGAGCAATTTTCGGCTGCACCATAGCGAAATCTTGCCGCTGGGACAGAAAGAACTATTTTTATCCGGATAACCCAAAAAATTACCAAATCACTCAGCAGCACGAACCACTCTGCATCGGCGGCGCCGTTGAAATTGAATTACCGGGCGAAGCGAGAAACATCCAAGGCATCCATAGAAAGGTGCGGCTCAACCGCATACACCTCGAGGAAGACTGCGGCAAGTTGAGCCACCTTGGGACGCTATCGCTGGTGGATTTCAACCGCGCCGGAGTTCCTCTGGCGGAAATAGTTTCCGAACCGGACATGCATTCAGCTGAGGAGGCGTCGGCATACTTGAATTCCATCCGCATGCATCTTTCAGGCGCCGAAGTATCAGATTGCGACATGGAAAAGGGCCAGATGCGCTGCGACGTGAATGTTAGCCTCAAGCCGGCTGGCAGTGCCGTTCTCGGTGAAAGGGTTGAGTACAAGAATTTAAATTCCATATCGGGCGTACGCAATGCCATTGTCCATGAGATCGCTCGGCAGAGGAACATACTGCAATCCGGCGGAACCATAGGCCGGGAAACGCGGCGATGGGATGCGCAGCGAAATACATCCGATGGCCTTCGCGCCAAGGAAAATGTGCATGACTACTGCTACTTCCCGGAGCCTGACATCCCGCCGCTAAAATTGGACGATGAAACCATAGAATCACTCTGCGAGGGACTTCCGGAAAGGCCATTCGACAGACAGCGGCGCTTCATGGAGCACTACGAATTGCCCTATACAGTTGCGTCGGTGCTCTGTCCACAGCGGCAGTTGGCAGATTTTTTCGAAGCGGCCGCCGGAACATGCAAAAATTACCGCGCCATCGCAAATTTCATAGCCAACGATATTTTGCGCGAAACTTCTAAAACTGGCGAGGAAATCGGTCTGCGCATCGGAGCAGACGAACTCGCACAGCTCGTGAATGCCATCGACGAAGGTCGCATAGGCAAGCAGGCTGCACAGAACGCAATCGCATCAACGTACAGCACCGGAACAAGTTTTAGGGAATTTTTGAACTCGACGACAAAGGAAATCGCCCAGGAAACTGGCGCCACCATGGAAGAAATCTGCCGCAGGGCAATTGGCGCAAGTCCGAAAGCCGTTGCCGAATTTCGCGGCGGAAAGGAAACGGCAATAAATGCCATAAAGGGTGCGGCAATGCGGGAATCAAAGGGGAAAGCCGATCCGTCCGTCCTGGACCGCATCCTGCGGGAATTGCTCCGCTGATTGCTGGACAAATTCGCAGCGAACGCGACGCATTTGCTCGGCGTGGTAGATGTGCATGAAATTTTCGACGGTGTTCTTTTGGGACGTGGAGGGGATGCGATAGTCGTAGGCTCCTGCACTTTGCATTTCTGTCTCCATGGAAAACATGCGGCTGGCTACTTCGTCTTCGTCGATGTTTTCCCTGCGCCACAGTCTGGAGTACAGCTCACTGCGGCGCGGGGGCATGAGAAAAATGCTAACAACGCGGCTGTGGAGGACATGCTGCGGATCGCCGACGGACAATCCTTTCAACGTCATCGCGCCGTGGACATCCATGGTAATGAGCACACTCCGCCCGGAAACGAAATGACGCTCCAATTCACTAATTTTTAGACCGTAGAGGTGTCGGCCGTGGACCGTGGCATGTTCGCAAAACTCTCCGCGGGCAATGGAACTTTGAAACTCCTCGGTGCTAACAAAGTAATAATCCTTGCCATCGACTTCCGCCGGCCGCGGAGGTCGAGTCGTCGTAGTAGTTGCGTAGGAAAAAATTTCCCCGGGCAGCGCCATTAGACTCTTGCAGAGAGTTGTTTTCCCGGCTCCGGCCGGCCCAGAAATAACGATCGCAAGTGGAACAACAGGAACGGCAGGCCGCCATCCCTTGGAACTTTTACTGCCATTCTTCGCCTTTGACCGATTCACCTCCTGGCCCTCCTGCATAGCAGATCCCGCATGCGATACGGGCGCGCGACAAAATAAATCGCAAATAGAATGCAAATGTAGGTGAAGAGTTTTGCGACGATCCACGCTAGGCTGTAGTGGCCGAGTCCGGCTTTCAGCAGTTCATTTGCCCAAAGCAGCTGCAAAACTGCCAATCCCCTAACCGATAGAAAACCGTAGTTGCGAGCTAGCATGGCTAGCGAAATTAGCGCAAAGACACAGAAAAGCATGGGACGGAAATTGCCAAAATCTGCTTCGCCGAGCGACACAATTTTCCAGAGAAAGGCACCGGCAGCGGAAACAAATAGGAGCCCATCCATGAATGGATTGCGAATCAATCGCAGCATAGTTTCCAGGCGGAATGGATTCCAAAAGGCTAGCAGGCCTATGACTAGCGGCGGAATGGCGCCGGCTGTTAGCAGTAAATTTTTCATGGTTTAGCAGCAGGAATGGAAGTGTTCGGTTTTCGATCCGCCACCTGCGCGCGACTCATAGATTGCGAGAGCGACTGTAGTTGGCAGAACTATTGCGGCGCCAATGAGCGTCGGGCCATCGGCAATCTCGCCGAAGAATACGTATCCGGTGACCAGACTAAAGAGAAATTCTACGTTGCGGTACGGCGCAGTGGCCGAAGCTTCGATGAGTCTCAGGGCGCGCATAAGACAGAACAGCAGCAAATTAGCGCTGGCTCCGAGGGAAACTGCGAGCAGCCAGTCCAGCGGAGAAGGGCTAACCCAGCGCGAAATTGCCGGCCATGCGGAAAATACTGCAGTCCAAAGAGATCCGTAGAGTATCATCGCCCATAGCGGCTCCTTTTCGGCGTAGCGACGGTTAAAAATATCGAGAATCGCAAAAAACGTAGCCGACAGGAGCAGAGGCACGGCAGCCCAATTAAAACACGCCGACCCAGGTGGATTTGTGGCCACGGCGATTCCAATGAACCCAACAGCCGTGGCGCACCAGCGCCAGAGCGAGACCCGCTCGCCGAGAAAAATCCGCGCTAAAATCAACAATATCAGCGGCATGGAAAATCCAATCAGCACCGCCATCGCCATGGATGTGCGCCCAAGCCCCCAGCACCAGCAGGCAGTCGCCGCAAAAAGAATTGCACCACGGAAAAAATGGAGCGCCGGCCTGACTGTGCTAAACGTCCGCATGCCAACTGCTAGCATCACTGGCAACAGCAGCAAAACGGCGAAGGAAAACCTCATGAACGTCGTCTGAATTGGATCGAGCCGTACGCTTAGAAATTTCATTGCGGCATCATTTATTTGGCAGGCAACCAAACTCAGCAGGAACCACAGAACGCCGTGCACATATTTTTGTCTCGCTTCCGCCACGCGGCTCAGCAACGGAAAAAGCGCGGCGGCGTCAACGGGAAATCTATAATTTTTCGCGCATCCGGAATGCGCCGGTGCCAGAGGGCGGAATCGAACCGCCGACCAAAGGCTTATGAGTCCTCTGCTCTACCGCTGAGCTACTCTGGCCGTCTGGCGCAGGCAATTGATGGCACGGCCGAGGTCAAGATAATTTCAAGCGGAAGCCGGCAGAGAAGGATCTTTTGGCATAACTACAAATTTTTCCAACTCGCGCCCTTCCGGCGATTCCCCTAGGGCTCCGACTCTAGCGAGAGTCTCATGGATGAGCTTTGGTGACACGCTTTCAAAGCGTGTACCTTTACGGAAAAGCGGTTTAGCAAATGAAAATTCTAGACTTCTCACCAACGCGCGCTGCTTGTCAGTTAAACCTTGACATTTCGACGCGATGGCCTTCAGACACTCGTCAGTCAGCCTTAATGCCTCGGCGATAACCGTGGCGATGTACCCCGAGCATATGGCTGAACGTTCTTTAAACTCATAACCATCTGCGAAGTTACGACGCACATTGCCGGAATCATCAACTGCGAAGTGCTCACTTATTGGCGTGTGGAAACTCGGCGACGAACGGAATATGCTGACGAGAAAGTTGTACAGCCACAGTAAGAAATTGAAAATAACTCCAAACGTTGTAACGCGAAAGCCGTAATCATTCTGCAGCAGTAGCTCGAGGTTGGATCTAAATAAAGCGCGAACGTCCACATCCGGCCTACTCCGCTTGAGCAGCCTGAGAAGGTCAGCAGCCTCACCATCTTCGGAGATCAGTTTTTCAAAATCCAGCGCAAAAAAGGAGGTTTGCGCCAATTCCTTCAGGCCGAAAACTCTGCAGACACGGCCTTGATCCTCAACGCCTGCCATTTCTTGGCCATTAAAACTTATTTCCACATGGCCTATCTCGCCGGCAGTCAAGTGCGCAAACCGCCCAACTCCCATTCCCCTCAGTCGCGAATTAAGAATGAATGAAATTCTCGCTAGACCATCTCCGTAGGCGCCCGCAGGGAAAACATGATGTTCAAGTTCAATAAACGCTTTCGACGCAAGCAGCGCAGTTGCCGCAAAACCTTTAATCCATGCAGACATATTAGTGCCGTCAGCAATGTTCGTGAGAACCGCAACCAGCAGTTCGTTGTTTTTGTAATTTATGGCGCCAGTTTTCGTCACAGTCCTGGACGTTAGATGGTGCACAAACCCGTCTAGTGTGCGTACCTGCGGTAATGTTAGCCGCTGTTCTTCCTTTGGATCCTCTCCTCTTTCAACCGATGCCAACAATCCGTTAAGCTTAGCTTGCACCTCTTCCAATCTTTTCCCTGTAAGAAATTTACTCTTCTGCACGACAAACAACAGCACTTTCTCGGGTTCGGATAGTTGTTTTCCGCGGGTTAGAAGAAGTCTTTCAACGGTCCGGCTGTGGGCACAAAGCCATTCGACATCTAATGCGTTAATTGTGGAGCAGTCGTCAATCGTTTTAACTGCCGTTGCAATCAGAGTTTCAGCCTCTTTTCGATCTGCGCCGAATAAAGAGGCCACAAATGATCGGTGTGAAGTTTGTGATTGTTCAGATCTCATAATTTTACCCAAGCAGCACAATTAAATCATTGTAAATAAAACAAAATTTCGCGCCTACGTCAACCGAAAATAAAAATGCGAAAGTAGCAGCGCCCCAAGCACAATGCGGTAGTATGCCATGGAGATAAACGCATTAGAAACCAGCAAATAGCGCAAAAACTTAATGGCCGGGAAAGCGAAGAAGAATGCCACCAACGCTCCGCACAGCGTGCAACAAAGTGGAATCGAACCCATTGCCATCATGTTTCCCTTCAAAAATTCATAGCACACAGCTGCGGAGATTGTTTCCGCACCAAGAAGGAAACTGAACTCCACGGCATTGGGTATGGCAAGCCCAATAAACAAACAAGCAGAAAGACTCATCAGCGAGCGGCTAACACCGGGGATAAGTGCCACGGCCTGCATTGCGCCTATGAAGATGGCATCTGCGACAGTAATGTTTGATAATTTTTTTACGCCGCGGCGGCGCCTCCTGTACTTCTCAAAAAAAATTAAATAGATGCCTCCGCCAATGAGCGGCCATCCAAGTGCGCCAATGGAATTCGCTCTGCCAAAGTTAAATGCGTCCATCGCTGCGCCACAAATTGCTCCCGGCAAAAACGCAATGAACAGCAAAGCTGCCAGCCGCAGGCCCTCCCTTGATTTGCCAAGCAATCCACAAAGCAGCTGCAGTATTCTCCGGGAATAGATGACCACAACTGCCAATGCCGAAGCAAATTGCAGTGAAAGATCAAAATACCACGCCGATTCACAGTCGCCGCGGTTCAGCGCCGCGCCTAGAATCATGAGGTGGGCCGACGATGAAACCGGCAAAAATTCGCTAATCCCCTGAACTGCTCCGTAGGCTACTGCTTCGCTACAGTTCATGGCGGCTCCAGCGGCTGCCAGCGGCTGGCCCAACTGCGGCAGAAGGCAGCACAAGATCGCGCAAATCAAACGCATTGGTCGATTTGTCTAGGAGCCACAATGGCGATGTACAGCCAAAATAGCTAGGCAAGGACGCCAAGCTCCAATTGCGGCACGTCGATTGCATGGGATTTCGGAAAAATATCACAGCCAATGAAAGCTGGACAAAATCCACGCCGTAAAAACACGGCATCAATGGGATCAAATGCAGCCAGTGGTATTTGTATGCTACTAGCTCCAGTGGAACATATTATCCCAATTATCATCCAGGAGAAAATTGTGAAAAGTGAATGGCGCAACTCTCCCATGGGGACGTCGTTCGGAGTCAGACCGAAGCCAGCTAGGAGCGCTGGCAGTTTCCTAAGCAACTTGCACATCATGCTGTCGCCATCGAAGGATGGCATGACGCGTCTTTCATAGGGAATTAGCACCCACACAGAAAATGGATTTACTGGGTCGACGGCTATTGTGACTAGTTCTGTAAGCGACGAAATGCCGAAGATTTTTTCAAATATCGATTCAAATCCATCGTCAGCCAGCGCCGAAAATATGGCGCCGGAAACGGCGTCCGACGAGATCCCTACTGTGGCCGCGAAATTAGACAGGAGCGCTGCCATTTTTGGGTATGTGTCGGCAAACTCTGAAAGTGAAATTGCCCGCCGAACTGATAGCGGCGGCCAAAAAAAATGTGTTCCCGAGTAAATTAGAATCGACACCGCAAATGGCATGAAATTCGTTTCGAAATATTCTCTGTCGTAGCTGATATTATCCCAATTAATGGCAATATTTAACGGCTTTTTCGCAAAGCGCATTAGCAGCATAATGCAGATGGCCAGGTCAACGCAAATGCTATTGAATCCGATGGCTGCCAGTATGGTGAATTTATTCGTGGCAAATTTACCTAGTATGTGGCGCATAAGCTGGAACCGTAACGACTCACAATCGTATTGCATGCCGGGGTTTACGATAAATACATCCGTCGCCGTTCCGGCGCCAAGAGATAGCTCTGCACTAACTATATTTCCAACGGCAGTTCCAAAGATATCAATTTCAGAAGTGACGGACGATTCGATTTTTTTCTCGGCTGCGCTAAGAATATCATCACAGACGCGCGAAATTATGCGGTACCAGGCAGGTGCAAGTCCATTCATCGCGTCGGCTTGTAGTGCTAAAATTGCAAAAAAGTCAAACCTATTCCGCTAATGCCATGGCGCAGCATTCAACTTTGCCGCCTATGCGCATGCAATTGCCTACGGCCCTAACGAAAATCGTGCCACCCTCCATGGCAACGGCAACTTCGTCGCCAAAATTAAAAACCTTTCCGTAGACTGCCACGGCACATGCAGCTCCACTGCCGCATGATAGCGTTTCCCCGACGCCGCGCTCCCAGACAACCATGGCGAGTGTCCCGGGGCAAATTTTTTTCACAAATTCCACATTTGTGCCGTTTGGAAATCTTTCATGGGTTGATATCTCTGCGGCCATTTGCCGCCAAAATTCCGGAAAGCAATCAACGGGAATTACGAAATGCGGGTTGCCAATGGAAACCTCGTAGCCGGAAACTTTTCCGCAGCTCAGCTGAAATTCAACGGCAAGTGGATTCATGTGCCACGGACCCAACACCGTCGAAACTGTTCCATCGCATTCGAATGCGCAGCGTACATCACCGCACGGCGTGTGAATTGTGCACGTCGGACCGGAAATTTTTCCACTATCCAGGAGAAATTTTCCTAGAATGCGCGTCCCGTTGCCGCTGGTTTCAGCTTCGGTTCCATCTCCGTTGAAAATTCTAAGCGAAAATGTTCCGTTGGAACAGCTCTGCCATGATAGAATGCCGTCGCAGCTGTGTTTTTTGCAGAGGGAACGGATTGTCGCTGGATCAAAAATTATTCCCCGCCTCGCCAGCAAAAAGCGGTTGCCGGCTGCGGCGTATGTGGCCAGCAGCAGACTATTTGCCGCAGCCATGGCGCGGAATGGCTGATGCGGATCTTGCACGCCTCCATTGAAAAACTTCTTTACTGCTAGGCAGCTAGAAAATACTATGTGACCGTGAAAATTCACGAGTTCCAGGCAAAGAAGCTTCTGGCTGCATTTTCCGTTCCCGTTGAGCGCGGCGAAACGATCGGGAATCTGGAAGAAATTGACCTGGCCATCGGGAGGCTTGGTCCCATGGAACGCTACGCCGTCAAAGCGCAGGTGCACGCCGGTGGCCGCGGACTTGGCCACTTCGCCAACGACCTGGATGGTGGCGGAGTTCGCATTGTGCAATCAAAAGAAGAAGCCGCCTATTTGGCTCGACGCATGCTCGGAAATAGGCTGATAACAAAACAAACGGGCCCGGATGGCGCGCCGGTTAGCGCCGTATACATTGCGGAAGTAGTTGAACCGCTGAGACAATTCTACCTATCGATACTCATTGACCGCGGCGCCCAGCGGCCGGTGATTCTCGCCTCGGCTGATGGCGGCGGCAACATAGAGGACCTGGCGGAGAATAACCCGAAAAAAATTTTGCGGGAATACATCGTGCCCACATTCGGCCTGGAAGATTTTCAAATTCGCAAGCTGGCATTTGAACTCAACCTCGGGGAAGAATCACTGCTGGAGAGCTTTTCATTGGCGCTGCGCGGCATGTGGCGCCTGTTCTGGGAAAAGGACGCATCGCTGGTTGAAATTAATCCACTGGCGCTGACCGCCGATGGCAGACTCTGCGCAATCGACGGAAAAATAAATTTCGAGGACAATGGCCTATTTCGCCACGCAGATGTGCGCGAACTGCGGGATGTCGCCCAGGAAGACCCCAAGGAGGTGCGGGCGTCGCAGTTTGGACTCAACTACGTCGCACTGGATGGAACGGTCGCATGCCTAACAAACGGCGCCGGACTGGCCATGGCCACGATGGACATGCTAAATGCGCTGAAAATTAAACCGGCGAATTTTTTGGACCTCGGCGATAATTCCCCGCAAAGTGCCATAGCTGAGGCTGTTCGCATACTTTTGGATGACTCCCAGGTCCAGTGCATATTGGTAAACATTTTCGGTGGAGCCATGAGGGGCGACATCGTGGCCGGTGGAATTTTGGATGCTCTCGGCGGAAAAAAAATGCCGCTGCCACTTGTTGTGCGCATCGAAGGCGCAAACGCCGAAGAGGGCAGGGAAATCTTGCGCGGCGCAATCCCAGAGGCAGTTTTCGCGGACGGCATGGCGGCACTCGGCGACAAAATCCGCAGGGCAATGGACAGATAGTGAATTGTGGAGCTTGGCAATGGCTATTATCGTAGATGAAAAGACAAAAATCGCAGTGGTTGGCATCACCGGCAAGGCTGCAACGTTCCACACGCGCCACTGCATTGACTATGGCGCAAAGATCGTTGCCGGAATCAGACCTGGGAAGGGCGGCCAAAAATTTGACGACAGCGTTCCGATCTATGACACTGCAGGTGGAGCAGTCAAAGAAACCGGAGCCAACGCCGCGCTAATTTTCGTTCCACCGGCCGGAGCAGCCGATGCGGTACTCGAAGCCATAGACGCAGCGTTTGAAGTTATTGTTTGCATCACCGAAGGAATCCCATCTACGGACATGCTGCGCGTAAAAGAACGACTTAGGAACTCCGACAGCACACTCATAGGACCAAATAGCCCTGGAATTATCAGCCCCGGGAAAACAAAATTGGGAATAATGCCCAGCTACATTCATAAACCTGGAAAAGTTGGCGTGGTGTCCCGTTCCGGCACATTGACATTCGAAACCGTCCTCCAACTTACGAATGGCGGCATAGGCCAATCGACCTGCGTCGGCATAGGCGGCGACGGCGTCCATGGACTCAGCCACCGCGATGTGGTTGAGCTATTCAACGAAGATCCCGACACCGATGGCATAATCATGGTGGGAGAAATCGGAGGTGAGGAGGAGGAGGAAGCCGCGGAATATGTGAAAACGCATGTCAAAAAGCCAGTTGCAGCATTCATCGCCGGAGTAACAGCCCCTCCAGGTCGCCGCATGGGACACGCCGGAGCGATAGTGTCAGGCAAAAAAAGTGGCGCATCCTACAAAATCGCAGCACTGGAGCGGGCAGGCATAGCCGTGGCGAAAAATCCAGCCCGCATAGCGGAGACCTACGCCGAAGTCGCTGGAATTAAATTAAAATAGAATAGTTTTTCAGTGTCCTAGGTTAGTGTGTTGACGTAGCGCACGATGCACTCAGCAATTTCTCGCCTGGAAGTGCCAAGCGCAGTAATTGCCACGTATGTAAATGGGTGTGGGAATTTTCTTGAACAAAATTCGCGCACGACGATTTTCATCCATTCATTGCTATCAGTTAGAAATCTTCCCGAAATGCATGAGACAACGTTGGCGCCGGAGATGTCAGTGAAGAAGGCAATCGTCACGAGCACTCCTGGATTAAACCTAGCTATCCTAAAAGTAACCGGAATGCCGTCAACAACTGTAGACTCTTTATTGTGTTTTAGAAAATACATCGCACACTAGCGCTTGGAGTGGCGTAAATAATTTGTCAACGCACTTCTCTGCCAGCCTCCAATCCTCGCTATGACAGCTTTACGCCAAATCTATTGTAGAAAAATCCACCTTGCCCAGATCGCTCCTTCACAAACGGATGCTTTTTGTTTGCAGAAATATAACTCACCACGAAGTTTCTTGAGAGGCTCTCCAACCCAAATTTGCACTCTGGATTGAAAATCTTAGAACAGAACACTAGATCACTTCCCAGTCTCCACATGGTATAGCCCCAACCGGGACCGGACGCCGTGAAGAGGCGAAGTCTAGGGCTTGGCTTCTTTGTATCGAAAACTTCAAAAAAGAGCCATGGGCATTCTTTAAATGAATCAACAACAAGCTCGTAATGTCCAGCGTCGCACAGCCTTTCCAGAATTGCTACACGCAGTCCCAATGGCAGTGCGTCTGGGGTTGTTAGCAATGACACTAGCGTCTCACGAATTTGTTGTTTCTCAAGTCTCACTTCGGCACTTTCGCCGCGATCGAAAAGGGGATTCGGCGGCGCACCTAGGCGCCTTATGCAAAACTCTAAGGTTGAGACTTGCTCGTCACCGAACATGCGCGATTCGGATAAAGTTTCTTCTGCCTTCGTCTTATGCAAATGAAGACCATCTATTACTTCGCGCATTATGTGGCGTTGTTCTATTTCTAGTAAATCTTTGGTAAATTTAGCAATGCTAATAGGCTCAAGAAAACTACTGCTCTTCGGAAGAGTCTTAACGAGTTCCAGGGCCTTACGAGCCTTGGCTGCTGTTGTAAATTCGTCAAGCAGAGCTTTATACAGTTTGTCGTTGTAGCCGCCGGCGGTTTTAGCGATATATTTCACTGCCAGATCACTGTGACCCAAACTAACTAGTTTCTTAATATCTTCAAACGACCGTCTGTTCGGAAGCGTGCCGTTTGTAACGTCGGCCATTAGCCGCTCATCTGGCAACATGTGAGAATTTTCTATGGCGTCGATGAGTCCACGCAATTTACCAGCCAAATCTGTGTCGGCAACCAACCCTTCTCCAATGAGACGCTCTATTCTTCCTGACATGACTCTAAGCATGCCCACTACCGCACTCTTAGTATTACCACCGCGCTGGGCGCATATGGTAAGTGCTTCATCATATTTAATGGCGTGCATGGCAGCGGAAATGAACAGCCTGTCATCATTTGCGGCAGCTAATAAACGGTTTTGAATGTTACCACACATCCTTTCAACATCTTCCGGTGCTGCGAATCCTACTGGCAACACAATGCGTATTTGCTCGGATTCCACTCCAAACAGTTGGTGATCCTTATTCAGAATGGCATACAGTTCTGCTTCAAGCTTTTCACGTTCATCGAGCGGCAGTTTGGCTCTTGCTTCAGCAATTAGTCCAGCAAACGCCCTCCTAACTTTCGGAGAAAACAGCTCTTCGGCACGTGCTGTGCCTGTGACATCCATTCCATAGCCAGTTTCATTCAATGCATTTATCATATCCGAAATTTCACTGTGAGTTTTAATGGCTCCGCTTGAAATTCCTTCATGTAGCATTGCAATGCGGTCAGGCAATCCAAGTAAAACTTCCACATGGTCAGAGCCAACGCCAGCCATGATGAGCCTTTCACGAAGTTCGTCAATAGTTCGCGGCGCCCTGAGCGAGCCGTCAACCACTCCACGGAGAGTTTCTATTTTTTTAGTATACTCATGATACTTATCTACGTCATATTTTCCATTATCTATCCTATCTAAAAGATCATGCAGCAGCCCTAGCATTTCTCTAGATCTAAATATGTCAGGAGCCTTCAGCGCTAGCAAGTACATTCTATTAAGAATCTTTCCTGCATTATTATTAAAGAAGCCTTCGTTTTTAAGGTCCAGACAATATATAACGTCGCCAGAAAAACTGCCGGCCAAATGGCGCCAATCATTTTCACAAAACCCAAGGAACATTGACGCATCTTTTAGCGCCTCTTCGTCACTGACGCCGTATGCGGTCGCGAGTGCGCGGATTCCTTCGATGACTCTATTTGCATGCTCATCACCCTCAAATGTAATCTGCGCACCAAATTGGAAATTCTCCGATAGCTCGGGAAAATCCATTGGCGCATATGGCTTCATATCAACTGGAGCAGTTCTAGAAGTCGGATCCACGTCGTGCAAAGGATCAACTTCAAAGACGGGAGACAAAGGAGCAGCTGCATCAGAATCCGTAAATCTCCTCACACCATCCTGCAGGCTTTTTAATGCTTCAACATCGGGGAGTTTAAGTCCATACATTCTCGCAAACTCATCAGCGTTCATAGATAGCACAGAATCTAATACACATCTATCTGTGGCACAAATCCCTTCGAGTGATCTGAGCAGTTTGTCAAATTTGCCCTCGTTTGCACTTGTCTCAAGTATAATCTCGAGCACCGCTTTGCCGTCTATTTGATGAGTAAGAACATCCCCAATTGTGACGGAGCCAAAGGTATCCGGCGGCATAATTTTCGGTCCAAACTCACTAATGAAAAATTCAATTGAGCTTGTGTCGCTGCCTGAACCAAATATATGCTTAAACCATGTGCCGATTGCTTCTATTCGATGGCCAGATCTCCAGAGTAGTGTTGCCCTTTGCTTGTTGCTGACTTCGGGAGCCGGCAAATGATAGGGTGGCATCGGCGAATACGATGGAACTCTTAATGGAGCCATGGCAGAATAGATTTTGCCACGGGATGGCATAATTGCAAATGTAAAATGCGAATTTGTGCTTAATGCATTTGGAAACCATTAACGGTAAACATTTTATTTCTAGCAGCAGAAATGGCTACCACAATAGCCAACCTTACGACACATAGGAAACTATTTTAATTCGCCCATAGTGGCAGTGCTCAGATTGCACAAGTACATCTTGGATAAGTTTATTGGAGTTCGGAAATTGCTCGGAGCATGGCACGTAGATCGACAGCGAATGTTTTGGATTTTCTGGGAATTTTGTGGCGGCAAGAATTTTAAGCGTGTCATCAATCGTCATTTGAGAAAATGCCATGCTGTGGAATTCGTCGCAATCCCGCAAATCAAATCCGCCATTGCCTTCAACTGCAACTTTGCTGAATGTCGCCACGGATAATTTTGTCCCGAATTTCATCGTGCCATCACAGATGCTGCATTCCTCAAATCTAGCACTGTGCAAGTATGCTGCATCTACCATGTTGATGTCGATGTCGAACTTGATGTCGGCAAAGCAAGCGAATGCGGCGCTAGTCATTTCGCCTAGAAAATCGCCAATGTCTTCGCGGCAGCACTCTGCGATGAATAGCCAGGCGTTTTCTCCGGCTGCTCTTGTGCCCCAGAAATTAGCTGTTATAAAGTAGGAATCTTCAATGCATCTAACCGCCGCGTATCTAATTTTCTTCGGATCGTATTTGAAAAATCCAAATTTACCAACTTTAAAGCAGTGATCAACATACGACAAATATATTTTGGGAATTGATTTTAATACTATTTCTGCGCTTTCACCGGCTGGTAGACGTCTGCTGCCGCGTGCAGGTTTATCCGCAAACTCCAAATCATCGGCAATTGTTGAAACGCCGAAATTGTTATTCACAATTGGATCGGTAAACGTAACTCTGCGGAGGACAGGCTGAAGCACTGCCAATTCTGCGCCTTTTTCAGCTCCATCGTCGGCCATCACCTCCGATTCCGATCCCTGAATTGGTGGCACCCCGACTGCCACACTTTGCAGAGGAGGTTCGACCTCGGCGACAATTTCCTGCTGAATTAATTGAATGCCACCGACTTCAGTCTGTATCGCCACCGTAGCCGACTGCTCACCTTCCGCATCTTTTTTGATTTGCGTGTGGTGATCTTGCAAAATTTTGTAGTGCACCGATTTTTGGTTGCTTATTTGAACGGCCGCGTAGATCAGAACTGCCAGCCAATAGAGCCCAACGCTTAAAATCGTAAGAACCACAACCGTAAATAATTGCGCCCATGACAGCTCACCATTAACATGGATGGCGGCACACCTCATGGCTATGAAAAGTCCTGTGACAGATGAGATTAGCGGCAATAGTTGCAAACTTGTCTTATCAATGAAATTTAATTCACGGCCATTTGCCGGTTGCGCAAAACACATTTGCCGCTTGATCTAGGAAAGCCCTTCCGATGTCAACTCATATGTCCTTTCGGAGATGTATTCATTTGCATTGCAATAAAACAAAGTTGGAGATGTGGCGAAAACTATTTCACCGGCACGGTCACGCAGCAGTGAAAACTTTGGCCCAGTGCGATTGCGCTTGCCGCAGTTCGGTCCAAGGGACAGATTTTCCGAATGGACCCGCGGCGGATTAGGAATTTTTGCATCATCGCCCACATCGACCACGGCAAAACCACGCTATCGGACAGACTTCTGGAAACAACCGGGGCAATTTCGTTGCGGGAAAAGCAGGACCAGCTGCTGGATTCCATGGACCTGGAAAGGGAGCGCGGCATAACCATAAAAAGCCATCCGGTCAGCATGGGCTACGAACGTGGCGGCGAGACATTTCTACTCAACCTAATGGACACGCCAGGCCATGTTGATTTTTCCTACGAGGTCTCCCGCTGCCTGGCTGCCTGCGAGGGCGCACTGCTGCTCATCGACGCATCCCAGGGCATCGAAGCGCAAACGGTCGCAAATGCGCTGCTGGCCATGGAGCAGGGTCTGCGCATAGTGCCGGTGATCAACAAAATAGACCTGCCCGGCGCCGATGTGGAGCGCGTATTCGGCCAAATGGAGGATGTTCTAGCCCTGTCGCGGGATGAGGCCGTTCTCGCCAGCGCAAAAACAGGCCAGGGCATCGGTGACATTCTCGATGCCATCATCGACCGCATGCCGCCACCTATCGTGGCCAGCGACAGCAGCGCCCTAATTTTCGACTCCGTCTACGACGCCTACCGCGGAGTGATTTGCTACGTGCGAGTTTTCGGCGGTACGCTGCACATTGGAGATCAAGTGACCATGATGCGCACGGCGATGAAGACGCAGATCAAGGAAATTGGCAAATTCACGCCAGCCATGACGGCGGCAGATGAACTGCTTCCGGGCCAGGTCGGCTACGTCGTTACGGGCATTCGCAGCGTGGCGGAAATCAAAATAGGCGACACAGTTACGGACAGCAACCGCCCGGCCAAGGAACCACTCCGCGGCTACCGAGAAGTGCGGCCAATGGTTTTCAGCGGCATCTACCCGCTGGACACCTCCGATTTTGAAAAACTCAAAGCAGCCATGGGCCGACTGCAGCTCAACGATTCGGCACTGACCTACGCCGCAGAAAGTTCGATAGCTCTTGGCTTCGGTTTCCGC
>JAITDL010000023.1 GCA_031282565.1 Puniceicoccales bacterium
TACTATAGTTAAAAGTTCCGTTGCTGAGGACTTTCAGCGGCAGCGATGAGGTGCTGCTATTTATGGCTATGTTCAGCGCATTTGCCGCTACTCCAGACGGAAATCCACTGCCAAATTTCAGCTCAAATGACAGCGTGATTGTCTTCCCAACGAGCTGTGCCGTTTCGGCCGCCGTGAATGGGCGATTGAACATGTAGGTGGCAGCGGTGTTGCTGCCGTATCTGCGATAGAATACAATGGCGTCTTCGTCGACGCCGGTGCCGGCGGAAAATGTGTCAAGTACTACCGATGCCGCCGTATCCTGGTGGAGCATCCATCCGTCCATGCCGCATGCTATTACGCTAGTTCCGCCGACAAATCGCGGCGTAAGCACATAGGAGCTAAAGAGTGGCCGCAAACTTCCAGGCCAATAGTTATCTAGGATTTGTCCGCCACCGCTCGGTGGTTCCATGGAGGCAATTTGTTCATCGGCATATCCTTTTGCCGCGGAAAGTGTTTCATCGCACGATGCATCAACATATGATTTTACGCTGTGCTGCGTAGCGACGGCGCCAGAGGAGTCCGAAGCCAAATCTTCTTCGTCCAGTGCGTCGAGCTGCGCAGCCGATCCGAGGCCGAGATTTTGCCGCGCCGATTGGGTGTCGGCCAGATCGGAAAGTGCCATGTCCTTTCTGGTGAATAGGGCATCGCAGTCGCCCTTCGAATAGAAATGTTCCATTGGTTCCGGAGGTTGTTCCGGTGTGCCAGACGAAGATTCGCGGACGGCGATGCGTCCTGCGGTGAATGTAATTGAGCGCTGCGGGTTATCGTTCGTTCTTGCCCAGATGGAGAGCCAGGCGTCGCCCGGTGGAATTGCCGTCTCGCCGCTTGAAAATTCCACAACCGCCTGCTGGCCTGTGCCGCTTTCCCAGTCATCGGCCGTTGCCAAAGTGTCGAGTTCGTCGGCGCCTAGGGAGCGGCGCATGAGTGGAACAACTGACACGGCTGGAGCTCTTCCATGTGGCCCCATTTCCTTCACCTCCAAGATTATCTCGGCGACGTCATCCAAATTCTGGAGAACGCCGCGGCGGAAAAATGCCAACTCGAAGCGCAGGGCACTGCCACTCCAAATTGTTATTTTCTGGCCATCCAATTTATTTTGCGGCCCATCGAATTGATCCCCGTCGCAGGCGATGCGGACCGTTGCCAAACTTACCATGGTGTGATTTTCCTTTTAGTTGATTTCGCTTTCGGGGCTTAGGCTGCCTCCGACAATTATGTAGGTGTGCGTTGTCGTGGCGCCGTCCTGTACTCCGCGCACGCTCCTAAGGACGGCATTTGACAGCGTAAACGCCGTCTGCGATTGGCCCTCGCCTATGAGCGTAGCCGTACCGGCAAGGTCGTAGAGACTTGCTCCGTGACAAAACAGATAATCTGTTGCTGCGGAAACCGATGTATGTCTACGTAGTACGGAAAATTGCAGTTCCGTGCGCCGGTTACCTCTGTCGATTGGTTCCGCGGAAATGCCGCGCAGTGTGTTTGCAATCTGGACGACGCCAATGACTTCTAGGCTGACGGCGAATGGCTCCTCCTCGCAGTCTACGCCGCCGGCCAGTGCTCTGTTCCCAAGTATCAATTTCATTGCTGTCTCCAAAGGATTTTGGCCGGTTTTAAGAATAGTTGCGCCCAGAAGCAGAGTTCGATCTCAAGCCGCGTGCTCTCGGGAAAGTTTTCGCTGATTGTCCACGGCTTATTGCTAGCCGGCAGAAGACTTTGACAGTAATTTCCTCCACCGAAAGCCATCCCCGTCAGCAGGCGGTGGATTATTTCAGCTGTCTCCAGCGCCCGCCTTGGCCCCCTATTTGCGCCGATGTCTTCCACTACACGGATTTGCAGCTCCACGGACGCTATGCCGTGGTGTGCTGCGCCGTTGCGGAAACTCAGCGGAAGTGGCGGCATTACCACGGCACAGATGCCAAGTGGTTCCCGCGCATAGATTCTCAACGCGCTGCCAAGATCGCTGCTTTCGTAGATTAGTATCTCAACTCCAGCCAATAGGTTGCTGTCGCGGAGAAGATCATGGACGTCATTTTGAAGACGTTCCAGGACACTGTCCATTCTAGAGCCCTCCCAGTGAGGATGATTTAACCCGTTTTCTGCGAAATCCCAGGCATCTAACGGGCGCAATCATGTGGCCTGGAGCAGGATCACTTGGCATTGTCAGTGCCACTTCGCCGCGGGCAACGCTGCGCAATTTCTGGCGGGCAACGTCGGCGGCCCGCACCTGATCTGCACTAAGTCGCAGTGCCGGAAGTCTGCCCTGCAATTTTTCAAGCAGCAGTGCGCAGGCGTCGGACCACAGCTCCTCCGGAATGGCGTCGGCGGTTGCACTCTGGGGAACTTTTTTACCGCTCCGCACTGCGCTGCGCACCTGGGAAATGACCGACTGCGCAAGTCGATTGACGTGGCCAGCGCCGTCGGACGCTTCAAGAATTCCCTGCAGCAACTCCGACGACATGTGGGTTCGCAGATCGTCTGCGGAAAACCTAAGCCATGCACCCATAGAATTTTCCAGTTTTCGAACTAGGCGCCATTGGAATCCGTCACCTCGATGTGCACTATGCCGGCAGGGGAAGTGACCATTATGTTGCTGTAGTGTTCGACGGTTATGTCCGTGTACTTGGAATGTTCCTCGACGTAGACGCGGAAGTTGTTTCCGTCGACGGGCGTAACGAATCGTTTAATGTTAGCCGGCTCGTCTTTTATGATGCCGTCGTGGGCGCTGAATATGTATACGTCATTGCCAACGATGCTTGTTTTTGTGGCGGAGGTGCTCTGGTAGCGGGCCCCAAAAACCCTGACGGCGTCGACGAAGAGCTTGCGCGCCAATTCATCTAAACCCATGTTGGCCGCCCGCTGTGCCGCCGCAACGTCCTGGCCATCGTAGACATTTGCGCGGATGTCCCAGGCGCCTTCCCCAAATAGAATTCTATTTGGCCTGATGCCGGCCTCATCTGTCGCCGCTGCAAGGGCTAGTCGCAGGTCGCCGTCGGGGTTTGCCGTCGCCGTCCATAGTTTTGCAACGGCTTCGGAGGCTGCGTTCAATGCGGCGATTGCCCTGCGCAGTTCGTTCCTGTAGAGTCTTTTCAGCAGAGCCTGCACGTGCCTTTCCCGCCAGTCGTCTCCCGCCGCGTCGTCGTGGTCAACGCGCACCGTAAGTCCCTTATTTAGGGTTTTCCCCATCACGGATGTGCCGCTGAAATCGACGCGTTTAAATGCGGCTCCTACGGCGCGCACGTCGTCGTCTTCGCTTAGAAATGCCTCACCATTTTCCGATTTCTTAAACTCGAAGCGCTTGCCAACTGGGATTGCCGGAGCGAGAAAGTCCAGCATCCCTTCGATGTCTTCCCGATCCCTCCATCCTACGGTGAACGCGGTCAACGGTTCCGAGTAGTTTGCTGCGCTGAAGCGGGATTCATTGGCCGCGCAGACTATGCCAATTTCATTGTTACCTATGTCCTGTGGTAGTAGTTCCATTTTCTTCTCCAAAGTTTTCAGTCAAATTTCATTCTTCTATTGTCAGCGCCGGTGGCACATTTGGAAGAATTTCAATTCTATCTCCTGCGCTTGCGGCAGAGCCGACGGCGATGCCGATTAGATAGTGGTCGCCTTCACTTTCCGGAGCAGACACTTTGCCGTTTTCCGCTGGAGCAACTATTGTGCCGGCACTAATTGGCGCCGCTGCTACGGCTATGATTGTCTCGCTGCCTCCAAGGAAGTGCACATTGACGGCGTCGTTTGCTTCGGCTTCATCGGTGGCAACGCCAATGGGCAGTTCGCCTTCGCCGCAGGGCTTCACCTTTCCATTCCCGACGGTGCCGTCCATTGTAACCAGCAGATAGCGCTCAGTAAGAGGTTCCACTGCGATAAATGTGCAATTGCCGTCGTGTGTCCCGTCGGCGCAATTTGCTATTACTATGGCTCCATTTTTTTTCATAAATTTACCTGCTCAGTTGCCGGTCCTCCGGGACCATTTCCGCGGCAATTTGCCGCATGGTTGCAGTTTACCATCTTTTCGAAAAAACGTATTTGCTGGGTGGCAACCGTTTGCGCCGTTTGCTTCGATCGCTCTGTTGCCGTTTTCCGATTGGCAGAGAGACTTGAATTATTTTCGTGGAATGGCCGTCATATGTCATTGACAAGTTTCAAAATGATAGCCAGTGACTAGCTATTATGAATAGCGCGCTATGTCTATCATCCGATGTGGCCGTCGCCAATGCAATTGCCATGTTGCCGCATGAGAAGCAGTTAGCAGTTGTGTTAAGCGGCCAGTGTCTGTCTCTTTTATCTGCAAATCCCTATTGCGCTAAGTTTAGATTGTTCGGATGTGGAAATGCAACTGCGCTACTGAGAACAATAATTTCTGCGATCCGCAGAGAGTTTACCTCCTGCGGCACCGACTATCCGCGATTGGAGCATTTTCAACTGTCTTTCTGCTCTGCGTTTAGACCACTGCTTGCTGGCAGCAACTGCGAATGGATAGTGCCAAGCCTAATTGGCTTGCTTGATTCAGCAAACCTAGCTGTGGATGAAATAAGAGATTTGCGAGGGGAACTTGTGCGGCGCAGCGGTGAAATTGCGGCACAATCTCATGCTGTCGAATCTATTATGGCTCGCGAATTCGATGGTCTGCCGGCCATTCGCAGCTTCGCTTCCCAGTACCAGCTTGGCGCATTTCCATGCGAAATAATTTCCCACGAAGGACAAAGACAACTAATTCTCGAGGAATTTTGCAAATTATCGAAGGAATACAAGTTGCGCTACATGAGGTCGACTACGTGCGTCTATTTCGCCCTGTTCGTGGCGCCGCAGTTTCTGCAAATGGAGAATGCCGGCGTGATTTCACTTAGAGCGTACAGAGAAAGTTTTCTATGCGCCTATTTTTCAATGCCCAGTGCCGACTTGCTCGCTATCGATGGCAAGACGCTGGTTGCGAAATTTTTAGGGAAAACATCATCGAGTGCCCATTCTAAGAGAGTTGTTTCAGCCATTGTCGAGCTTCTGGATGGAGGCGGCCGTGATCACGCCGTTGAACTTGTGACAGATCTGTTTACGCAAATTTGTCTCTGGTGGTCGACATCTATCGATGAAAAGTTACAGCGAATAATTGCGCTGACGTGTCTTGCTTTTTACCGCTTCCACGTTAAAGGCTTAGCCGATTATAAATTTCTCGAGCTGCTCCGCACAATTTTCACGCGCGGCATCGAAGTCCCCTACGATGCGGAACTTGAGCGGGTGCCTGAACACTGCTTTCTGCTTCCTGGAAACATTCCACTGCAGATGCGCCTCTTGGCGGCCGCGTTAGTTCCTCAGTGGTCGGATTTTGTCATTCCAAACATGGCCGCCATTGATGCGGCACCATTTAGCCCCGGTGAATTTGCTGTTGCCATAGAAATCATGCTGCGCACGGCGTTCCCAAGTGTCATTGGCTTTGAGTTTCCGAGTCAACGGGCCATCGCATCGTTTGCCGAAGACAATTATCCGAGACTGTTGAGCGGCGAATTGCAGTGTTTTCTCTACAACTATGTCGTCAATGGTCCGCAGGCTCGGCTATTTCTATTGCTCTTTAGGGCGTTTTTCACGGAACAAAATCGCATATGCTGCTTCCTTGAAAATGGATCGTTTCTGAAACCGCTATTTCTCAATGGAGAAATTCAT
>JAITDL010000084.1 GCA_031282565.1 Puniceicoccales bacterium
TGCAAACAGTTGGCGTGCGCATACTTGACCACATCATCATCGCTGGAAACTGCGCCTTTTCCACCGCAGAACAGCGCGAAATCGTCAAAAATGAAACACTCCCCGGCGAAAATTTGTGAAAAGCTGCACAGCTGTAAAATTTCGCGAGTTTAGCCGAATCACACATGGAGGGATTGTACTAGATTTTCAGCCAGTCTATTTGTAGCTATCGCTATGGTAATAGCGAAAAAACGTTGATTCACATTGTGCGGTTGCCGGGTCGCTAATATTGCCTGCGGTGAGGATTGATTTTTTTAACAAATGACATATGGCGCAGCGGCGGCACGGCACGACGCTGGCGAAGGCGCTCATGCCCTGTGACTTTGTTGGGTTTTGTGCGGCAATCGGCTGCATCTTCATTTGGGGAATTTTGGGTGATCATTTTCTGGGGAAGGCACATGGCCGCCGTCTACTTCCCGCTTCCGCCGCCGTGTCTGGCCGGTAAATTTATCCTCTATTCCGTTGCGCTGCGGCCACTAGGCTAAAATTTGTTAAAAAACGCTTGACGTCGTTCTTTGACGGCTCCAATTTTCCTCCCCTGTGGGGCGTTGACGGCAAAATTTGCGCCCTGGAAGCCCTTGTAGCTCAGTCGGCAGAGCGCGTCCTTGGTAAGGACGAGGTCGGCGGTTCAAATCCGCTCGGGGGCTCCACCGGTTTAGTTAAAAAAGGACATAGCAATGGCAAAGGAGAACTTCCAGAGAAATAAGCCCCACGTCAACGTTGGAACTATTGGCCACGTGGACCATGGGAAATCGACGCTGACGACAGCACTGCTTAAGGTGCAGTCGGACAAGGGTTTGGCTGAATTTAAGTCCTATGCCGACATCACAAAGGGTGGCACAGTCCGCGACGAGTCGAAGACGGTTACGATTGCGGTTTCGCACGTTGAGTACGAGAGCGATAGGCGCCACTACGCCCACGTTGACTGCCCTGGCCACGCAGACTTCGTTAAGAATATGATTACCGGTGCGGCCCAGATGGATGGCGCGATTTTGGTTGTGAGCGCCGCAGACGGTCCCATGCCGCAGACGCGGGAGCACATACTTTTGGCGAGGCAAGTCGGTGTGCCGAAGATTGTTGTGTTTTTGAACAAGGTTGATCTGCTGGACGATCCGGAGCTGCTCGAGTTGGTTGAGATGGAGGTGCGCGACCTGCTGACCAAGTATGAGTTTGATGGAGACAATATTACCGTCGTGCGAGGATCGGCGTTGGCTGCGCTGGAAGGAAAACCGGAGGGCGTGGCCGCCATTGGCGCGCTGCTAAATGCCATTGACAGTGATATCCCGGAGCCCCAGAGGGAGATAGACAAGCCGTTCCTCATGTCCGTCGAGGACGTGTTCTCCATTACGGGCCGCGGAACTGTCGCCACCGGCCGCGTCGAGCGTGGCATAGTAAAAGTTGGCGAAGAGGTTGAGATTGTTGGACTTGGCGCAGAAGTGAAAAAGACCGTCGTGACCGGCGTCGAAATGTTTAGGAAGCTTTTGGACCAGGGTCAGGCCGGCGACAACATAGGTGCGCTCCTGCGCGGCATAGAGAAGGATCAAATCGAACGCGGCCACGTTCTGGCCAAGCCGGGCAGCATCAAGCCGCACACGAAGTTTAAGGCGGAAGTGTATGTGCTGTCGAAGGATGAGGGCGGGCGCCACACGCCATTTTTTAACGGCTACAGACCGCAGTTCTATTTCCGCACGACGGACGTGACCGGCGTGATCAAGTTGCCCGATGGCACGGAGATGATGATGCCCGGTGATAATCTTGGCATCGAAGTCGAACTGCAGAAGCCAATTGCCATGGAGAAGGGGCAGCGATTCGCCATCCGCGAGGGTGGAAGGACCGTCGGCGCCGGAAGGGTGACTGAGATTATAGTTTGACTGCGCCGGTTGCACCTATGACCGCTTGGCGTGAAAAATTTCATTTTTTTGTAGATTTTTCTTGCCTTGTCATTTTGTCTTCTTTCCGAGGGTAGCCACGGGTGTCCTTGCGGAGGGGAATAGCTCAATTTGGCAGAGCAACGGTCTCCAAAACCGTAGGTTGGGGGTTCGATTCCCTCTTCCCCTGCCAGGTTGCCGAAAGATATTGGAAATAAAGACGATGAACATGCTAGGAAGGAGCGGCCGCTTTTTGTCTGAAACCGTTGGCGAACTAAAGAAAACCAGTTGGCCCACGGCAGCCGAATTCAGGCGCGCCGTTGCAGTTGTGCTTGCCGGCTCTCTTTTTCTTGGCATTTTCGTGAGCGTCGTCGACTTTTCACTGTTTCAGGCAATGGGCCTCATGATGGACTTAGTCCGCTAGAGTGGTGATAGTTATGGAATCGTGTGCCGCTGCAGAGAGTCCCGTAGATGTTGGAGAAAGTCCTGCAGCTGAGCCGTTTCCGTGCTATGTGATTCAGGTGCTATCCAACTGCGAGGCAAAGGTTAAGAAGTCTTTGATTAACCGCGCCAAGTCGTCGGCCATCGACGGATGGCTGGGCCGCATACTTTTCCCAACGGAAATGCATTGCGAAGTGCGCAACGGCAAGAAGGTTACGAAACAAAAGAAACTTTACCCTGGCTACCTGTTCGTGGAGATGGACCTCTACGACGAAAATGGAGACATGCGGCAGCGGCTCTGGCGCTTCATAATGGAAACCGACGGCGTGTCCGGCTTTGTTGGTTCCGGAAAGCGGCCCGCACCGCTGAAAAGTGCCGACGTGGACAGAATTCTCTCGCAGCTGGAAACGAAACAGGGCGATGCCGTTGCAAAGCCAGCCTACGAAGTCGGCGTGCCCGTGAAGATAATTGACGGCCCATTTTCCGGCTCCGGCGGAGAAGTGGAAAGCATTGACGAGGAGGCTGGTACCATGCGCGTATCGGTCAATCTGTTCGGCAGGAGAACGCCGGTCGATTTGGAATTCTGGCAAGTGACAGTGGAGGAAGTTTGATATGGCACCGCCCAAGAAGAAGATAGTAAAGGTGATAAAATTGCAGCTCCCGGCCGGTGAGGCGAATCCCGCTCCGCCTGTTGGTCCGGCGCTCGGTTCCGCCGGCGTAAACATAATGGGGTTCTGCAAAGACTTCAACGGCAAGACAAAGGATCAGGTTGGTACCGTAATTCCGGTGGTCATATCGGTTTACGCGGACAAAACTTTCGATTTTATCATGAAGTCACCTCCGGCTGCTGATTTGCTCAAAAAGGCGGCTGCGGTCAAGGGCGGTTCCGGCACGCCCAACAAAAATATAGTTGGCTCGGTCACAAAACAGCAGGTTATGGAGATCGCGCAGAAGAAGATGGCAGATTTGAATGCGGATGACGTGGAGGCTGCCATGCGCATGATTGAGGGCACGGCGCGCAGCATGGGGATAGCTGTAAAGTAGTGCGGTGGAGACTATTGGCGATGAGAAAAAGAAGTAGAAGGTACTGTGGCAGTTTGACGCACTGCAGCGCCGATGGTGGCGTGGCGTCTTCGCTCGATGGGGCGTTGAGTTCGCTGCTGGCGACTGCGCCGACGAAGTTTGACGAGACGCTCGAGCTTTCCATCCATCTCGGCGTTGATCCGAAGCAGGGCGACCAGATGGTTCGCGGCATCGTTAGGTTGCCGCACGGCAGCGGAAAAGCGGTTCGCGTTTTGGTTTTTACGGAGTCTCCCGAGGCTGCGCTGGAGGCCGGTGCCGATTTCGCCGGGTTGGCCGACATGGTCGCGAAGGTGCAGGGCGGTTGGTGCGACTTTGATGTCGCCGTTGCAACAACTTCCGCGATGAAAGAGATACGCTCCGTTGCGAAGGTTCTCGGCCCGCGCGGACTTATGCCAAACCCCAAGGCGGGGACGGTATCGGACGATGTCGCTGCGGCAGTGAAGGAAGTGAAGGCTGGCCGCTACGAATTCAAGATGGACAGAACGGCAAATCTCGCCCTCGTGCTCGGGAAGCGGTCGTTCGGTGCGGAGAAATTGCGGGAAAATGCGCTGGCCGCTGCGGCGGAAGTGGATCGCGTCTGTCCAGCCGCGGTGAAGGGGCGCTACATATTGTCGGCTGCGCTGAGTTTCACCATGAGTCCGGCGGTGACAATTAGCTGGAAGCAGTTGCAGGCAGCCTAGATAGGAGGAGATGGAGATGCGCGAAGAAAAAAAATATCTTGTGTCCGAGGCCGCTGCCTATCTCGGAAAGTCGAACTACGTGTTCCTTGCCGGCTTTGACAGGCTTACCGTTGCGGACGTGGCGGTCCTGCGCAAACGGTTGCGGGAGAAGGGTGCAGAGTACCATGTCGTCAAGAATTCTTTGCTGCGCCTAGCGATGCGGGAGAAAAGCTTGCCGGAGTTTGCAGACGAGGCGCTTAGCGGCGCAACAGCCATTGTCGTTGGCGGCGATGATCCGTCGGCCATCGCTAAAGTTCTGCATGAGTTCTCCAGGGACAAGGAGCGGGAGGATAGGCTGTCCATGAAAAGTGGCGCCCTCGATGGACGCTTGCTGAGCGCGAAGGACATGATTGAGTTGTCTAAGCTGCCGACGCTCAGCGAATTGCGTGCGAGACTCCTTTCGCTCATGGAGGCGGCGGCGAAGAATTTCCTTTTTGTGTGCAATGCCGTCCCGCAGGGATTTTTGCGGGTGCTGGTGGCGCATGCGGAAAAATCACAATAGCAACTACTTGGAGTTTGCATGGGGAATCGATCCTTAAATGGTCTAGGCAAGTTGCCCGCCGCCAGGCAAATTCGGGAGGTGTAAAATGGTTCAGATTACAAAAGAACAGGTTATTGAGTGGCTCAGTGCGCAGTCTGTGATTGATATCGCAGCTTTGGTCAAGGAGTTGGAGGAGAAGTGGGGCGTAAGTGCAGCAGCTCCAGTGGCCGTTGCCGCTGCGCCAGCCGCAGCCGCAGCTCCAGCCGAGGAAGAAAAGACGGAATTTAACGTCATACTTGCCGGCGCTGGTGAGAGCAAGATTAACGTCATTAAGGAGATACGCGCCATCACCGGCCTCGGTTTGATCGAGGCAAAAGCTGTGGTTGAGGGCGCTCCAAAGGCCGTCAAGGAGGGCGTTGCCAAGGCCGAAGCTGAAGAGATAAAGAAGAGGTTGGAGGCAGTTGGCGCCAAAGTCGAACTTAAATGACGATGGGGCAACTTGTTAGGTTTTCGGCGGACCGTGCGACCCGCCGTGAATTTTTTTATGGGCGCATGTTTTCGAATTGGAATGTGACATATGTCTGAACGCCAGAGCTTTGGTAAATTGAAGGAGGCAATTGATACGCCGAACTTCATCGAGATACAAACCGGCTCGTTTCGCGAGTTTTTGCAGGCCGATGTGGCTCCGGGAAAGCGCCGTAACGTTGGATTGCAGAGCGCGTTTTCAGATTCATTTCCCGTGGAGAGCTACGACGGCCGCTGTAAGCTGGAATTTCTTTCCTATCGCCTCGACGAACCGAAATTTTCGGAGATGTTTTGTCTGCGCGAGGGAACGACTTATGGCATAGGGCTCTACGTTAATTTGCGCCTCACCGAGGAAACAATCAGCCGCGAGGAGGAGGTTTTTTTCGGAGAGATACCGATGATGACGGAGCGCGGGTCATTCATCATCAACGGCGCCGAGCGGGTTGTTGTGAGCCAACTCCATCGCACGTCGGGAGTTAGCTTTGAGGCGGGCGAGCACGTTAGCAGCAAAAAATTGTACACGGCGCGCATAATTCCGGACCGCGGAACGTGGATCGAGATGCAGTTCGACCAGTACGACCTGATTTACGTGTACCTGGATCGCAGACGTCGCCGCCGCAAATTTCTTGCCACCACATTTTTGCGCGCGCTTGGCTACGGCAGCGACTTGGAGTTGTTGGGGTTGTTCTATGACATTCGCCGGGAACGAATTTCAAAACTCATTGAGGAGGAAGACATTTCGAAGTATTTGCTCGTTGATGACGTAGTGGATGCGCGCCAGGGAATTGTGCTGGCACGATCCTATGAGATGCTCACGCGCACGGCTTTACAGAATTTCATGAAGGCCGCCATAGGCGACATCACGGTCGTCGACATTTCTCCTGATAATGGCCTCCTAATACGTACGCTCAAACGGGATACGACGCGGAATGTCGACGAAGCGCTCTACGAGATATATATGCGCCTTCGCCCCGGAGAGCCGCCGACCATAGCGAATGCCCAGGCCTTGCTGCGCAGGCTGTTCCGCGACAACCGCCGCTACGACCTTGGACGGGTTGGCCGCTACAAGTTGAACCAGAGGCTCGGTCTAAAGCGCGACCTCGAGGATCGCATCGTGTCGACGGAGGACATCGTTGCCTCGTTGAAGTTACTCTTCCAGATTAAGTTAGGTAAGCAGCCGCTGGATGACATCGACCACCTAGGGAACAGGCGCGTGCGTACGGTGGACGAGCTCTATACGAATCAGTGCAGGGCCGGACTATCTCGAATGGAACGACATACGCGCGAATGCATGAGTCTCTACGACCAGAGTGTCGATTCGATTACGCCGCAGAAACTCATCAACCCAAAGCTTTTCCTGACGACGGTCCGCGACTTTTTTGCCAGAAGTCAGTTGTCGCAGCTCATGGACCAAATAAATCCGCTGTCAGAACTTGCGCACAAGAGGCGCATTTCGGCGCTGGGGCCGGGTGGGCTAAGTCGCGATCGCGCAGGGCTCGACGTGCGAGATGTCCACCAGTCTCACTACGCCCGCATTTGTCCAATCGAATCGCCGGAAGGTCCTAACATTGGCCTAATTAACGCGCTAAGTTGCTACGCGAGGCTCAATGAATTCGGCTTCATAGAGGCTCCATATGTGTCCGTGAAAAAGGGTCGGACAACTGGAGAAGTCGTTTATCTCGACGCAGATGCGGAAATTGAATGCAAAATCGCCCAGGCCAATTCGGAGATTGATGGCGCCGGGAAGTTGAAGGGCCCCGTTACCGTTCGCCATCGCGACCAGATACTAGAGGTTGATCCCGTGGAGGTTACGCACATTGACGTGTCGTCGAAACAGCTGGTTTCGGCGACGACCAGCCTCATTCCATTTTTGGAGCACGATGACACTGGTAGGGCGTTGATGGGAGCTAACATGCAGCGGCAGGCGGTCCCATTGCTCAGTCCGGAAGCGCCGGTTGTCGGCACGGACATGGAGAGGAAGGTTGCGCACGATTCGAGGGCGATAGTGCAGGCACGGCGGGACGGCGTTGTTGCCTATGTTGATGCGCGGCACATTGTTGTGACAAAAAATGGCAGCCTGCCAGATGATTTCGATTTGACCGTTTGGCCAAGCTCATCTGACGGCGTTGACGTTTATAGGCTGTACAAGTTCTTGCGCACCAATGCCGGTACCGCATTCACCCAAAGGCCGAGGGTGTCGTTGGGCGAAAAAGTTACTAGGGATCAACTACTTGCCGATGGAGCGTCAACGGAAAATGGCGAGTTGGCGCTGGGGCGCAATGTACTCGTGGCGTTCATGCCCTGGAATGGGTACAATTTCGAAGACGCTATCTTACTCAACGAGAGGATGTTGAAAGATGACGTTTTCACTTCGCTTCACATCGAAGTCTTTGAGGCAGTGGCCCGTGACACTAAGCTCGGGCAGGAGGAGATAACGCGCGACATACCAGGAGTTAGCGATGAAGCGCTCAGTAACCTAAACAGGGATGGAGTGATACGTGTCGGGTCGAAGGTGCGGCCAGGCGACATTCTCGTCGGGAAGATAACGCCGAAGAGTGAAACGGATCTCGCTCCAGAGGAGAAACTTCTGCGTGCCATATTCGGAGAAAAAGCCGCCGACGTGAAGGATTCTTCGCTGCTTGCGCCGTCCGGATGCTACGGGATCGTCATGGACGTCATGACGTCGGGCAGCAACCAAAGGGAGCAGGAAAAGCTCTCCACCATAGAGATACGCAGGCAAATCAAAAAAGTGCAGGAGGATTTCCGCAAGCAGGTTGACGAGCTCCGCGAGGGCTTGACCGATGCGCTTTCTAACATCCTGTTGGGCGAGAAGATACCGCTTGACATCAAAAATATTGAAACGGATGAAATTATCATCCCGGCGAATAGAAAAATAACAAAAACGCTTCTGCGCAAATTGGCTAGCGTTGCCGATAAGATACATCTGGACGAGTCGCCGGTGAAGATCAAGATTGACGACATCATCGCGGCTTTTCAGCGGAAATTCGTTCAGGTTGAGAGCGAAAAATGTGCGCAAATGCGTCTGGCGGAGGCTGGTAATTATGATGAGGACGGCGTCATAAAGAGCGTGCGCGTGTACGTTGCCACCAAACGCAAAATTCAGGTTGGCGACAAAATGGCCGGCCGCCACGGCAACAAGGGGATAGTATCGCGCATTGTGGCAGAGGAAGATATGCCATTTTTGCCCGATGGCACACCGGTCGACATCGTGCTGAATCCGTTGGGCGTTTCCGCGCGCATGAACGTTGGCCAAGTGCTTGAGACGCAACTTGGATGGGCATGTCAGAAATTGGGCATAAAGATCGCAACTCCGGTGTTTGACGGTGCTTCGGAGATGGAGATTTTTGAAAAAATCAAGGAGGCCGGCCTGCCGACGTTTGGAAAAACATATCTCTATGATGGATGCAGCGGTGAGCGCTTTGACCTAAAAGTTTGCGTCGGTTGCATGTACATGATGAAATTAAACCATCTCGTTGCCGACAAAATACATGCCCGCGCCGTTGGGCCGTACAGCCTCATAACTCAGCAGCCACTCGGCGGCAAGGCGCAGTACGGTGGGCAGCGCTTCGGAGAGATGGAAGTGTGGGCCATGCAGGCATATGGGGCCGCTTACTGCCTGCAGGAATTGCTGACGGTCAAGTCGGACGACGTGCAGGGCAGGACGGCGACCTACGAGGCCATAATTAAGGGTGACAGATCGTTGAATGCCGGTGTGCCGCAGTCGTTTAACGTTCTCGTGAAAGAATTGCAAGCGCTTGGCCTTGACGTTCGGCTACATAAAAAACAACAAAGCGATAACTAGATGGCAGACTGGGAGTTATAATGAACGAAAAGGAAGCAAAAGAAATTCTCGGGCTTGGTAACGACGGCGCATTTGACAGCGTCAGCCTTTCCATCGCGTCGCCTGACACAATCCGATCCTGGTCTCGCGGAGAGATTAAGAATCCTGAAACGATCAATTACCGCACGTTTCGTCCGGAATTTGGCGGGCTATTTTGCCAGCGCATTTTCGGTCCCGTGCGCGACTACGAATGCGCATGCGGTAAATACAAGAGGCTGAAGTACAAAGATGTGTTGTGCGAACGCTGCGGCGTTGAGGTAATACAGTCTAAGGTGCGGCGTGAGCGCATGGGCCACATTGAACTCGCTGTGCCCGTGGCACATATCTGGTTTTTTAAAAATCTTCCGAGTCGCCTGGCGATGCTCCTGGACATGAGCATACGTGATCTCGAGCGCGTCATATACTACGAGGGCTATGTGGTTGTGGACCCGGGATCTACATCGCTTGAGAAAAAGCAATTGCTGTCGGAGTCGGAGTACGAAAGGGCGAGAGAAGAGTTTGGGGACGACGCGTTTGTCGCAAAAATGGGGGCCGGAGCGCTGCGGGAAATTTTGGCGGCCATGGACCTGATTGCCTGCATCGAAGAGCTCGAAAATGGAATGCGGATCACTCGTTCCAAGCAGGTTAAGAAAAAATTGGCGCGGCGTCTAAAATTGGTTACGTCAATGATGCGCAGTGGGATGGCTCCGGAATGGATGATTCTCGAAAATTTGGCCGTGATTCCGCCGGATCTCAGGCCGCTTGTGCCACTCGATGGCGGGAGGTTCGCAACCAGTGACTTAAATGATCTATACCGCCGCGTTATAAATCGTAACAATCGACTTAAGAGCCTGATGCAGCTAAAGACGCCTGACGTCATCATACACAACGAGATGCGCATGCTGCAGGAGGCCGTCGATGCGCTATTTGACAACAGCCGCCTGTCGAGGCCGGTCCAGGGAACGGGCAATAGGCCGCTTAAGTCGTTGAGTGACATGTTGAAAGGAAAGCAGGGACGTTTTCGCCAGAACCTTCTCGGCAAGCGTGTTGACTATAGTGGTCGTTCCGTGATAGTTATAGGCCCAGATCTGAAATTGCATCAGTGTGGCCTGCCTAAAAAAATTGCGCTGGTCCTTTTTGAGCCGTTTATCATACGGCGGCTGAAGGAGTTGGGATTTGTGCACACGGTGTGGAGTGCGCGAAAGTTGATCGAAAAACAGGCTCCTGAGATTTGGGATATACTCGAGGATGTCATGCGCGGCCATCCGGTGCTGCTAAATCGCGCGCCGACACTCCACCGCCTATCAATACAAGCATTTGAGCCCGTGTTGATTGAGGGTGAAGCGATACGGCTACATCCGCTCGTTTGTACGGCGTTTAATGCGGATTTTGACGGAGACCAGATGGCTGTGCACGTGCCGCTTTCCATCGAGGCGGTAATGGAGTGTAAGCTGCTGATGATGTCCACGTTAAACATCTTCTCTCCATCGAGCGGAAAGCCAATTATGACGCCGTCCCAGGACATTGTGCTTGGCTGCTATTATCTAACCGTTGACCCGCCGACAGATGCGCCAAGCGACGAACGCATTCCGCTCATGGAGGACATGGAGGAAGTGCTGCTGGCATACGGCGAAAAGAAACTTAACAAGCACAGCTGGATAAACTTACGCAATCCAGACTACCGGCTCGCGACGCGCTACGGCGATTCGCATAGCCGCATATTACGCACGACGGTTGGCCGCGTGATATTTAATTCAATCTTCCCGGAGCAAATGGGCTTCGTAAATTTCCCCGTCGCAAAGACTAAGCTCGGCGAGCTCATCATGTCGGCCTACAAAACCATTGATCGTAGCGCGCTAGTTGGTCTACTGGACAGGCTTAAGGATCTCGGCTTCAAAATGGCCATGGAATCCGGAGCGTCGATCGGCATAGAGGATATGATTGTGCCGAAGAACAAGTTGCGCATCGTCGAGGCGGCGCAAAAGCGCGTTGCCGACGTAAATCGCCAATTTGCCAGGGGTGTTATAACTGACGGCGAGAGGCACAACAAGGTGGTCGACATATGGACGAGCGCCACAGATGAGGTTGCCGGCGAGGTATTTTCGCTGCTGAAAAGCAATGCCGGTAAAGGCGAAATCAATCCTGTCTATCTGATGATGGATTCTGGTGCGCGTGGTAATCGCCAGCAGGTCAGGCAGTTATGCGGCATGCGAGGCCTAATGGCGCGGCCCTCTGGGGAGATCATTGAGCGGCCAGTAACTGCCTCGCTGCGTGAGGGACTGTCGGTTTTAGATTATTTTACGTCCACGCACGGCGCACGCAAAGGTCTTGCAGATGTGGCACTTAAGACCGCTGACGCCGGCTACATGACGAGAAAGCTTTGCGATGTCGCCATGGATTGCGTAATTACCCGCGCCGACGATGGAAACAGAAATGGAGTTTGGAAACAGGCTCTCATGGAGGGAGATCAGGAAATTATGTCCCTCGAAGATCGCATCAGTGGCCGTTGCAGCAGCGACGACGTTTTTAACCCGGTGGACCAAAAAGAGTTGCTCGTTGGCAGTGGGAAGTTGATCACGGCAGACGTCGCAAGACGAATTCAGGATCTTGGGATTGAGCGAGTTAAGATACTTTCGCCGCTAACTCATTTGGGGAGAGGCGGGATCCCGGCAAATGCATACGGCATAGATCTTTCAACGAACCGCATGGCGGAACCTGGCATGGCCGTCGGGATTATAGCTGCGCAGTCAATCGGAGAGCCAGGTACGCAGCTGACACTGAAGAACTTCCACACTGGAGGCGTTGCAAATCAGATGTTGAAACAGCCGCAGCACAGAGCTCACACGGCCGGTAGGATTCGGTGGGACGGCATACGTCATGTGCAAACTGCTGATGGAGCGATAATTGCGCTCAACAAGACCGGATCCATTGTGCTGCTCGACGCTGCCGGGAAGGAGATAGAATCGTTCAAGGTTGTTGTTGGCTCCGTGCTATTTGCCATGGATGGCGAAGCGGTCAGGGCTGACCAGGTTTTAGCCGCCTGGGATCCACACCACGTGCCGATTTTGTTCGAAAAGGCTGGCCGCGTGGAATTTCGCGATATGATTCCGGGGGTGACGATTAAGCACGATTCCGACGGCGGCGAAAGCGGGACAATCGTTGTCATTGAGCACAAGGACGATCTGAATCCGCGGGTGGATGTGTGCGACCTTGGCACGGAGGTTGTTCTGGCGTCGTACTCGATTCCAACTGGCGCGCAAGTTGCTGTGCGTGATGGAGATATAGTTGAGGCTGGGGCACTGCTTGCCAAGATTGCGCGGTCGGTTGCGAAAACTCAGGACATTACGGGAGGGCTGCCGCGCGTTGCCGAATTGTTCGAAGTCCGTCGCCCGAAGGAAGTTGGCGAGATGGCCAAAATTAATGGCGTGGTTTCATTTGGCGGGATTTTGCGCAACAAGCGGCGCGTGATTGTGACGGACCCGGATAGCGGACGGAAGGAGGAGCACCTGGTCCCGGCTGCGAAGCAAATCTCTGTGCAGGAAGGAGATTTTGTAACGAGGGGTCAGCTGCTGTCGGATGGTGCCATTGATCCCCATGAAATGTTGGACATTCTCGGCGTCCATGCCACGTTCGAATATCTGCTTTGCGAAATTCAGAAAGTCTATCGCACGCAGGGAATTGCGATCAATGACAAGCACATAGAAATCATACTTGCCCGCATGCTGCGGAGGGTGCGCATCGTTTCCCCTGGGGATACGGATTTTCTATGGGGTGACCAGCTCGATGGCTATGATCTGCAGGCGATTAGCAAAAAAATTATGGATGCCGGTGGCCAGCCGGCCGAGGCTGAGCCGGTTCTGCTTGGAATCACAAAAGCTTCGCTGGAAACGAATAGCTTCATATCTGCCGCCTCGTTCCAGGAGACAACGCGGGTGTTGACCGATGCGGCGTCGCTTGGGCTGGACGATCAGCTGCGCGGTTTTAAGGAAAATGTCATCATGGGGCACCCAATTCCGGCGGGGACAGGACTGCCGCTCTATAGACGTATCGTCCCGTGGAAGAACATAGTAGATGAGGAGGAATATTTTTTGTCGCCGCGACTGCGCCACAGCGAAGAAGATTTAATTTTTGAGGAATGGGAAGAGTCCGAGGAAATTGTTGAAATTTAGGTGAAGTTTTATGAAAGAAAATTGTTGCAATGCGCTGTTGAGGTCTTTTCTAGTGTGTTGTCGAGCGATGCGGCGGTGTCTATGGTAGGGTTTGGGTTGTTTGGAATATTGTAGTACAGGTTAAGATATGCCAACGATTAATCAGCTAATACGAAATCCGCGCCGTGCTGCACGTGCGAAGTCAAAATCGCCGGCTTTGGCGGAAAATCCTTTCCGTCGAGGTGTCTGTGTGCAAGTTACGACGCGAACTCCAAAGAAACCGAATTCTGCCATTAGAAAAGTTGCCAAGGTGAGGTTGACGACTGGCAGTGAGGTAATTGCCTATATTCCTGATGAAGGCCATTCGCTGCAAGAACACAGCATTGTTCTTGTGCGCGGCGGTCGCGTGAAGGATCTGCCAGGCGTTCGCTACCACATCGTCCGCGGTGCGCTCGACTGCAACGGCGTTGAAAAGAGGCGGCGGAGTAGGTCAAAGTATGGCGTAAAACGTCCCAAGAAATAGGGCGAGAGGGAGTTATAATGTCACGTCGTCACAAAGCACAGAGGAGACCAATTGCGCCGGACTCGCGTTTCATGAGCGAGCTCGTTGGCCAGTTGGTCAACATGGTAACGCGTTGCGGTAAAAAATCTTTGGCCCGTCGCGTTGTCTACAGCGCCATAGAAAAAGCCAGTGAGAAACTCGGGAAAGGTGATCCCGTCGAGATACTTCTCACGGCGTCGGAAAACGTCCGGCCGAAACTGGAAGTTAAGAGCAGGCGCGTTGGCGGCGCCACCTATCAGGTCCCGGTTGAAGTGTCCTATGAACGGCAGCAGGCACTTGCGTTCCGGTGGATGATTTCTTTCGCGAGGAGCAGAAAGGGTACGCCGATGGACGAAGCCCTTGCGACGGAAATAGTTGAAGCATACGGCAATGTGGGCTCCGCCGTGAAAAAACGCGAAGACGTGCACAAGATGGCGCAGGCGAACAGAGCCTTTGCCCATTTTAATTGGTGATGCGCAGCAACTTGAAGGGAAGCAGTCGATGGCTCAGCAGCATTCCAGTAAAAATTCTCCGAATAGGCAGTATGTTCTTGAGCATACGCGCAATATAGGGATAGCGGCCCACATAGATGCGGGGAAAACGACGACGACCGAGCGCATACTATTCTATACCGGCGTGATACACAAGGTGGGCGAAGTGCACGACGGAACGGCGGTCACTGACTGGATGGAGCAGGAGCGGGAACGGGGGATTACCATAACGTCGGCAGCAATTTCCTGCGGATGGACGACGAAGTACGGGGCGTTTGCGGAAATTCCGCACAGGATAAATATCATTGATACGCCTGGCCATGTGGACTTTACGGCTGAGGTTGAGCGTTCGCTTCGCGTTCTAGATGGTTGCGTTGCCGTGTTTTGCGCCGTTGCGGGCGTGCAGCCGCAGTCGGAAACTGTTTGGCGGCAGATGGATAAGTATAGCGTTCCGCGCATTGCGTTCATAAACAAGATGGATCGCACTGGAGCGGATTTTCTCGGTGCCGTTCGCGACATACGCGACAAACTCGGCGGCAATGCACATCCATTGTTTTTAAACATCGGCTCCGAGGATAAGTTCATCGGTCTCATTGACTTGGTCAGGATGCGTGCCTGCGTCTACGATGAAAGCGACAAGGATGGCGTTCGCTTTGACGACGTTGCTATACCGGCAGACATGGTGTCTTTGGCGGAGAGCTCCCGCGCCGGGCTCATCGAATCGCTCGTTGACTTCGACGACGAGTTGGCTGAGAAGTACCTCTGCGGAGATGACATAGGCGAAGATGAGCTGCGCGCGGCAATTCGCAAGGCAACCGTTTCGCTGCGGTTCGTCGGCGTAATTCCCGGGAGTGCATTCAAAAATCGCGGCATTCAAATGGTCGTCGATTCAATCGTGGACTATTTGCCGAATCCGTGCGATTTGCCTCCGGTGCATGGATTTGATGACGACGGCGCCGGCGTAGAGCTTGTTCCCGACGATGGGGCGAAAATGGCGTCGCTTGCATTCAAAATTGCCTACGATCCATACGTCGGAAAGTTGGTTTTTTGCCGCGTCTACGTCGGCCAACTCAGCAAGGGCGACACCGTGTACAATCCGAGGACGCGCAGATCTGAGCGCATTAGCCGTCTTGTGATCATGAAAGCCAATCAGCGTGAGGACATTGACGTCGCCTACTCGGGAGACATATGTGCCGTCGTCGGCGTTAAGGGCGTTGTGACGGGTGACACGCTCTGCGACAAGGATTTGGACGTCCGTCTAGAACCTCCGACATTTCCTGAGCCCGTCATAAGCATGTCCATTGAGCCCAACTCAAAGGCCGACCAGGAAAAGCTTTCGCTCGCGCTGCAACGTCTTGCGGAAGAGGATCCAACGTTCCGCATAACCACTGACCAGGAAACGAAGCAGACGCTAATTTCTGGGATGGGGGAGCTGCATCTCGATATCATTCGCGACCGACTATTTAGGGAATTTAAAGTCGAGGCGACCGCCGGCAAGCCGCGCATAGCGTATCGCGAAACGATAACTGTTCGTGCCGAAGGAGAAGGAAAGTTCATACGGCAGTCCGGAGGTCGCGGCCAGTATGGCCATGCGGTCGTGGTACTTGAGCCCGCTGAAAAGGGGGCCGGAGTCCAAGTGGCCAACGAGATAGTCGGCGGAGTGATTCCGAAGGAGTACATAAAGCCCGTCGAGGAAGGGATTTTGGAGGGGGCGCAGGGCGGTGTCGTGGCCGGATACCCTGTGGTTGATTTCGTTGCGCGCATCGTAGACGGCAGCTTCCATGAGGTTGATTCGTCGGAGCTTGCCTTCAAAATGGCTGGAATTTTCGCATTCAAGGAGGCGATGCGGAAGGCTCAAGCAATTCTTCTTGAACCAATTATGAAGGTTGAGGTCGCGACGCCGGACGAATACCAGGGTGACGTCGTCGGGGATTTGAATCGCAGACGCGGCCAAATCCATAGCATGGAAGGAAAAGGCGGGCTTTGTTCCGTTGTTGCCTTCGTTCCGCTGGAAACTATGTTTGGCTATGCCACTGATGTGCGGTCACTTACGAAGGGGAGAGCGTCCTATTCGATGGAGCCGTCGCACTTTGCGCAGGTGCCGTCGTCGGTTTTGGCCGGTGTTGTTGAGGCTTCCTCGAAGCAGGCGGCGAGGTCCATGTAGATTGGCGTTGACTTTGCTGCATAGGTGATTGGGTGGGTGAATAATGCAAAACAATAAACAGATGATTCGCATTAAGTTGCGCGGATTTGACCACAGGCTCGTTGACCAGGCGGCGGCTGATATCATTGAGGCCGTTAAGCGCTCCGGAACCTGCGCCGTTGGCCCACTTCCGCTGCCGACGTGGATAGAAAAATTTTCCGTAAATCGTTCTCCTCATAAGGATAAAAAATCTGCGGAACAGTTTGAGCTGCGAACGCACAAAAGATTGATTGACATCTTAAATCCAAATGCAGACACAATGGACGCTCTAAAAAAGGTAAATTTACCTTCTGGAGTTGAAATAGCTGTGTCGGTGTAAAATTTAGCGTTGGGTTTGTGAAATGGGAAGCGTGAAGAAAGTGATACTGCTGCTGGGGCGTAAGTTGGGCATGTCGCGGATGTGCGATGGCGCCGGCAATTCGATTGCCGTGACTGCGATTCATGTTTCTCCGTGTCAGGTTGTTGGTGCGCGCACAAAAAGCGAGCACGGCTATGCGGCAGTCCAGGTTGGAGCCGAGCAGGTTGACGGTTTTCGTCTGGCGAAGGCAGAAGCTGGCCACTGTTTGAAGAGCAAGTGCCAGACCTACAGGCATCTCATGGAAATACGCGTGGATGATCCTGCGGCCTATGGTGTTGGCGAATCTTTGGATTTGGCACTGCTGGCTGAGGGTGATTTTGTTGACGTCAGAGGAACTACAAAAGGGCGTGGGTTCCAGGGTGTTATGAAGCGATACGGATTTGGCGGCGGTCCGGACGGCCACGGATCCATGTTCCATCGCCGCGGAGGGTCCTACGGCCAGCGCGAGGAACCTGGGCGCATATATCCTGGGCGAAAAATGCCAGGGCACATGGGACATGTGAAACGGACGACACAAAATCTGTGCGTTGCAAGGGTTTGCGCAGATCGCCAGATGCTGTTCCTATGTGGAAGCGTAGTTGGTTGCAATGGTGGGTTAGTCTCCATAAGGACAGCAAAAAAAGGATGATACGGCAATGGATGTTGATTTTTTTACGGCTGACGGGACTAGGCGCGGGAAGAAGCGCGTAGACATCCCAGCTTGCGGCGGCGAAGGAACTTCCGTTTTTCTGCGCCACATCGTGCTCTGCTATCAGAACAACTTCCGCCAGGATGACGCCAGCACGAAATCTCGTGCCGAGGTAAGTGGTTCCGGGAAAAAGCCATACAGGCAAAAGGGAACCGGCATGGCTCGCCACGGAGAGAGGAGGAGCCCCATCTGGCGCGGTGGAGGCGTCGTGTTTGGGCCGAAAGACAATGATCATTCGAGCAGAATGAATTTAAAGGAACGGAGGAAGGCACTTGCCGTTGGTCTTTCGGTGCGAGCCATGGAGGGAAGATTCGCTCTCGTGGAAAATTTTCCGCCGATGGAAAGCGGGAAGACGAAGGATGCCGTGGCTCTGCTGGATAGCTTTGACGTTGGCGATGATACCGTCCTGTTCGTCGACAGTGCTTTCGATCAGTCTTTCGCGCTGGCAATGCGCAACATTCCGAATGTGTACATGCTGGAGGCGCGCACGCTCAATGTGATAGATGTTGTTGCGGCGGAAAGAATTTTCATTTCTGAGAAGGGGATGGCTGTGGTTTCGGCGCGCGTAAATCATAATATGCAGAAATGAGGTTGGCGATGGAAGTGGGAATTGTAAAAAATACGCTGAAAACCTTTCGCATGACCGAGAAAGCGAATTTGCTCTCCGCTGGATCAAATTGCTACGTTTTCGAGGTCGATGCTTCTGCGTCTAAAAATCAGGTGGCGGCAGCGCTTAGGGAGACTTTTGGTGTCAATCCGGTCTCCATAAGGACTTTACGGCAGAAGGGTAAGCTCAAGCGCAACCGTTCGTCGAAAAGAGGCCGCGTGGTTACGTTTCGCAAAGCTCTCGTGCGCAAGGCGTTTGTGACGCTAAAAAGTGGCGAAAAAATTGAGGTACTGTAGGAGTTTGCCATGGTGTTAGTTAGCACAAATCCAATCACGGCCGGCTGCCGATTTAGGTCGCTGTGTCGCCATGCCGTTTCGCCGTCTAGGCCGCTGCGATCGCTGTCGTCTGGGCGTGGAAGTGGCTCCAGTGGACGCAATTGCTACGGGCGAATTACGATGCGCCGGCGCGGCGGTGGGCATCGTCGTCTTCTCAGGTCGATCGACTATAGGAGGGATAAATTCGACATTCCGGCGCGGGTGGTTGCCATTGAGTACGATCCAAATCGTTCTTCGCATCTGGTGCTGCTTTCCTACGGCGACGGGGAAAAGCGCTACATACCTGCGCCACATGGAGTTGCCGTTGGAGACTTGCTGCAAAGTCTCAATTCCAGGCCGGATGAGTTTTCCGCTGGTATGTCGCTTCCGCTGTCACTAATTCCAACTGCCATGCCGGTTCATTGCGTTGAATTGCTTCCCGGGAAGGGTGCGCAGCTCGTGCGTGGCGCTGGGGCGGCGGCACAAATTCTTGCCGTTGAGGCCGGAAAAGCTACGCTGCGGTTGCCGAGCGGAGAAATCCGTTGCGTCGATGCGAGGTGCAGGGCAACAATTGGCACCATAGGCAACGGTGAACACAACCAGCAGTCACTCGGCAAGGCTGGGCGGAATCGCTGGCTCGGGTGCCGTCCGCGGGTGCGAGGCGTTGCGATGAATCCGGTTGATCACCCAATGGGCGGCGGCGAAGGTCGCACGTCGGGCGGAGGACATCCAGTATCTCCTTGGGGGCAATTGGCTAAGGGGCTGCCAACGCGGAGACGCTCAAAGAATTTCAACGCGGCAATTATTGTTCGCCGCAATGGGAAAAAGATGAAACGGAGATAGGCTGCAAATGGGACGCTCAACAAAAAAAGGATTCTATGTGGATCCTTCGCTGCAAGATAAGATCGATTTGGCGGCGAAGGTGGCTTCGCGGAAGGCCATTCGCACGTGGTCGAGGAAGTCCACAATTACGCCCGATTTCGTTGGCATGAATTTTGAAGTTCATAATGGCAAGACGTTTTTGCCGGTGCACGTCACGGAAAATATGGTCGGCCACAGGCTTGGAGAATTTGCTCCGACGCGGACTTTCAAAGGGCATAACCCGCACACGCAGAAGTAGTTTGGAAATTGGAGTAGAGGCACAATGAAATGTCAGGCAGTTTTATCGTCCGTCCGCATGTCGCCGTTTAAGTTGCGACAGGTGGCTCGCACGCTGCGTGGGAGGCGCGCCGTCGATGGCCGTTCCCTGTTGCAGTTTGTGCCAAGGAAATCGGCTAGGCTCATAGGGAAGGTTCTCGGCAGTGCCATCGCAAACGCCGAGAGCAATTTCAACGTTTCCGTGGACGATTTGATGATAGACAATGTGCTGATTGGGGAGGGCATAAAGCTGCGGCGGCACATTTCTGCTGCGAAGGGATCGGCTCACCCGATTCGTAAGCGCTCCAGCCACATAACGGTCATTTTAACAACGAAATAGGCGACAGGACCATGGGCCAAAAAGTTAATCCACTATGTTTCCGGCTTGGAGTTCGCCGCGATTGGCAGTCCCGCTGGTACGCGACTAAGAAGTTGTATCCGTCGTTGATACGTGAAGATTTCATAGTTCGCCGCTTCCTGTTCGATGAGTTGCGCTCTGCTTCAGTGGCTAAGGTGTTCATCGAGAGGGCGGCCGGAAAAATTCGCATAAAGATCCACACGTCAAGACCTGGCGCCGTGCTCGGCAGGAAGGGGCAGGAATTGGAGCAGCTGTGCGCCAAGGTGCGGAAGCTAATTGGTGCCGACGTTGTAATTGATGTTCAAGAAGTTAGACGTCCTGAGCTCGCTGCCAGGCTTGTTGCAGAGAATGTTGCTTCCCAGCTCGAAAGGCGTTTTCCGTTCAGGAAGGCACTTAAGAAGGCTTTGCAAATTACCATGGGGGCCGGCGCGCTGGGGGTGAAATTGCAGTGCTCCGGACGTCTTGGTGGTGCCGAAATAGCTCGAACGGAGTCGCAAAGGGCCGGTAGCGTTCCACTGCATACGCTGCGCGCAAATATTGATTATGCGCTCGTTGTGGCACATACGGTGTATGGGGAAATTGGAATTAAGTGCTGGGTGTGTCGCAAGCCGGATGCGGTGGCGGTTGGTCTGTGATTTTCCATTGGGCGCGAAATATTTGGAGATTAAATCATGGCTAACTTGTTACCGGCAAAGACGAAATACCGCAAAGTTCACAAGGGACGCAATCGCCACCGGGCTGGAAGTTGTGCGTCGCTTGCCTTTGGCGAATTTGGCATTCAGGCACTTGACAGGGGCCTGCTAAGTTCTTCGCAGTTGGAGGCGGCCCGTGTGGCCATAAATCGGCACCTAAAGCGCAAAGGGAAAGTGTGGATGCGAGTGTTTCCCCATAAGCCAGTTACGAAAAAGCCGGCCGAAACCCGCATGGGGAAGGGCAAGGGTGCCGTTGAATTTTGGGCCGTTGTCGTACGTCCTGGGAACATGCTGTTTGAGGTTTCCGGAGTTTCGCCGACATTGGCTCGCGAGGCAATGCGTCTAGCGGACGCCAAAGTTCCATTTGGCTGCCGGTTCGTGTCGCGCGAAGAACAGGAATTATTCTAATGTTTAACATAATAGAGCTTCGAATGTTTGAAAACGACTTCCTCGAGGAGCGGCTTAAGAGCTGCACGGAGGAGTTGATGCGGTTGAATTTGCGACGCAGAATGGGTTCCGTGGAAAAAACCCATTATTTTTGCTCGCTTCGCAGGGAAATTGCGCGCATTAAAACGCTCCTGCGCGAAAGGGAGATGATGTCATGATTGCCAGCGAAAGAAAAGGTAGGAAATCTCTTGCCGGCGAAGTCACTAGCCGATCTGGCAACAAAAGCGTCAAGGTGTCGTACTTTTATAAGGGCCAGCATCCGAAGTATTTAAAGGAGGTGCGCCGCAAGACCGTCGTCCACGCCCACGATGAAAATAATTCATGCGCCGTCGGCGATCGTGTTTTGATAATGGAGACCAGGCCGCTGAGTCATCTGAAGCGGTGGCGCGTTGTTTCCGTTATCGGGAGAGTTAGTTCCTAGGAGGATGTTGTTATGTTGCAGCAGGAAAGCATTTTAGAGGTGGCAGATAACACTGGAGCGCGTTCTGCGAAGATGATTCGCCGTCTTGGCCAGAACAAAAGGACTGCAACCGTAGGTGATACGATTGTTGTTTCCATAAGATCGAGCATTCCGGAGGCGGCGGTAAAGAAGGGTGCCGTTGCCAAGGCGGTGATTGTGAGGACAAAGCACTGGATACGGCGCCAGGGTGGAGATTACCTTCGCTTCGACGGCAATGCCTGCGTTCTCATCGACGACAAGGGAGGGCCCAGGGGGACGCGCGTTTTTGGGCCCATTGCCAGGGAGGTCAGGCAGAAGAAATTCCAGAAAATTATTTCCCTTGCTCCGGAGGTGCTCTAGTGAAAAAATCAATTAGAGTCGGCGATGAGGTGGAAATCGTTGCTGGAGAACAAAAAGGAGTGCGCGGGAAAGTGCTGCGCGTTGCTGTGGCCGAAAATCGTTTAGTCGTTGAGGGTGTGCGCATGCGAAAAAAGTGCGTTAAAAAAAGCGAACGCCATCCAGATGGGGCGATTTTGCAGGCAGAGTCGCCGCTGCACCGGTCAAATGTGCGTAAAATTTCTTTGGAAAAACAATGAAAAATATGTTGACAGCCCGTTTCAGATGTGTGACCCGTTCCGCTACGACGTGTGCGGTATTTTTCGCTGGGTTCAGGTCAGTTATTGGGTCTTAGCGATTGCGGTGGTGTACAATGAAAAAGTCCGATTTGCAGTGCTACTACGATGATGTTGTTCGCAAGAAACTTTGCGAAAAGTATGGCTACGGCAACGTGCACGTCGTCCCGAAGTTGGAGAAAATTTCCATTAATTCGGCCATTGGCGCCGATGCGGAAAAGTCTGTGGCCGAGGAAGTTGTGAAGGAAATTGCCATGCTCGCAGGGCAGAAGCCGATAGTTGTCCGTGCAAGAAAAAGCATATCGAACTTCAAACTTCGTGCCGGCATGCCAAATGGCGTAAAGGTGACGCTGCGAGGTAGTTTGATGTATCATTTTTTCTGTAGACTGGTGAAGGTTGCGCTGCCGATGATCCGCGATTTCCGTGGATTGGCTCCGCGCTTCGATGGCCGCGGAAATTATACGCTTGGCATTCGGGATCATAGCATTTTTCCGGAAATTAGCATTGACCGCGAACGGCGGGCGATTGGGATGGACATCACATTTGTGACGACTGCGGAAACAGACGGTGAGGGGCGTGACCTGCTGGAGCTCATGGGTATGCCGTTTGTGAAGAGGCAGAGTGCGGCCGTTCCCTGTGCGGCGTGATTTTGGCAGTGGAGCTTGTGTTATATGGCAAAAAAATCATCCATAGCGAGAAATGTGAAGCGCATGCGGTTCGTTGAAAAATTTGCCGGCGCCAGGGCCGAGCTGAAGCGTACGCTCGCCGATCCAAAAACGAGTGACGAAGAGTTCTTTGCGGCGCAGCGGAAATTGTCGCGGCTTCCGAGGAATTCGTCGCCGGTCAGGGTGCGCAATCGCTGTTCCATTACGGGAAGGCCGCGCGCGTTCCACCGCCGTTTCGGTGTGTCGCGACTTGTTCTGCGCGAACTGGTTGCTTCTGGGGCTATGCCTGGCGTAGTTAAAAGCTCTTGGTAGCAAGCTAATTGGGAATGACATAATGGATATGATAGGAGATTTTTTAACCGTCATACGCAACGCGGTCGCGGCCAAGCTTCAATCGTTTGAGGTGGCCAGTTCGCGCCTGCGGATGGAAATTTTGCGCATAATGAAAAACGCTGGCTATATCAGTGCCTACGAGGAGGTTAGCGGTAAAGATGGTAGGAAAACCATACGAGTTGAGTTGCGCTACGTCGATGGGCAGTCTCCGATCAGGTCAATAGGTCGCCGCAGCAAGCCAGGTAGACGCACATATTCGAGCGCCAGGGATTTACCACGTGCGCTTGGCGGACTCGGCATCGCCATCGTTTCCACGTCGAAGGGGCTCATGCGCGATTCTGAGGCGCGCCGCAAAAATGTTGGTGGCGAAGTGCTTTGCGAAATTTGGTAGGGGAGACCTGTGGTGAAATGAGTAGGGCTGAAAAAACACCAATTCCTGTTCCGCAGGGGGTTGCGGTAGTCATTGATGGCGTGTCGGTTTCGGTGTCTGGGCCGAAGGGGAAATTGGAGCAGACGTTCAACGGTGACGTCGCAATTTCCATGGACGGGTCGAATTTGTCCGTGAAACCGGCAAATGGGTCGCGGCAGGCGCTGGCAATGGTTGGAACCGTGAAAGCCATCATCCGCAACATGATAGCCGGAGTCGTTACGCCGTTCTCGAAGCAGATTGAGATTGCCGGCGTAGGATTTAAGGCCGTGCTAAGGGGTGCAAATTTATTGGAACTTGCTCTTGGTAGGTCACATCCGATTTCATACGAGATTCCGAGCGGCGTTGCAGTTGTGGTCGTTGATGGCGTGAAGTTGACGGTGACTGGCGTTGATAGGCAAAAGGTTGGACAGGTTGCCGCCGACATCTTTTCATTCTTCCCAATGGAGCCCTACAAGGGGAAGGGCGTCAGAATCGTTGGTAAGTTCGTGCGGCGCAAGGAAGGAAAGAAGGCTGCGTAGGCGGGTTGAATCATGGATCCAGTTCGTAAAAATGTTTTGGCGCGCAAGCGTCGCTGGCGTGTTAGGTCGCGGGTTTGCGGAACTTCCGAGCGGCCTCGTCTGAGCATATGCTTCTCCAACAAGCACGTGTATGCGCAGTGCATCGACGATGAACGTGCAGTTACGCTGGTTGCCGTTTCGTCGCTGTCGCATGATTTCAATGGCTGTGCGGAACAACCTAGGGCAAATGTCTCCGGCGCGAAGGCAATTGGAAAGATTTTTGCCGCAAAAGCGGTGGCAGCAGGAATAAGTTGCGTTGCGTTCGATCGCGGGCCAAGGCGCTACCATGGTTGTGTGGCGGCGTTTGCAGATGCGGCGCGCGAAGGGGGATTGAGGTTCTAGAACATGGATACGGTGGCGAGGAGACGTTTTTCGCGGGACAATAGGCCGTCAGCGCAGCATGGTGGCGGTGATAAGCTGGAGCAACAGGCTCTGGAGGAGAAAGTTGTCCACATTGGCAGGTGTTCAAAGGTCGTCAAGGGCGGGCGTCGGTTTAGCTTTTCCGCGCTCGTTGTCGTCGGCGACAGAAAGGGCAGGATAGGGTTTGGCACGGGAAGGGCCAGGGAGGTTCCGGAGGCTGTCAGAAAGGCCACTGAGCGCGCCAGGAGGGACTTGTACAGTTTTGAACTATCCGGCGGCACCATACCGCACCAGGTCATTGGGATTGCTGACGGTGGGCATATTTTGCTGAGGCCGGCTTCGGCGGGGACTGGCATAGTTGCCGGAGGTGTTGTGCGGTCGATACTTGAACTCGGCGGAGTTACCGATGCTCTGTCTAAATCGATGCGCTCCAGCAATCCGCACGCTTCGGTTAGAGCGACGTTTTCTGCGCTGAAACAGCTTAGGAGTCGGGACACAATTCGCATGCAGCGCGGCATTGCCGTTTCGTCGGTGTCCGAATAGGTTCATGGGGAAGAAGTTATCATGAAATTGCACAGCTTGCCATCCTCGTGTAATCGGAGGAAAACTCGCCGCGGCCGCGGAGAAAGTTCCGGTCTTGGGAAGACTTCCGGTCGCGGAAGTAAGGGGGCGCGGTCACGTGCTGGATATCACGTGTCACCTGTGACTTCCGGAATTCCGTGGTATCGCAAATTGCCAATCCGCGGGTTCACGCGTCCGTCGAG
>JAITDL010000039.1 GCA_031282565.1 Puniceicoccales bacterium
ATAGCGGCGCCGCCGGCCCATGATTTTGGAATTCCTTTTGCAAATTTTGGATGGATCCATCGGCGATTAGGTGTCCGCGGTTCAGGATCAGTACCCGCTGGCAAAAAGCTTCGACTTCGCTGAGGATGTGGCTGGAAAAAATTATAGTTGGGCCGTCGTTGAGTGTGCTGAGCATGCGGCGCACCTCCAGTGCTTGGATGGGGTCGAGGCCAGCGGTTGGTTCGTCGAGGAGCAGCAGCCGCGGCCGGCCGAGGAGTGCATCTGCCAGGGCGATTCGTTGGCTAAATCCTCTGGATAGGTTGCGGATTTGGCAGCGTTTGGCGCAGTGGAGCAGGTCGCAGGCCTGGAGTACGCGCACAACTTCGCGGCGCCCGTCGCCGACGCCCTTCAATTTTGCACGCCACATTAGATATTCGAATGGGGTTGGCTGCGGCGGCAGTGGATTGTTTTCCGCCATCAGCGAGAAAAGTCCAAAAATGCGCCTGTCGCGGCGTGCGACCGGTATGCCGCAGATTGATGCAAATCCGGACGTGCCATCGATTAGTCCGGCAAGTATGCGGAACGTGGTAGTTTTTCCTGCGCCATTTGGCCCCAGGAATCCGACGATTTCGCCGCAGTTAACGGAAAATGACAGGTCCTCGACGGCCATGGAGCGGCCGAAGAAGCGCGTCAACTTCTCGACAATCAGAACCCGTTCCACGGAACGCCATTCTGCCCGGTGAAACGTCTCTGTCGAGCGCCTTTCGCGTAACCGGCGCGCCGTGGAAGTTTACACGGAAGTTGGTGCCTAGCTACTTCTGCAGCGTCCTACTTCTTGTCGGCGTCTTATATGGCTGCTGCTGTGCATCGCGCCTAGCGCAGGTGTCGTCTCCACATTTGCATCCGCAGCCATGAATTAGGAACCCAAGAGCGAAGGCAACGGCTGCGATGACAGCCAGCTTCACCCAACAACATAGGTGGCGGTTACAGTGCCCACCACAGCAAGATTTGTTATCCACAACGCCATTGTGGGGTAAAAGCTAAATTGTGCAATAAAAAAATATGTCACAGTGCACACCCTATTGTTAAACTAATTCCAAGGCAGGTATTTTTACGATTACAATAGCAGTGAAAATAAGTCTGTCCAGTCCAGTGTCGGCAAAATGGTACGCGAAGCCCTCCGCTAAGTGCCAAGCATCCGCGTGAACCGCCTGGCGCCAGCTGGTGATATGGGCCAAGTTGTTCCAAATATGCAGTTCCGGTCGAATGGTGTCCGCTCTCCAATCGCCATCCAATTTTACCTGAAAATGAAAGCGCACTTTGGCTTCCCGTGGGACGTCTTTCCAGGGCGACGCCTACGGTGGTTGCGAGCATGTGGTGATCAGTGGGCGAAAGCGCAATGGAGCTGCCATCACCATTTCCCCATAGCCTTTCTTCGCAGCTGGCAAGCTGGTGAACATTTTCGTAGGACGATGCAAGCCAGGGACCTAGGCCGAAAGTTCCAATTGTCGCGATCTTTCCGCAGCATTCGCAGTGCAAAAAGATGCTTCGATCGCCAAATTTTGCCGCAAAGACGTCCCCGCTAGCATCTTGGCGCGATGTTTTATTTCTTCCGGCGGCAAGTCCAATGGTCGCCCTCGCGTCAATGTTGCGCCATCCGTGGAAAGTGTAGCCGTAGTGGGCGGAGAACTTGCCGGAAAAATCCCTGTGCGCGGCGCTTCGCCGCAGGAGTGCATTCGGGCCGAAGAACTCCAAATCATTTCGACCGTGAGACATGGAAAGACCGCAGTGCAATTGTCCGCGGGACACTGGCACAAATCTGTCGACGCCGAGGACGATCGTGCGAAAATCCGCCGAAAATCCCAGTCCCGTGGCTCCATCAACGGCGCGGTGGCCGTGGCCAAAAAACTGGTGCAAGTGGGCCGCGTGGCCTTTGTTCGAGATGCCATTGCAAACTTCGTCACATAGCATATTTACCGCTGCGAATTGCACTTCGGCTAATGGTGCCGCGAATGAACACTTTGCATAGGCAGTTGGGATTTTCTCAAGCGTTCCAACCAGTTGCAGCGTGCTTTCAATTTGATCAACATGCAGCTGTAAATTTTCATAATTCGCGTATTCATCGTAGCCTATGATTATGCTTTGCAGCATGCGCAGCATATCTCCGCTGATTGCCGTGGCATCCATGTTTTCGACTATCTTGAAGATGTAGTGCTTTCCGGTTTCTCCGTAGCTAACTTCCTTTGCAAGAAAGCGTGGGCAACTTTCGAAGCGGAGAAGGCCGATGTCGCCGCAGACGATCTTTCCAGATGCTGCTTTGTTTTCCGGATCGAGGCCAAAGAGCAGGGTCTGGCCAGCGTTTATGTCCATGCGGCCCATGGTCGGATAATTGGCGCCGTCGAGTGCTACGGTTCCGGCAAATGAATCGCCGCGTTTGGCTCCAGTGCCGTCGGTGGAATTTTGGTAGCAGGCAAAGTTACCGAGCTCATCCACCGCTAGATACGCCATTGAGCGACCAATTGCTGCGATGGCATCGGCGCCAAGGCCCTGCGAAGATAGCAGCACGAGTTTACCTTTCAGGATTGCGATAGTTTCAAAATCTTGCACTGGGCCGTAGCAGTTTACGGTCCAGCCCGAATCGATGCGCATTGCCGAGCCGGCCTGTACGCCGCGGCCGTTGCCCGCTGCCGATGAAATTGCGCCAACAATATGCAAAGTTCCGGGGCCGATCCCGTTGCCAAAACTGTCAACGGAGAAACCTCCCGATGCGATTGATTTGTCGGTCTCCCAGCTGCCATTGCCGTTCTGCGGCGACTCGTGTCCAAGTGCGCGTTCCAGCCAAGAGTCTTCCATGCGGCGCGTGCGGCCAATGTTCAGCTGAAAATTTGGGCCAATGGCCACGGCGCGTGCCCAAAATTTTGCATCGTCACCCCAGCCGTCGCCGTCGCTGCCAGTTCCCTGGTCGAATCCGAAGGAGTTTTTCGCCACATCTCCTTCAATTGTCCATGGATCTGATAATTTCGCGCCCACGATGGCGACCACTGGATTTTTTGCGTCCAAATCATTGAAATAAAATCGCATGCCGCCATTTCTATAGCCGCCCAGAGTGCCGATGGTCACATTTTTCGGAGGGCAAGCGGATGACGTAGCCGCTAGGAGTGCATTGCCTTGGAACTCGGCAGTCCAGTTGCAAAATTCTCCAGTCTTGCCGCCCCAGGATGATCCGAATGCGCAGATTCCGGCAAATCCAGCGGCGTTTTTCACGCAAATGTGTGCGACCAGCGCATTTCCGTCTGCGAAATTACCGAAGGTCCAGCCGTTGAATTCGTTCCACGGACCGCTGCCTCTTGCTATGTTTTCTCCGGCGCCGAAAATTGAGCCATTGGATGAGCGCGAGGCCAGTGACGCTCCGGAGTAGAGTGTGTTGTCCCTGGCAAAGTTTCCTAACGTCCAACCGTTGAATATGTTGCTGCTTCCATGATTTTCGCCAACGCCGAATAGACAGGAGTCGCCGCCGGCTGCTGCGAGCCAGTTGCCGGAGCCGCAATTTCCTATGGTCCAGCGGTTAAACGATCCATCACCGCGCTGCATCTCCCCCGCGCCAACTAGAGCCGAATACGGGTAGCGCTCATCGGATCCATCGCATGCGAATGCGGCTATGCGGTTTCCAGATCCAAAGCCGCCGAAGTTCCACCCGTTGAAAGAGTTCATTCCGCCGTCTAAATTTCGCGAGCCGTTCTTGGCTGCGCCGATGGCTGCGGCATATGCATTTTCGCCGGAGCTATTTGTCGAAAATGCAATGGCGGCGACGTCGAGATTTCCGTCGCTCCCAATGGTTTCAATGTTCCAACAGTTGAATATGTCATTCTCCGGATTGTATGGAACTCCGATACAAACTGCGTAGGCTCTACGTGTTAGATCGTCGGCGAGATTTTTTGCCACGCTAACCTGGCCGCTGAGCGTTCCCAAAAGACTGAAACTTGCTACGAAAAGTGTTACTGTGCGCCGCATTGGAAATACGTTCGAATTTAGTCGGCCGCTGCTGTCAAACTTTTTTTAGAACGGCAAAGTATCGCCGGCTAAAGTGTAAAATAATTTCCATCGGCAACCGTGTTATTTTTTTCTGGGCCGCAGTTGCCGCAAGTTCATCAATCATATCATTATCGTGCAGGGTTGTCTATGAAGCAGCTAAACCGCGAGAAACTTTCCGCAATGCGCAGTGCAGCGAAGTGTGCCATTGGCAATTCCATGCGCGCTTCAATTGCCGCCGCAAATTCGACCCGCATAAAATTTTCAACGGCAAACTGCATGAAATTCTCTAGCGGTGCGACTACGGCCCGGCATTTGCAAATATCTGCTTTTCCCACTCTCGGCGCCAATGGTAGGAGTTCATGTGCCTCAAAGCTGGTTGCTGTGCTGGCATGTGGCTCGCCTTGGTTCGCTGGATGGTAGGTAAATTCGCACGGTGGCACGCCCAGTGACACCTGATCGATGAAAGCATTTTCCAGGCGACGGATGACAGTGTCAAAGCTAGCTTTCATTGATCTGACACTAACTCGTTTTCCGAATGCTTCCAGGAATCCGTCCATAATTGGCACGGCCAGTGCTCCGAAATATAGTGGGCAATATTCTTCGTAGAAGTAAGCTAGGCATTGCCGGAAAATGCCGTGAAAGCTTATGGGGTTGGATGCCAGTTCTTTCACGAATTCTATTCTGCGCTGGTTCGGAGATGCCCTCCGTCTTGCCGCAATAACTTCACGGCGAAGGCAATAATCCAGCGGGAATCCGCTAGGTGTTAGCGACCTGCATTCGTCGGCGATACATTTTGCGTACGGCTTGCAGAGTTCATCGGCAATGGCGAGAAATTCTTTGGCTGCTAGTTTTTCAATTTCGATGGCCTCACAGCTACTATCCGGCTCAACTTGAAATATGCTATAAAGTTCTCCTAACGTAAGTTTTTCTTTGTCTGGAAGTTGGACTTGGAGGGTGACCGTTGGCGCAAAGTCTGCAATTTCAGCGGCGCCCTTGATGTGCGCTTCGAATTCGGCGAATGTTTTTGCGCGAATTTGATCTGCGATTGCGTGCGCAATTTGTTTTGCATTCTTAGTTGCAATATTCGCCCTAGCCTTTTTTGCTAATTTAGCAATTTCTTTGGTGAGTTTGGCTTCTGCGGTTCTTTTGGCCGCTTGGGTCTTCCTGCCGCCGGCACCGATGCTGCGGGCAGCAAATGATGCGAGTCGCGCAAGTGGGCTTGTGCCAAGCATTTCTTCATTACCAACCAGTGAGGCGATTTCGTCGCAGCTAACGGCTCTAACTTCCGCATCAAATTCGCTTTGGTTAGGCGAAACTGGCGCAGCTTTAGCATTCGCTTCAACTTTTGTAAACAGAATTTCGAGTTGGGCAGCCAGGTAATTACCCATTACTATCATTTCGCACAGCGAATTCACGCAGGCAGTTAAATTTCTCACCGTGCTGCACCACTCGGCGTATTGAGCCAATTCTTCCTCGCTATGTTCTGTGCTAACGTCAAAGTTACTGCGGGGCTCAATGACGTCTTCAAGGTCGCAGTATTTGATGAGATCGTATGACGGAATATGCGGCACAGCTGGTGGAAGTTTTGCGGTTGACGGATGAAGTCTGACGCATTTCTCAATGGCTCTAGACAAAATGAGATCCGCCAGCGGCACAAGCTTGCCGTCAACTTTGACTTTCTGCCGATTGGCGTCTTCTCCGTCTTTTATTTTGAAACTTTTCCGGCACAATTTGTCGAATTTAAGTTTCCATTTCCCGCTCGACGGTGCGTCGCCGAGCAGCGGACCATGCGCTACTATTTCAGACATCAAGCCAATTGCCGCATGGATTTGCCTGGCGAGGTGTTCTCCGAAGAATTTTTCGAGTTCCCCATGGTTAAATGCGGATAATTTCAAAATTGCGGCTGAATCACCGCTTAGTGCCCTAACGATTAGGGAAATAAACCTTGTGCGTGAGCCAAATGTAAATATGTTGGAGAGCGTGAAGAGGGCTCGCGGTCCAGTGGCTGGGTCGCCGCCGCTGAGCAATAAATTACGCACGGCCCTGCGCACGGCAGCCAGCGCGATGTATTTCGTTGACCTACCAGTGTATTTGTTTAGGACTAGGACATTGGTTGGCTCGCTATCTGTGAGTGTTGCAGCGAGTTGTTTGTTGAAACTGTGCAGTGCTCCGGAAGTAAAATGACTCACGCGGGAGATTGCCATCGGTGAATTTTAGCAAAGTTTTGCGAATTTGCAACGAATTCGCCGCCTGGACCAATTCGCATCGCCGGAAAGTTTTTGTGCGTGCTTCCGGCTGCTGAGTAAAATTATTTGGCTCCAGCGGAAAAACCTTTGACACGGCCGTGCGTGCTCCTAGAATTACTGCTCCGAAGGGTTTCCCATGGCTCAATCGAAAAAGCTGTTACGATGTCTACTCTGTGCCACGGCCATTTTTGGTTCCGGCTGCGGAAAGGCTGTGCTCTATTCGAATGTGTCTGAGCGGCAGGCAAATGAGATGATTGCGCTGCTCCGCGCGCGCAACATGGCAGTGGGGAAGCAGGTTGGCCTTGAGAATACGTGGACCGTGACGATTGCCGGGAATCAGTTCGCGTCGGCCGTGGATTTGCTGAGCAACTACGGCTATCCCCAGGACCAGTTTAATACGCTGGGAAAGGTTTTTCAAAAATCAGGGTTGGTGTCGTCGCCAACGGAGGAAAGGGCACGGTTTATGTACGCCCTTTCGGAAAATCTTGCGGAGAATGTTAGCCACATAGCCGGCGTCGTGACGGCCAGGGTAAATATCGTCCTTCCGGAAAACAATCCCTACACCGATGCCGTTACGCCATCTTCCGCGGCAGTGTTCGTCACCTACCGTCCCGGGTCGAGCATAGAGGATTCAATTCGCGACATTAAACAGCTGGTGGCAAATAGCATCGAAGGACTTTCCTACGACAAGGTTTCCGTGGCGCTTTTCCCGACGCCAGCCATAGCCGACGAGGGTCTGCGCGACGACGAACTCGTGAGCGTGATGTCAATGCGCATGACTCGAGCATCCATTTGGTCGTTCTGGGGATTTATTCTGATCGTGGCTGCGGCATCGGCCGTTGGAGGTTTTGTCGGTGCGAAGGTTCTCTTTGACTACCTGGCCGTCCGTCGCGACGAGCGGCAGAGAAGCGAGCCGCCGCAGAAGAAGAAGGTTGCAGCTGAAAAAGAAGAAGAAGAAGTTGAAGAGAGTCAGTCTTCCGGCGGCGAAGACGACACCGAGGAAGATGAAGAGGGTAAGTCATCATAGTTGATCGAGCGGGTCGTGGCGCCATGGAATGGGATGAAATAATCAAGGAATGGCGCGTTGCCTGGGAAATAGACGGCGGCGACGAATGCATGAATTTCCTTCGCTTTCTCTATGAGCCTGCCAGCTATGTGCATCGGTCCCGCCTTGAGAAAATTTTCTGCAATTTCTCCTGTGCGCGCACCATTGCCGAAACGAGACGCGGCTGGCTCGCCATGAACGGCAAGTTGCTGGAATTTTACCGTCTGAACAGCCCCAGCAGGAATGGGCCGAGGCTACTGCAGCGGCAGCGAATCATCTACGACGACCCACTGAAATTGCAGCGCCTGGTAAATATCGCCGGCGCGCTCGTGTGTTCCAGTGAAATCCAGGTGGTTGTCACCAATAGGAGTCACCATTCACTCCTTGGGACGATCGGAGATGAGGCCTACGGCTTTGCGCTGCGCAAAACTGTGTTTTTTGCCGATGAGATCGCACGGCTGTCACGGAAAGACATCCCGGCGGCATCGCTGCCGCGCAGAGTTGCGACCGTGGGCCGATGGTGCGTTGCATCATGCCTCCACGGGATGGCAAAGGACGTAAAGCGCCGATTTGTGCTGAAATTTCCAGAGGGCAGCGGATGGAAATTGGCCATTGATCTGGCCGATGAGCCGTTGGAGGAGGCGTGGAATCTCGTCGAGAGGCTGCGTGCTAGGATCAACTGAGGTAAATGTCATGATATGGATTTTAGATAGGCAAAAGGAACCAATTGTGGCCGCCAAGCGCGTTCTCCGCAGCGAAGAATTTTTGACAGTTCGCGGGTTCAAGGAGTTGATCGCTAGCGCAGAAGAGAGAGCTGTGGCCATCGTAGCGGCAGCCACTCAGCGGGCGAAGGAAATAGTTGCCACGGCAAATGCCGAGGCCAAAAAAATCGTTGGTTCGGCCGATGCGGCGCGGGAAGAGGAAAAAAAGAGGGGCTATGGTGACGGCCTCGTCGAAGGCAAAAAGGAGATGGCAGTCCGAATGGCTGAGTTGGCCAAGAAGGAGATGGCTAATTTTGTCGCCTTCGAAGAATCCGTGCAAAACATCGTGATGCGCTCCATACGGCGCATAGTTGGTGAGCTTGGGGACGATGAGCGCATGAGAAAGTTGGTTCGCAACGCCCTATCGGTTGTGAGAAACCAGAAGAAGATCATATTGAAAGTACATCCCGACGATGCGGCGGCTGCGAGAAAGGGCGTATCCGATGCCACTGTGGCCGACGGCGACGGCGAAGTGCGATTTGTTGAAGTGATCGCCGATGGCCGACTTGAAAAAAATTCGTGCATCATGGAAACCGAAATCGGCACCATCGATGCCAGTCTGGATACGCTGCTGGCAGCCATTCGCAACCTTGTCGTGGAAACATTTTCCGACGAATGATGGAGCCGTCTGAACGCCGGTTGCGAAAATTTCTAAAATCCTGGTTTCTTAGTGGTTGACAGCCCACGGCAAAGGAATCAGAATGGCCACAATGGCAGAGGTATTATTCCAGGGGCCGATATCACTCTGGTCATTTTCCGTTTACCGCGAGGTTCTCACGCCGGAGATGATGGCCATGAATCCGGACGAGTTGGTGAAGGAGTATTTCACTTCTGCCCTGCAGCCAGGTCCAGGGAAAGTTGCTCCATCGATCAGGTGTGACGGCCAGGGTAATGTTTTATTTTATTCGCCTCTTGCCAACGGCGGCTACGGCAGGGAAACGACGAATTCTGACGGCGGCACCTATGTCTGTCTTGAGTCCGGTTCTGAACGGAAATATGTGCATCGCGCGCAGCTATTTACGCCGACAGCTATGGGCATAGAAGGGCTTGGAACGCAGGCAATTTTGCTGGCATTTGCATTCCAGGGAATGCGCACTCAGTTGGATTGCATGATGGCGTACATAAGGGAATTGTCCGATATTAATGCCGAAATCGAACGGCTGCGCGACGCCTATGCCGGATGCCTTGCGTCTTTGGTGAATCTTGATCCGACAAACACTTGGGCTGCGTCATTCATGCCAAAGGATAACGTCGATGCCATGTTGAATGCCGGTTTGCTGTCGCCCGATGAAAAAATGATAGTCGGCGTCCGCCTGCAGCCAGTTGTGTTGGAGGTTGAATATTTGAGCAAAGGTGCTCTTGACTCGACGGCACTGCAGGCAATTTATTACGTAAAGTTAAACGACGACAAAATAGAATTTGTCAAGGCAGGACCGGAAGACGATTGGAGTAATTGGGGTTGGAATAGGACAGATAAGAGCCACCCGCAGTGGTGTAACCGCGCAAAATTGCCGGCAGATGGAAAAGACGAGGCAACCGACAAGTTTTGGGTTATGGATTTTGACTGGTATGGAAAACCAGGTAAAGAGGCGGATGGACGCCTGAACGACGACAAAAATAAAATTATTAAGTTTCTGTCATGCCATGAAGCTAAAGTTGACAACGTGCCTGGGCCATATTTTTCTTTCGATGGAAAAGCTGGAACAATTGTCGTGGCGAATTCTACTTCACAAAACGACACTGGACGAGCGTATAGTGCAAAAAGTGATGGGCAGAAAATAGTTGCCAGCGACACTGCATTTGGAAAGTTTTCCGTTGTGGCCAACCCTGGCAAGCCAGTTATATGGTCTTATATGCACTGGACGACATCTGTTGATAAATTCGACGCTTTGAATAGTGCCGTGTATAAACCGGTAAGCGAAATTGTAAAAGATACGGAACTGGATGGGGTGTTTGTTGTGCAAAACGACCTCAACGCCAACATAGACTCATTGCGTTCATCGACCGAAATGAAAAATGGTCAGCAGCGTGTTCCGAGTGATCGGATTTCGATGAAGAACAATGAGATGCAGCCGACGATAACTCTGACGTCGGCGATGACAAAGGAAGCGGCTGACTTGCTTTGTAGGGTGATTAGGAATATTTCGAGGTAAAAAATATGGATGGCGATAGCGATGAGTTTTCAAGAAAGTTGCAGGAGCAAATCAAGAGAAACAATCTCGTGATTGCCGAAGCGAAGAAGGCCATTGATAAGATGCGGGATCTATTTAAGTCCCTCGGCGCTGACTTGGATTCTGGCCGCAACATATTCCTCGAGTCGCCATTTTTAAGTGAGGAAAGCAGGCGCCAGGCGAAGGAGGCCATAGCGAAGATGGAGGAGGAGATGGCGGCGCGGCACGCCGAGTACAAGAAATCCATCATGAAAATTCCAGGAGATTCCGATCTTCCAAATGACGATGGCACTAGCAGCGGCGGAGATGGCAATGGCAATTCGCTTGCTAGGAGGAGAGCCTTCAAGAAAATGCGTCTATGAGCGTGAGGTGAGCACATGGCAACGGGAATTGTAACATTGCGATCTGCGTTCGGCAGCAAGCTGTTTGGGCGGACGTGCATCGACTATGCGACGCTGCTCGACATCATTGAATTCGACGACAGCTTTAGCCATCCCTATTCGTGGGAGGATGGCAGTGGAGCTCAGCACAGTGATAAATTCTACGTGCCGGATCCGAATTTACTGGTCAGTTCCTACTACGAAATGCTGCCCAGTGGCGGCTATAGGATATACACCAAAAGATTTAGCGATGACATAACTAAGGGCGAAGAATACTACGAAATTAAGGATTTCGACGAGCGCATTTCCGATAGTCTCTCGCTCTTTTTAAAAATAAAAAACGGGAAGACCGAGGACGATGCATACGTAAACATCTATTCGCTATACAGGTTGGATGCTGGGAAGGTGTTCGACCCGTCCACGGCGGCGCGTCCAGGCGTCGACTACCGCGATTTGACCACGCGCGCCACAGCCGTTCTCTATTCGCTCAGCTGCAGACAGAATCGCCTGATGGAGCAGTACATTCGCGACATCGATGCATCGGACGTTGAGCAGAGGGCCATACAGCGCGTTGCCGACATTCTAAAAGATGTGCAAAGCGTCGTTTCCATGGCTGATTCGATGTGCAGTGGCGACAATGAAAGGAACTACGCGTCTCTGCCTCCTGAAGTGTGGTCGTTTCTAGTGGAGAGGGATTTGCTGCCAATTAGCGAGAAATCTAGTTCCGATGCGGCAACGAGCGCCAAGGAAGTCGAAATTGTCAATGCGGTAAATGCTGTAATTCGCCATAGGGAAGATAGCTATTCGCCCGTTGAGTCTTTCAGGGCATGGACACTGCTTAATGCACTGGTGCGCCATACGGATCTTTTTCTGAAGGAAACTGTTTTCCAGAAAGAAACTGATGCGGAGAGATTATTCGTTGGCGGGAAAGCGGCGATTGCTTTGGGAGCATATCCGGAAGAGGCAGTTTTAGATCCATACAATCCAATATATTGGCGCAGGGCCTCAACAATTGATGAAAACCCCATAAAGGCCGTGATAGGCGTTGGCGATCATTGGGTGTTCGATCCGAGACTCCGCAATTCGCTGGGGCAAATTATTAATTGGCATGGAAATCGGTGGGACGGCAAGCGGCACGACGGTGAAGGAGATGACCACAATGAAAATTGTGCCTTTTTTCACTACTTCGGCGATGTGGTTGAAGCCGACTCATCGACGAAGGAGAGTCCTGTGCTTAAATATTCCGGGATGTGCAATTTCCAACATGCAGATCGCTCCGAGGGTGACTACACCATTTCCAAGAGCGGCGACAATGGCAATGGCAGTGAAAAGAAAACTGTTGGGCCCAAGACTGATAGCCCTGCGCCGGATTTCTCCGTGCGCTGGTATGGAGAGAAGCCGCCAAAGAGCGAAAAGGAATTTGAAGTTGGTCTATGTGGAATACTGTCTAGGCGATGCGGCAATCAACCGTTCATGCCGATGCCGTGTTTTGCTCGAGATGGCGATGGCGCAACAGTTTTCTCCGACGAATTCAAAAGGTTTTTCCTTGGGAAATTGTACAATAATCGCGGCATTGGTGGTCTTGACCGCTACGTCACAATGTTTACAATCAAATTTGATGACGGTTCCGTTGATGGGGGGAGTCGGTTTATTGTCGATGATGTGCAACTGCGCTACATGATACCTAAAACAAGTAACGAGCTAAGTGTGAGTGTTGATTGGTCGGCGTCCACATCCGATAGTAATTCATTTCATGGCGGTGCAGCGGTTAATGTGGCGCCACTTAACTTTGCCAGGACGCCGCTAAAGGGGAATGGCACATTTAATGATGCTTCGATTTGGAATGTGGAGCGCAAAAATGGTGATTTTTGGCCTATCGTTGGAGATACTGAAAAGTGGTATGCGGCCAATGCGAAATTGCTCCACAAAAATCCATATGCCGAATGCATACTTGCGCGCATTGGAGAAAAAACCAAGGATGTCGCCTTCCCAATAAATAGGTTGCTCGCGATCTCCGATTCCGTCCGCATGTACGCTGATCGCATCTCCAACGACAACAGCACTAGGAGTTCACAGCTGCGGCAGGTGCAGCAGGAATCTCAGCAGCCAATTTCGACGGCTTCGTCTCTTGTGCAGGCTATAAATAGAACACGTCTCGGCGCCGTGTCGAAGATAAAGTGAGGAATGATCATGGGAGAATTGCCGGCAGTGCAGCGGTCGACTCATCCGCTGGTTTTAAGTCTTGGTGAGACATTTAAAGATGTTTTTTCTTCATCTGAGCGGCACATAGACGGCGATGCCATACGTGCGATGATCGCCGTAAGTGATAGTTTTAATGGCGACGATGTTTACGCGTACGATAGCGCAATCGCCACAAAAGATGGCATGCGCAGCAGTCACTATGAAAACGATGGCAGCAATTTTGTGCTCTATAGCCGCGACGTCGGCAGTTTACAGTATGTGAAAGTGTGCACCATAAATGATAAGTATTTCGACTCATCGGAACTATATCTGAAGAGCACCGACACTTCGCTGGACGAGAGCAAGCGGTACGTATCCATTTACGATTTGGTCAAGCTCGACGCAAAGAAAATACTGGAGAAAAGCGCTCCGGTGAGCTACGGTCCGCTTTCTCCCTATAGCGATCTAGCATTTCGCGTTGCAGCTGTGGCCTATTCCGTGAGCTGCATCCAGCTGCGTATGGCGATGATACGAATGCGCGACATCGCCGTGTGCAACGCTGAAATTGAAAAAATTAATAGCATCTGCAAATGGCTTAATGCTCTAAAGTATGAATTAACCAAATTTGACTCGCAGATTGCCGATTCGGCGACTGGTGGCGTCTCTAACATGCACGCTGCATCGGTTTCAAAACGCGTAATGATGTTCCTCGCGGAAAGGAAATTGCTCGATGAAACGTCGCTAGCTGGTACGAGCTCAGGTGATGCAGCTAGAAGCATAGTGGAGCACTATAAAACCCTAGTGGAATCACTTGACGACAATGCCGTGCAGCCAAGCGCCGAGAAAGATTTCATAGCGGAACTGTTTATGTCATGGAGTAACTTTTCGGCATTGCTGCATCACTATGGTCTGTTTACCGGCAATGACGACGCAGGGGTCGTGAGGTACCCGCGCGTTAGCGCGGCACACAACGTCAAGCGCAGTGCTGACGATGCAAAAAAAATGCTTAGGTCTTCACTGCTTAACTACATATTAACGCAGAAGAATATATTCGGCAGAAATATGGATCCTGACTACAAAGTTTGCGGGATCATAGCGGAGTGGAACAAGTTCGCCGAAAAAGCACTGACTGTTGATGATGATGACATGGGGGAAATCTACAAATCTTATCCGCGTGAAATCGTTCTTCGTAAAATAGGTGGCGCATTTGATGGTACAGACGATAATGCGAAGGATTTATTTTTTCGTACTTTCTCTGGGACATCCGCTATGAATTTTAGTAACACGGATGGATCGCTTAGAGCTGCACTTGATGAAATAAATACTTGCCTGAGAAATGTCGCCCGGTGGAGTGATGTTGACGAGAGTAAATTCATCGGCTGCGTTTCAAAGCTATTGACCGTTATTTTGCGCTATCGCACTCCTGCGATCGTGGAAATTGCACAGAAAAGTGTTTCTGGACCCAAAGGCAGAATGTTCATCGACGGTGAGATCGATTCCATTGCCTACAACCTCATTGATTCGGATGGTCCGACGAATTTCGAGGATCAACGAATGGCTGAGACAATTCGTAGGTACATGAAAGGGGCCAATAATGGATTTTACTACGACGGATTTCCAGATAGATTGGATGGAATTAATATTTCTATGGATCCTGGGAATGCAGCGAAGATACGAATTGATGGGTATAATGTTGGAGAAGGCAGTCTGAATATTGGATTTACGCCACCGGGGTGGCACGAGGCACTTCCGCAATCGATGGATGGGCTGGCAGACGTTTGCATTCCCAGCCACTATGATGGAGCCTATTGGCGAGAGGTCAACGACGACAGCGTCCCGTGCTCTGCAAGCGCATACCTTGGAGCTAAGAGAGTTCGTCAGTTTGCATTTGATCCGCGCCTTAGGGCAAACGGTGCGAATAGTGCTAACGGAACCAAAACATTTATTGGGGTCGAGGGATTTCCGGAGACGAACCACGGTGACTCCGCCGATTGCATGTATTTCGACGAATTCCATAAAAAACATCTCACAATTAACGGCAACAGCGAAGATCAGTACATCATCTACGAGTCTATTCCGAAAGATAAAGGCAAAGAGGATGCTGCGCCGCAGTATAAGCAAGTTTCGTCGCACTTTGATAGTTCCATTGCTGTGCCGGACTATTCCGTGAGAATTTTCACCGCTGACTACGGCGAAACAAGTCCTCGATCGGACAGAGACTTTGAGCGCATGGTGGCGAAAACAATGTGCAATGCAAAATGGATGCAGGGCGGCGAGGAGGTTGGGCTTCTGCCGCCGGACTGTTTCAATGGGACGCGTGATGGCTTCTCCGATTGGTTTAGGGAAATGTTGACGAAAATAGCTCGCAACGAAGAAGACGAAAACAAACCAAGATTTCAGCTTTGTTTCAGCAAGAGAACGCCGCACGGAGGGAAAAACTTTATGATTTCGAAGATAGAATATGGCAACGACACGCATTTTAATGTGAGGCCCACGTACGACCTATCCTACGACGTGGAGCATGTCTGGGTTGATCCTTTGACTCTAAAAGGAAGTCCAGATGGAATATTAGATTTTTGGCCCCTGCCAAAGGCTCCGGAAAATTTTACGCCGGGAAGTGATTTTACGAACAGCCTTAGCGACGCAAAGGATTACCTGTTGGACATGTCCGATGCTGCGGTTGCTGCCGAGGTGCGTCTAGCTTGCCCGCACATCAATTGCTGGACGGATATTTTGCGCATATATTCGGACCAAGTTTCCTCGGAGACATCGAGGTTGACAAGCGACATGCAAAGATTTATAAACTTTTGCCAGCAGGAGTTGGCAACTGCCACAAACTTTTTAAAGTCGGTCAGCA
>JAITDL010000076.1 GCA_031282565.1 Puniceicoccales bacterium
TGTCCCGTGGATCTTAACTGGAAATTGCGTCCAGGGAATTTTGTTCCAGGCACATATTTGTTTCCTGGAAATGAAAACCTTCCGCAGCCACCGCCAACGCTGGATCTGCTGGCATCCTATCTCGCCGCTGCCAATGGAATTTCACCAAGTGGTGCGCTCAAATTCAGCGGTGGCGGACCGCTTTTCCGCATGCTCAATGCTCCCGGCTATGGCTGCAGCTGCAAACTTTCTTCGCTGCCGAACTCTCTCCACGGCCATGAAATACAAAAAACATACGGAATTCATCCGGTTCTGTGTGGAGCTTGGCTTTCCATTTCTGCGCGCATCGTGTCGGGTCCGGCTGGCGAAGGCATTGTCGAGCTAGTTTTCAGGCCACAATTCGCGCTGTGGAACCCTCTTGCGGAACCAATTGAAGCGCACAGCTACGCATTCGAGTGGAGGTCGGACGTCGACGAGAATCGTTGGAATAGTGGACTCAGCTCGAAGCCGGCACTGCAGCTTCAGATTGGCAATGGCAATGCGATGAAAGTCCCCATCGGCGACCCGGCCGGGGGATCCATGTTCACTGGCACTTTCACCGCGGCATTCGCGCCTGGACAAGTTTTATTTTTTTCTCCGGCAACATACTACGAATTCATAGTTGGCAACCCCTGCGACGGCGTTTTTTCGACGGCAACGGATGGATGTTGGATAGCGCCAATTGCCATTGACCGCCGGCAGACGATTTCAATTGGCCGTCTCGTTGACCCAGGTCCAGACAAGCGTTCACGTTGGGACGGCATGGCGTTGCGGCTGAAAGACGGCGAGACGCAATCGCTGCTGCAGGAGGTTGAAGATTTCGTTGATGATCTTCCGACCGCCGATGAGCTAACTCCAATCTCAGACGATGGAAATCTCCATCCAATTTTCCAAATGGCTGCCACTGTTCGGGTTGGTTCCGGACAATCGCCGCGCTGGCTCGCCGATTACAATCCGCGGGCTTCACAGGTGCGCCGCAGCGCCAGAGAAACGTTCGTAAACATTTTGGTGGATAGGGGCACGGAAAATTTTCGCACCTACCCATCTTGGAGTGTGGTACATAAAGATTTTTCAACGGAACCTATGACGCCAATTAGTCAGGTTCTTCCGCAATTTTTCGGCGGAGATGAGTCCGCCGTACTCTTCGAAGTCCCGCGTAAATTTTTCAGCATTGGCGCGCTGCAGCACGTGAATCTTTTTCCTTTTTCCTACCATCCGGCCTATGCCGTTGGAAATTCTTGGGCGCCACCACTCCTTCCGCGCAACAGCACATGGCACAGCACGGCAAGCACATATGAATACTTTACCGGCGAAATGCTATGGGATGGGTCCCACCTTGCGAACTGCGCTCTCTACGACAATTACTTCATTGGAGGTTTCGAAGACCGCGGCGACGGTACTCTTGCAACCTACACCCACTGCGAAGCCGTTGAACCAATTGGTGGCGGCACTCCATGCGACGAATTGGCAAGGTGTTTGGTGAATTGCGGTGCCATAAATGTGAATGGCGCATCGGCGCATGCGTGGAAAATTTTCCTTCGCTCCATGCCATTTGACGGCGCCAGCGGGACCTACTACCTGCCACGGCACGGCAAGCAAACTTTTGGAATCGCCGGCTGCGCCGGACTTTGCCGATTGGACTCCAACGATTTGGACAGACTTGCGGAGCAGATTGTAGCCGAAGTGCGTGGCCATGGGCCTTTTGCCTCGCTTGCAGAATTTGTAAATAGACATCCCGGAGATAGTTCCGATCCAGCAAGTCGCTGCGGCCTTCTGCAGAGGGCCATAGAGAAGACTGGGCTGCGCAAATTTTCGCGGCTGGATGCGGCAAACCTGCACGGGTCGGTTTCCTGGTTCGATGGAGAATGTGCATCCGGTGATGCAAACACCCTGTGTCCAGCAGACTTGAGCCAGGCCGATCTGCTGCAATTTTTTGGAAATAGCCTTACGGTGCGCGGAGATACTTTCCTAATTCGAGCCTATGGAGACAGTTCCGACGGCAGCGAATCGAATCCCATAGCGGCAATTTTGGAGGCGATTGTGCAGCGCACTGCAGACGATAGGTGGCTGATTGAACGCATTAGATGGGTCAGGTAACATTGGCCATTGCTGCTCGGCCTAAAATTCTACTTGCGATTCGCCAATGATTTGGAACGTTCGATCCCATGGCCGCCGTTTGCCGGATTATGCGATATGTGTTAGCGACTGCAGCGCTGCTTCTGCAATTTGCAAATCCGCTTGCGGCTGCATCTTGCGCGTCAAGCGAAGAATTCCCACTGCCACTGTCCGCCTATGAAACGATGGCCGGAGCCCATGCCTATTCTTCTTGGGGCTCCATAGCTGAAACTGTACTGTTTCGACTTAGAGCTGTGCCATTGAATGGTTTGGTGACATTGTTTTTCATTGCCGCCATAGGTCACATATTTCTCGGTGGCATGCTGACCGCTAGGTCTCACCGCCTGCGGGAAATGTATGTTTGCACTGACCCTGGGCGCACGCTGCGCCGGCGATTGTTGGACTTTCGCGCGCGACTGTGGCACATTTTGGGAGAGATTGAACTGCCGTTTGCCATGTGGGCGGTGCCGTCTCTGGCTTCCATTGCAATTTTTTATGGGCCTTCTTCACTGGCAAAATACGTGGAGAAAATATCGTTTGCGGAGCCGATTTTCATAGTGGCCATAATGGCGGTGGCGTCCACGCGGCCGATTTTGCAAATCGCTGAGACAGTTCTAAGTTTGATTGCTAGATTTTTTGGAGGAACTGCGACCTCCTGGTGGTTCGCCATTTTGCTTGCCGCACCGCCGCTTGGGTCCCTCATAACTGAGCCGGCTGCCATGACCATCGCAGCCATTTTGCTGGCGAAGAAATTTTATCCGCTTGGGCCATCCGAGCGGCTTTCCTACGGAACTCTTGGATTGCTATTTGCGAACATTTCCGTCGGCGGCGCACTGACACACTTCGCTGCACCTCCAATTCTAATGGTCGCAGGTCGCTGGCAGTGGACTACGGCTTATGTATTTATGAACATCGGCATCCGTGCAATTTGCGGCATTATTTTTGCGACGGCTACCTACGGAATCATTTTCCGGAGGGAATTGGCCAAGCTGAAGTGCGCCGCCACGGCCGATGTGGTTGGCCGAAGATGTCCGCCGTGGGTGATAATTTGCCACATTGCCTTCATGATCTGGATAGTGTGCAGCCTGCATAGTCCGACCAATGTGATCGGCGGCTTCGCGGTGTTTTTGGTTTTTTCGCGGTGCACATCTCGCCATCAGAGCAAATTGCGCCTCAGGGAATCGACCTTCGTTGGAATTTTCCTCGCCGGACTTGCCATCCACGGCGGCATGCAGGGGTGGTGGATGGAGCCGCTGCTCATGGGCCTTAAACCGTTGGCGCTTTTCGCCATGGCCGCATCTCTTTCCTCTTTCAATGACAACGCCGCAGTGACCTACCTCACCTCAATGGTGCCATCGTTCCATGGCAATTGCGCACTGCAAAATGCAGTTGTGAGTGGAGCAGTTTGCAGTGGAGGACTTACGGTCATAGCCAATGCGCCAAACCCAGCGGGCCAGGCATTGCTGAAGAACTACTTCTCTTCTGGAGTGTCTCCATTTAAATTATTCCTATCAGCCGCATTGCCAACGGCAATCATGGCATTTTGCTTTCTTGTCTAGGCGGTTTAGCGGATGTGCGCTGCATTTTGTGTCGCCTTTCGAGAAAAAAGCATTAGGTGTTGGACTATGGATGCCATGCATCGTTTTAGCCCAAGGGTTCAGAAGGTGTTAAACGGCGCCCGCGAAGAGGCTGCACGCCTGCAGCACGGAGTTGTGCGTTCCGAGCATTTGCTGTTGGCAATGTTGAAGTTACCTGAAAGCACTGCCATCGACATACTGGGCGCCTTTGGCATTTCCGCAGATCACGTGCGCGAGGCGGTACTGAAGCAAATCTGGGGCAGCCGAGACAAGAATATCGAGCTGCAATGTGACATACACGGCGCCGCGGCCATGGAAATAGCTCCAGACGCCCGTGCCGTTGTCCTGCTGGCTGCCGCGGAATCGCACGCGTTCGGCCATGAATTCATTGGTACGGAGCATCTTTTGCTTGGATTTCTGCGGGAATCTGAGGGCATGGCCGGTAAAGTACTGCGGGAGTTGGGCCTGGAAGCGGCAGCATGCCGCGAAGAAATTCCTGAGCTCCTCGGTGAGGACGAAGAAGAAGCAAATACAACCAGCTATTTTAAGGGAAATAGTGCGGTGGCTGAGGATGTTGCAGCCACACGGCCACTGGACGCCCTTTCCACATTTGCGAGCAATCTAACGGAAGCTGCGCGCGGAGGCAAACTTGATCCGATCATAGGCCGCAGCGATGAAACGGAGCGCTGCATGCAAATTCTTTGCCGCCGAACGAAAAACAATCCGGTGCTGCTGGGCGATGCCGGCGTCGGAAAGACTGCCATAGTCGAGGGGTTAGCCCAGGCAATTGTAAAGGGAGACGTGCCAGAGTTGTTGCAGGGCAAGCAGATATACGCCCTTGATCTGCCACTGATGGTGGCCGGGACGAAATTCCGAGGACAGTTTGAGGAGCGGCTAAAGGCTGTCATGGCTGAGCTGCAGGACCGGAAGGAGATCATTATCTTTTTGGACGAAATACACACCATCGTCGGCGCTGGCAATGGCGACGGTTCCATGGATGCGGCAAATATCCTCAAGCCGGCACTGTCGCGTGGCGAGATGCAATGCATTGGCGCTACAACATTTGACGAGTATCGAAAATTCATCGAGAAGGATCCGGCGCTGGAGCGGCGTTTCCAGCCAATTGCCGTCTACGAGACCGACTGCGACGGCACCGTAGCTATCTTGCGCGGCATAAAGGAAAAATACGAGGAGCACCACGGCGTCGTCTACGCCGATGGAACTCTCGAGGCGGCGGTGAGGCTTTCATTTAAGTATGTCGGCGATAGGCAATTGCCAGACAAGGCCATCGACGTCATGGACGAGGCCGGCGCCCTTGTGAAGCTGCGTGAAATGAAGGTGCCTGAGAAACTGGAAGATTTGCGCAAGCGGCGCGACCTGTGTCGGAAGAAAAAACTGGAAGCCGCCGGAAACCAAAAATTTGAACTGGCCGCCTCCATGCGCGACGAAGAACGTCGCCTGGGAACGCGCTACGACACTATGCTGGCCAAATGGAAAAATGAGCGCGGCCTCAAGGAGTCGGTGGTGACCGTTGACGACGTGAGATTCGTAGTGAGCAGGTTGGCGAAAATTCCAGTGGACTTCCTCAGCAGGGGTGGTGGGCAGCGCTTTTCAGATCTGAAAGAAAATCTCAGCAACATAGTCATAGGCCAGGACGACGCCATCTGCGCATTGGCCAGAGCCATACGGCGATCGCAGGCACAGATCCATGACCCAAGCAGGCCCATAGGGTCATTCCTTTTTCTTGGCCCAACTGGCGTTGGCAAAACTCTCCTAGCGAAGCAGTTAGCGAAATACATGTTCGGCAATGAGGACAACGTGATACGCATAGAC
>JAITDL010000029.1 GCA_031282565.1 Puniceicoccales bacterium
GGGCCAGCTTGGCATAAGTTACTCGCCATCAACGGTTTTCGTTGACTTCTCCATCCGCGCCAGCGTCGGCTCCAAAAGAGGATTCGGCTTCAACTTGCGCGTCGGCGGCGAGTTCTAGATCCGCTTGGCCGTGGCACTTAGCTCAACGACGATGGTAATTCTTCCAAAAGAACACTCTCCACGCCATGCAATTAAACGCACTTTGCACTGACCATGAAATCGCAAGAGCCGACGGCGTAACATTCCAAGCAATTGCCGATGAGAGAACTAGACAGTGGGCAGCCGTAGCGATTGGGATGGCGCAAAAAAGACGCAGGCGCGGGTCCCAGCGCAGGTGGCCGGCGATGCACTGAAAAAGCAGAACCGCGGCCAGCTCAAAAAAAGCTGACAGGCCGGCCGAAGTGCATGTGTTTGCGCCGTCTACACATAAGCCAAATAGAAACGCGCAGCACGCCGCAGCCCGAAACGGCAAAAACAGCCACGCTACCTGCGGAAACAGACCGGCCGTTCCAATGAAAAATCCCACGGCACCAATGCATTCGTCGAGCAACATCGCCAGCAGGACTGTCAAGACAAGATGGAAAGCTAATCTCCGATAGGTCACAGGCTGGAAAGTAAATGCAATCAATCGCGGTGACAAGTCCGACAAACGCACGCAGCAGCTAATGCCACACCGTGCGAGACATATCGCTCCCGTCGGCATGTAATTTTAACGGAGAAATCGCAAATCCATGCGGGCGAATAAGATGCTTGGCCTGTGGCGCGCTGGGGCAAGTTTCGCCTTGCGGGTTCTGAATTTTTGCGCCAGCAAATGCGGTGATTTGGGACTTTCCTCCATGCTAGACGAGGGTGAGCGCAGGCTGCGCATGGCAGGCGTTGACTCGCCGAGAGTTAATGCGGAATGGCTTCTGGCGGCCGCGTTGGGAGTCCGCCGCAGCGAATTGCCGCTGCTTGACGAGAGAGAAATTTGCGACCAATGCCGCCGCCGCTGGGATAGCTCCATGGAACTCCGTTGCCGTCGAATTCCGCTGCAGCACATACTTGGCACTGTTCCATTCTGCGGCATTGAGTTGGCAGTGACAGGGGATGCACTCGTGCCGCGCCCGGAGACTGAGATGCTCGTTGACATGCTCATTGGCCGATTCGCGAAAAACCCTCCGAAATCGATAGTTGACCTTGGGACAGGCGGCGGCGCCTGCATTCTTGCCCTCGGCAACGCATTCACCGGAGCAGCATTAGCAGCCTGCGACATATCGGATCGAGCGCTCGAACTTGCAAGGCGCAACGAAAAATTATGCGGCTTGGGCGGCAGGGTTTCATTCGGCCGCAGCGACTGGTTTTCATCGCTGGACGGAAGCTGGGATTTGATCGTTGCCAACCCTCCATATCTAACTGAAGATGAATGGTCAACCGCTGAACCGGAAGTGCGCCACTGGGATCCAAAACTTGCCCTAGTTGGCGGCGGCAAAGATGGCTCCGATGCCCTGCGCAGGATTATTTCCGATGCTCCAAACCATTTAACTCCAATGGGAACGCTCGCCGTCGAGATGGGCATTTCCCAGGGCACAGAACTTGCGACATTGGCAGAATCTGTCGGATTCCGCTGCGAAATCGTGAAAGATCTCAATGGATTTGATAGATTTATGATTTGCACACACAATCGATAGTGCGCCACAGCGTCTGTTAAAATATCGCAACATGGCAAGCGACAATTGGCGCTTGAAAATGGCGCTCGACAAAATTCAAATTTAGCACATACATTGGTCCCATGGGTGGATTAGTTAGCGTTAAAAATCCATCCGCTGTGGCTGGAGTGTTTGGCGGCAAAGTTCCACCGGGAAAACTTTCAACGAAAGTTGATATTCTGCAATTGAAAGTAAAATATGACATCACCGACCGCGATTCCGTTGCAAGATATTTCAAGAAAAACCCGGTTACTTTTTGGCATAACTACTACAGGATGATCGCGCAGGGCTACTGGCCAATTTTTGCATTCATCGGCGCAATTTTCACCTACTTCTTTCGCACTAGGTTGGTTATCGAGTTCGTCGCCGCGCTACTCCTGAGCGACCATGGAAAAAATTCGTCGCCGTCCGGCGGTGGCACGGGCGGACCTGGAGGCGCGGCTGGCGGCGACTCACATCTCCTTCACACTCGGCCATCTGGCACTTCAACTGCATCGATATTGCAGGCGGCGACAGCCGGCGGCGAACAACGATCGAACGACGATCCATCTCCAACACCTCTTCCTCAAATCGTTCCGGCGGTAGCACTAGTCGTCGCCAACCCACATCCAGAATTTCCTCCTGTGGGTGATTCTTCGTCGACCACATCCGATGCTGGTGAAGATGCATCAGATGTGGTTCAAGATGGTCTGGTTGATGACGCTTCGTCGAGCGATTCTCCTCCGCCGGCAGCTGCAGTCACTGGAGCTGGCATTGCGCAGGTTAAAGCCCTATCGGAGCTCATTGGCGCTGCAATTGATGAAATTAATCGCCTAGCAGACGAGCAAGATGTCGAGCTGTGTGAAATCGGGTATTTCGAATGCCTCATTCGCGCTAAGGAAGATCTCTACATGCTACTAGGAGCTAGAGCAATCAGCGCATCTTCTTTGCATCCTAGTTTAGCATATTACTTACTGCTGTTCACAACAGATGGTTTTGAAAGCTGTATCTTTACTGGGACCTGCACTAAAGGCGGAGCAGATGCACAGCGGCATCGAGTCCAGATCACAGGTCTTACGCCAACTATCACAGCCAACATTGCCTGTGCAGCCAGAGAATTAATTTTGCGGGCATGCGGTGACGAGGCTTTTAGTTATGGGCCAATTAGAAGCGGGCAACCTGTTTGTACTCCGTCGGCATTGTATTCCATATTTGCCCGCACAATGCAACATGGAGATTACTTTCGATTTGACGAAAATCGGCCGTGCAAACTTATATTCGATGGGAAAGTTGTACAGTTTGATGTGCAGCTAGAATTCCGCAAGATGCTGCGCATGGGAGATGCGGAAGCCTCATGCACTGCCTGGTTTCGCGATAGTTTTTTGGTTTTTGATTTTTTTTCTAGCGCTAAACTTATGGGCATTTTTGACACCAAAGATATTTTCGACCGCACTGGCGCGATCACTGAGTATGGTGCCGACGGCGAAGAATTAATTTTCGTCACCGATGATAAAGGCAGCAAAATAAGAGTGCTGAACGTCACAACGACTCAACCGACAGAAACTGGAAAGCCTGATTGCTCAGTTGCATTTAGGCCGAATGGCATTGTCTATGAAACATTTATCGCTGCGTTAGAATTTGAATCGGGAAATACCCAAGAGTTCGACAGTGACGACCTCATTTCTATGTGCAAAAAATTGAGGGATGCTTTTTTTGCTAGACCCAGCAGCAGCAGCGACGACGACGACTTTAGCAGCGACGCCAGCGACGACGGCGACGGTGCCGTTGCCAGTAGAGATAAATCGCATGAAACGAAGACGTCGACTAACGAATTTACGTTGCGCGTCGACCTTGACCTATGTCCATACGCCGCCGAAATGCTTACTGCTATCGCAAACAATCCGAGAACACCTGACGGTGGCAAAGAAGAGCTATTGCGCTTAGCTGCCGACATTAGAAATGGCGGATACAGCAATCCAAAACCAAACGCGGCGGCAGCAAGCGGCACTGCGCCGGTCTACTCATCGGAAGACGATTCCGAGTCCTCATCGTCTTCATCGCTGGCGGAACCTAAACCGCAAACAATTGCACCAATCAAATCACCGTCCGACAGCGAATCATATTACAGCGATTGCGGCGATTGCGGTTGAATATTTTTCGCAGTGTAAAGCCGCTACGTTTGTTAAAATATCGCAACATGGCAAGCAGCAATTGGCGCTTGAAAATGGCGCTCGACAAAATTCAAATTTAGCACATACATTGGTCCCATGAGTGGATTAGTTGGCGTTAAAAATCCATCCGCAATCCCAGGAGTATTTACTGGAAATACTTCAACAAATATTAGTGTCCAATTGTGGAAGACGCAGCATAATATCACCTGTCACAATTCAATTGTAAAATATTTCAAGAAAAACCCGGTTACTTTTTGGCATAACTACTACAGGATGATCGCGCAGGGCTACTGGCCAATTTTTGCATTCATCGGCGCAATTTTCACCTACTTCTTTCGCACTAGGCTGGTTATCGAGTTCGTCGCCGCGCTACTCCTGAACGGCCATGGAAAAAATTCGTCGCCGTCCGGCGGTGGCACGGGCGGACCTGGAGGCGCGGCTGGCGGCGACTCACATCTCCTTCACACTCGGCCATCTGGCGCTTCAACTGCATCGATATTGCAGGCGGCAACAGCCGGCGGCGAACAACAATCGGGCGACGATCCATCTCCAACACCTCTTCCTCAAATCGTTCCGGCGGTAGCACTAGTCGTCGCCAATCCACCTCCAGCACTTCCAACTAAGGATGATTCTTCGTCGACAACATCCGATGCTAGTGAAGATGCAGTTGATGACGCTCCGTCGAGCGATTCTCCTCCGCCGGCAGCTGCAGCCACTGGAGCTGGCATTGCGCAGGTTAAAGCCCTATCGGAGCTCATTGGCGACGCAGTCGATGAAATTAATCGCCTAGCAGACGAGCAAAATATCACGCTGTGCGACAGTATCTTTGAATATCTTAAATGTCTCGTTGGCGCTAAAGAAATTTTAGATGCGTTAGTAGTGGCTAGCAAACCACTCACAGTCGACGCATTTTCTTTGTACGAGCCTCTGGCGTACTACGTTCTACTATTCACTGCGGTGGATTTTGAAAACTTGAAATTGACGGGGTGGCGTAAAGATGGAGACGAAACGGTAGAGCGTTGGGTGAACCTAGATCTTTCACCTACTATCACCATTGACATTGCCAATGCATTCAGTGAATTAGTTGTGCAGTTATGCGCCGGTGAAACTTTTAGCTTTGAACCAATCAGAAGCGGGCGGCCAATTTGCCCTTCGCCAACATTGCACTACATCATTGCCTGCGCGATGCAATACAAACATGAATATACCAGAGACCTTGGCGAAAATAATTTGTGTAAACTTGTAGTTAGCGGGAGGGATGTAACATTTGACGCATGGCTAGAATTCAGTAAAATGCTGCGCGTTGGAGATGCGAAGGCCTCCTACGCGTTCTGGTTTCGTGACGCTTATTCGCTTCAACGTAACTTTTTTTCCACCGACAGTCTTACGAAGCATTTCGGCACTAAAGACATTTTCGACAGCACAGGTGCGCAGATCGTGACAGCTGCTGGTGGCGAAAAATCAACCTACGTTTCTGACGGCAGAGGCATCAAGGTAAGGGTGTTGGGCGTCGGAATAAAGACAGCTGAAGTCAGGAAGCCTGATTGCTCAATTGCATTTAGGCCAAATGGCATTGTCTATGAAACGCTCATAGCCGCGCTAAAACCGCTAAATAAATCAATGCTAGATAGTGAACGCATTGCCATGCTGTGCCGAAAATTGAGGGATACTTTTTTTTATCATACCAGCGACGACGGCAAATATATGCTTAATTACTATTATGACTTACTTCCATGCGCTGCTGGAATGTTTGAGATGATAGCGCACGACAAAAGAACACCTGAGACCGACCAAACAGCGTTATTGACTTTAGCTGAAGATATTAGGAGAGGTGAGTACGATGAAGATGCAGTTGAGCCACCGGGAGAGGGTTCCGTCCAGCCAGCGGCAGACGGCGATTGAATATTTTTCGCAGCGTAAGGCCATCGCATGAAAGCGCATCGAATGTTGATGCTCCAATGCAACGTAAAAAAAATTGACTGGCACAGCCTAACATGGACACTTTGACGGTGGACAGACTAGGTTTTACAATTAATTTTACGGACAAAAACGAAGCCTTCATTGTGGAGTCCAATGGACATGTTTCATACTTCAATCCGCACGCTCTTGGAGCGATTCAAAAACATGCAGGCAAAGACGACATCTCTCCAGATGATTTTATAAGCTTCATAGAAACAGATCATCACCTAAGTGAGGCATACGGCAATGGCGGCATTGGTGGTGTCATGAAAATACTCAACAATAGCATCACTGCGGAAAATGCCGACGGCTGCGTCGAGCTCGAACCGTTCTTTGAAGAAGAGGAAGAAGCGGAACTTGAATGTTGGGGTCCAGTGGAAGAAGAAGAGGAAGCTGAACTTGCTCCAGTTAAAGAAGAAGACAGAGTCGGCGGTGATGCTATACCTGAATGTTTGGGTCCAGTGGAAGAAGAAGAAGAAGAGGAAGAAGTTGAACTTGCTCCAGATTCTGTAATATGCAGCACAGAAGAAAATGTAGATGACGCCGATGACGATGCATGAGTCGATGAAATGAGAATTTGAGCCATTTCCAGCTCGCCTGATGGTTTTATCCGCGGCAATTAAAGATATTGCTCGACAAAGCGACAATCTTGCGCAATGGTGACAGAATCGTGGGTATGCCAGTTAAAGTTACCATCACACGCACTCCGCCGATCAACATCGAAAAACCGGAGGAACTCTACTCGGTATTTGGGATGCAATCACTCCAATGCGACAGTACGTCAGTCGACCGTGTATTAGCGGCGATTTGTCAAAATCTCCACATCGACAGCAAGCACAAAGTTGAAATGCATTTTTCGCCGGAGACAGTGACATTCTGGAGCAATTACAGCAGAATGACCGCGCAGGGCTACTGGCCAATTTTTGCGTTCATCGTTGCGATTTTCACATATTTCATTCGTGTTAAGCTTGTTACTGAATTCGCCACCACCCTGTTCGAGCAGCTTGATAGAAATCCCAAAAGTCGCTTTAGAAAACTGATGGCCGACCCTGAGCTAGGTGGCACCCTTCATCAGCATGGACTACAAGGCAATGCTTCGTCGGAAAGTTCCGGCACACAGTCAGTAGATGGGGCTGCGCAGAATGGCGCCAATCCTGTAAATTCCAGCGAAGAAACTGCAGATGCCGCGCATGACGTCGACAAAACGCCAGAAGTCATTGCCAGAAAAGAATTTAACAAGCTAGGCGCAGCCATCGATGAATTGAATGCGGCAATAAAAGCTACAGTCGATGAAAGTCGTCCGTCACATAATGGTTTTAAAATCAACACCACACATCATACTCTACTCGAAAGAGTGAAAAAACCAATCGGAGACATAATTGTAGACGGTGTGGGAACAATAATTTGCCATCTTTCACGTCAGCCTGAAGTAGCTTATTTTCTGCTCGTGGCCTCAACGCCCAACTTTGAATTTGAATGCAATAGTTTTCTTTGTACCATCACTCTCAGCGATAACGGCGAGTTGATATGCACAGCTTCGTCCGAAAGAATTAACGCTGCAGTTGACGCAATCACTGGCATTTCGCGCAGGATCCTTTCAACTCTATGGAGCGAGCAGTATGCCTTTGAGTCAATTGCACGAGATCATCCTGCACATGTCTATGACCCGCTTC
>JAITDL010000001.1 GCA_031282565.1 Puniceicoccales bacterium
ATATTCAGTCTTTCCGTTGACGCGTGAAACCTGAGCGTATCTCCAGCGTAAACGCGAAGCGAACCGGCTATGGGGTATTGCTCGTAGTTGACGTCAACGAAGCCAATTCTTCCTTGGTAGGTGGCGGCATCGTAGCGGTCTCCAATGTATTCATCGGTTGGAGCAGAGACTCCAGGCACTGTGCACGATAGCTTCGTGGAAAGCTGTCTCGCCGAATTGGCAAGCTCGTTGATACAATATTGATTCGCAATCTGCGTCTTGGGATCGGACAAAGACATCAGGTCGTTATTCTTGCCCAAAATAACCAGCCGCCCGCTGATAAGGTCGATGGCCCTCAGGTCTTTGACTGGCCCAAAGCAATTCACCGTCCAACCGCTGTCAATGCGCATGATGGTATCATCTGGCTCCCTCTTGACGTCTTTGAGCGCCAGCTGCGGCGACCTGGCTATGGAGCCAATTATGTTTAGCGTTCCAGGACGGCCGCTTGCGTAGCCGCCATTTTCTGCTGACAATTCAGCCTCCCATCCTCCGCTGCGGAGCACGTTGCCGTACTCATCGGTTGCGATCGATTCATGGCCGGCTGCGGCATTTTCCTGCCAGTCTGCAATCATACCTCTCGTGCGGCCAACGTTAATTTGAAATCCATCGCCCATCGAAAATGCCCTAGCCCAGCCGAAAGACTCTTCCTTCTCAACAACGCCTTTACCCCAGCCATTGTTATCATCTCCATTCCCTTGGATTACACCGAGCTGCGCCGTGACAAAAAACCTGCCGTCAGCATAACCCGGCACAAAAGCACCCTTCACGCCGGCGACAGTTACGAGTGGCAGCTCATCCAGCCCATCACCGCTAAAATAGACGCGCATGTCTTTGTTTGTCCATCCGCCGACTGCCGTCGCGCTGGCAAAGTGTGGACCAACTGTAGAAAAGGCAAATGACGCAACGGCGTTGCTGCCATTAAATTCGATGCTCCAGTTTTTGAATGAATCTGTATCATTGCTGACATATCCTGGACCATAGCCATGCGCTACGCCAGCTGGAGCGGTGACATAGGCTCCGCCGAATGCGGTTGCCGCGGCGGCACCGTAGGACCATGAAATTGCAGAAATTGCACTGTCCCGAATTACACCGAAGGTGTAGTTGTTGAACGAATCCTTCACGCCGAAGACGCTTGCCGCTCCAAACACCGAAGCATAGCCATACAACGCCTGGGCCTTGATGTCCGCACTATCAATGTAGCCGAACGTGGCGTTGTTGAATGAATCTTCAACTGTCGTAATTTCTGACGACAGTCCGATACCCAAAAGATTTCCGCCGTAGCCGAAACCGACCGCCGATCCATTGAACGCAACCGCACGAACCTTGCTGAAATCAAATGCGCCGACGGAAAATCCGTTGAATGAATTACTTACTAGCGAACTAACCGTATTTTCGCCGTAGCCGAATGCGGCTGCACCGCCAAGTCCGTACAAGCCGCCATAGGCGCCTACTAGACTGCTGTAAAAATTGCCGGTTTTTAAGTTATTGAATGACCCACCTACGGTGCCAGTCGCTGATGCTAATCCGTATGCTACGGCTTGAGATCTAGACACGGTCGAAACACTACGTGTGTCGGAATCACCTATCATCCAGTTATTAAACGATGCTTCTGTAGTGGCACCTCCATTGCCAGCAAATCCAATGCCATAGGCAGCCGCACCGCCTTGAGCTACAACACTAATGTCGCACGATGTTGCATCATCGACTCCAATTGTCCAGTTATTGACTGAACTAATGACAGCATCCTTCGACCAGGCAAGACCATAGCCAACGGCAGAACTGCCGCTGCGAACGGAAATAAATCCACTTTTTGGGTGGCCAAGATTCCAAAAATTCAGCTGAGCATCTAGTCCATTGGTCGCACGTGCACTGCCAATGGCCGCAGCGCCTCCGTAATATGCAGAAACACTGATATATGTAGGAGCAGTACCGATAAATTTCAGCGACATCGGACCTACGGCATTCTCTCCGTCCGGCTCGTCATTGTTTCCACTTAAATTTTTTAGATCAATGGCAGCCGCTCTCGCATCAGCGTTGCTGCCATTAGTGTTTTCAACGTAGATATCCCAGAAACCAAAAGGAGGTAGGAATGGATGTCGGTGATCATTGCCGATCTCCAACGTTGACCCTGGAGTTAGCCCTTCATACACAGTACCCTTGAGAACTGCCACGCCATAGAGGGCATGATCCGCGTTAGTATATACACTGACATAAATCGGCTGTTTTGTGAGATTTAGTGTGGCATCGCCGGCTTCCGTGATGTACGCTCGACCGGTCGCAGTGACACCGTCAGGAAAAGATGGCGGTGAGCCGTCGACGTTTTCGCGTGTGATATTCACGTCGCCTTGCAGTTCCGGAAGATCACCGTAGGCACTTCCCGATGCCAGGAGGAATGCCGCGACGCCTAAGTGTCGGAGGGCGTTTGTCAATCGACGCCGGATGTTCTCTAAGTTTGCCATCACGAGTGGATTTTGCTGCAGCTGCGGAGTTAAGTAAAGTTTTTTTTAAAAAAAAATTTTGGCTCACCTGCTAAGATGCACAAACTGCGCTATTTAAATTTTATCGACAGGAGACCCACAATAAAAGTATTGACTGGAGTTTGTGACTGGGACAAATCCGCCCACAGCATGGGCGTAGGCGACATCCAGGTAGGCGGCGGGGATCGAATGGCGGGCGGCGCAGCTGACGGAACTGTGCGCCATTTCTGCGCCTCGGCATACGTTTTTGACCGTAAGAATGGCATGTTCCTATTTGTGCGGCACCGCAAATCGCATCTCTGGATACCTCCCGGCGGCCACGTGGAGGAAAATGAGCGGCCAGATGTTGCTGCAATCAGAGAAGTTGCCGAAGAAACTGGCATCGCCATCCGCATTGTCGACTTTGGGCTGCCGCCGGCGCCATTTCCCTGCGAAACGCCGATGGTGCAACCACTTGCTCTGAGAATTTACGGCGACGGCCCAGGCCACGAGCACATGAGTTTTGTCTACGGCGCCGCACCAATTGGCGGCAAACTGTCGTCCAGCGAACGCGCACCAGAAGATGTTGGGTGGTTTCCAGTTGGAAGCGTCGTGGAGGAGTCGTTCGCCGCTCCACCGGACGTGCGCGCCTGGTGTCGCTACCTATCTAGCGGTCCCGCGGCGCGTTTTTTTATTGGTGAATGAATTTGGAATTAAGGCAATGGCTCACGATGACATCTCCCCATCTGTTCTGAAGAAACTAATAGGCTACCGCTTCAGACACAAGGGGCTACTCAATGTCGCCCTCACGCACCCGTCCTGCGGCAAGGACAGGGAAAGCTATGAGCGCCTTGAGTTTCTCGGCGATTCAATCCTTAGTTCACTTTTAGCCGAGGAGCTGTATCTGCGCTATCCAACCAAGTCCGAAGGAGATCTGTCGATGTACAGGACGGCGCTCACCAATGGCCGCTTCCTCGCAGAATTGGCGAGAGAATTGCAAATCGTTCCACTTATTCGCATGCAGGCCGTTGTCAATCCTCAGCAGCGCGATTCCATACACGAAAATGCGCTGGAGGCATTGGTTGGCGCAATTTTCCTGGATTCCCGCTACGGCAAGGCCAAAAAAGTCGTGCTCAAGTGGTACGAACCATTTGGCGAGCGGCTCGAAAAGGAACTAAAGCGATCCAATCCAAAGGGGCGCATCCAGGAACTGATTTGCAACCTGCAGCCGAGCGCCGTTTTAGACTACAGGCTAATCGCCGAAACGGGCGAAGACCACGAACGCATCTACAGCGTAGCACTTTACTGCGAGAAGGAATTGCTAGGCATAGGATCCGGATCAAGCATGAAAACGGCGGAAAAAAACGCCGCATTCCACGCGCTGGAAGTCATTTTCCAGCGAGCGAAATTGCAAATCTAGGATCTTGCTGCTGCTGCAGGAAGCTGCGGCTGAGCGAAGTACCAGTGCTCGCCGGTGTTTGCAAGGCAAATGGTTTTCGTATTCAAAATTACCCAGCGAACAATAGCTTCGCGGGCATTCTCAACGGCACTAATCATGTTTTTAATGTCACTGCTCCCATGCGTTTCGAGAGCCTCTCCGTATGTCATTATTGATCCTCTTCCGTTGCGCAGCAAGGCAATTGATGACAGCAGCACGTCTAAATCAATTTGTGCCGCATCATCATCGCCAAAACTTGCTGCAAAACATCCAGCTACCGTTGCTATGGCTTCTATGTCGTCCTCCATGTAGATAGGTTCCGTCGGAGAATTTCCCGCATCGAGGTCTGCGTATTTATTGGCTATAATAGTTCTAACGTCCCCATTGCTAAGCGCCACAGCTAGCGAAGCCTCGGTAATTGCATGGGAACGGCGTATTTCAAGCACACTGCATCCGATGGCTTTGGCGATGATTTCCCGCTCTTCGTAGCCATTCGACGTCCCTGGCGTAGAAATATCTTCCCGGAAGTATGAAAGAAGTCGAGCAAAGGGATTCGGACCGCGATTTCGCCAGAACCCACTGCCAACTGGTCCTACGTGCACGGCTTGACGCCCAGGCAACTTCGCGCCGAGGCTTACATTCACCATGGATTTTGAAAATTGCATTTCGAAAAAAGATTGCTCCGGGAAAAATGGAGGAAGCTTAAGATTGGCAAATCGTCTATCTTCAAAAATCAACAGAGCTTTATCAGCTTCGCTGTAATCCCTTGAATCAAGCTTGCAAATGCGGTCCAATGTGGCAAGCATGCCAGCAGCCATCTTTTTATCTGTCATGGCAGAACATGCCGCCCGAATGATTCCAGCATAGGCGCAACATGCACACCTTCCAATTTCTCGATAATCCAGGGCGCCCACATCATCCGGCGCAAGTCCAGCTACCAATAAATTGATTGAATCCATCGCAGGATGGTTTTTCCTTAACCAATCGTTCCCATCGGCAAATATTGCAATATTGTGCAGGCAGAGTACCTGCAATAGTTTTGCAGCCATTCGCCGTTTCGCAGATACATCGGCAGTCTCATCGCCGTCGTGTTCGTTATAGTACACAATCACTTCATTTGCAGCGTCGCAAACTTCTGAATTCTGACTATTTGAGTGCTCAACAGCTAACTCGGCGAGCCAGATATCATTACTAAGCGACTCCAGCTGTCCAATCAACGCCCTAAACTTTTCCAAATTTTCAATGGCAGCATTAGCGCCGGAAGCATCGCTCACATCATCAGCTGCGACAGCGACTGCCAAAACCATGTGGTCTATCAAATTTCGAACAGTTCTGCCATGCCTAACATTTTCGTAGAGACCATAAACTCTAGCAAGCTCATTGCTAAATTCTTGCATGTACTGCTTTGCCATGAGCACTCTGACCTCAAGGTGCCGCTCTTGATTGAAATCAAATTGGGACAATTGTGAAGCAATAGCCTTGCCATAGCAATCGCCGCCACCTCCTGCACTTAGCATCGTAAAGTGAATGCCGGACACATATGCTCCAGGGAAAATCTCTGATCTGCCAAGTTGCGATACCATTTCTGGAGGCACAACAATTGGCCCACCCACGTTCGCAATTTTAACCGGCAAAGGTCGTTGCTCCCGATGGACTTGCGCCGGCACCGGAACAGGCACAGACTGCGCAACGATTGGTCTGGCAGCTGGTTGTGCTGCCGGGGCGGCAGCTGGTTGTGAGACCGGTCTGGCAGCTGGTCGTGCGGCCAGACCGGCAGCATCGGCTGCAATTTGGCTGCTACGCCTACTAGCGATATCGTAAATCAACTGTACACTATTGATGATAGCATCATCCATATTGCCCGGCGCAACCATAGAAATACTGTCAGCTGTGTAATGACGCCCGTCGCGACTCATAAATTCTGGACGACTATCAATCACTGACTCAATAAGGTTGGCTGCAAAGTCGCCAACTGCATTCGTGCCGCTTCTTACAACATCGATAAGCCTTTCCGCTGGAATTTGCGCAATTACTTCCGGCATTAATCTGCCGAGAAAAGCACAGGCGCTTCCAATACCATCCGTTTCCAATATGCCGCTACCGGGAAGCTTGCGCACAAGCGCCATCAAACTGATAGCGTATTTGCTTTGCGCAATTTCTGCATAACGGGCAAACATTTCACCGTTGGCATGGGCGAATTCGTTCGCTATTTTTCCAATTATTTCATCGACACTACTACCTCCGCGTGCCGCCGCTATAAACCTAGCGCAAAATGATTTTTGCGCAGCTACCGCATCTGTCTCCATTGCGCAGGATTCAATTTCTATGACGTAAGATGCCGGAGTAACGTACACAATCCTAGAGAGCACGGAAGATTCACATCCAGCAATTTCTCTTTCAAATGCCATGAGGTAGTTAGTGGACAAAACTGGAATGACTCCTTGCTCAATGGTTAAGTCTGAGCAGCGGTGACAGATAATAAAAAAACCAACGGTTGCAACAATTGATTCACCAAGAGTTTTGGCATGGTCACCACCTGGCGAAGGCTGAAACAATCTATCGACGTGGCCGCCATCATTCTTACATGTGAATAGCCGTAAAACTTTCAATATGAGGTTGAAAAATTTACCGCCCGACACCCAATGTCCTGCCCACGGCATTAGCACGGCTGGGTTGAAGAACTTTACGCGGTATTGAGTAGTGTCGTGATGGGCACCTACTACGGCTCTGCCATCGAAAAGATTTGCCTGCGTCACGTCATCGCCAAATTTGGAAGCAATCGTCCCGACCTCCTCATTTCCGCAAACAGTCGTCAAAAGCTCGGCCGTAGCTGGGCTCTGTCCACCTAACCCTATATTGAGTGTGACCATTGCGGTAATAAATAGAAATAATCGCGCTGTGTCAATAGCAAATCATATTCGAGCTTTACAGTAACGCCTATTCACAATTTCGCCATTTTGCGGCATGGGTGCAGCTGTTTTGTTTGCAAATGCTACGGGCCAACGACACTTCAGAGGAGTTCGCCAAATCCGCAAGGGCACAGCTGCATTTCTGCGGCAGCGGACCAAATTCATTCTTTATGTTGCATTCTGTTAATATTTTACTTAGCGTACGCCGTGGACAGTTGTGCAATTTTTTTAGATCCCATAGCCGGAGGAAGAAAATTTAACGGGGAAAAGTTTTTCCGCGATGCGGAGGCGCTGCATCTGTCTTTCAATGAAGCACTTATTTATTCTCAGACCCAGGACATGGAGGTGCGGGAGAGGACAAACGATTTCGTCGACTACGAACCGGCATTTGCAACTGCCCTGGACGAAATAACGTCAAATGTCGTCGGCAGAACGCTATTTCGCTTCATCGTGACCAAGGCCCGCATGCGGCGCAACGGCGAAAAAATCAGGCTAATGTCCTACGACGGCCCGGTAAATCAGTACTCGCTCAAGGAATTTGCCGTGAAAATCAATCTAAACATGTTCGATGGCAACGGAAACGGCATCGGCGAGCGCCAGTACTACTACGTAGACGAAAGGGGTGACGTCGTTCCAAAGACTAAAACGCTGGCTGGCACGATTTTTCACGAATTTTGCCACGCCCTCCACGACATCGAGCGCGCAGGAGAAATAACCGACGGCAACCAACTGGCAGGCACAAACGAAATCCTCCACTACACCTGGGGCAATGACGAAGAACTGCGCACAATCGCAGGCTGCACGCTTGGACCCAAGTACGACCCGGTCTGCGACCACTGCTACGAACTCTGCATCTGCATCGACCGCAATAGAATATTTTTTCCACGCTACAGCCACGAGGGTTACAGCTCGACGTCGAGCGAGCGGGAAGAGTCCGACAAACGGCGGCGGCTGCGGGCACATTTTTCCGAATCACGCGTTATAATGAACGGCTGGCACACCTATGTGCTGTAGTCAGCCGCGAAGTAGAATGGCAACGAATTATCGCATTGAAATTGAATTGACAATTGGCTGCAATGGTGCATGGTTTAGCAAATGCTAGCTGAGAGTAATGCGCAATGCACTAATCGGCCGTCCGGTCTTTTGGAGTTCGTGTTGAGTAGTTATATTTTGAAACGCGTTACTGTGTACGTCTCCATAGATCCCGATACACTAGCAACTAATACACTAACTGAAAAAAATATCACCAAAATCATTGGCGGCTGGGTAATCACTGGACAAAGCATCGTCGGAATAATTATTAAATTCATTCTTTGCGTCGTGTCAGCAGGACTTTTGCTGATCGTCTATTTCGCAATGATATCTCGCTGCAAAAGAAAAGGCTACATAAATTACTACTGTGATTTTGTGCGGCTACGCCTGCCACAATTGTACCAAAACAAACCAATCGGCGCTGTCGATTTGATGCACGTGGGCAAACGTCCAAACGTAACTGCGGCGGCCGCATTTGCAGAAAACGCTCCACGGCAAAATACTACATCTGGGCAAAACTATGCGCCGCAGAGTCAGAGTGGCCCGGCGGCTACACCTGGAACTTCAACGCCAACACAGCCACAGCAGCCAGCTGGCGGGAGTCAATCGCCAACGCCAACGCCTCCGAAAAAAACACCGGAGCAACTGAAAGCTGAAGAGGATGAAAGACAACGCATTGCGCAGGAATTGCTGCAGTTTAATCTGCAGCAGAAGGCCGCAAGAAAAAAATTTCGCGACGACTTCGCCCGTGCCACAGTACAAATGCATAAACACTTGGAAGAATTTACTAGGAGAGCTCCCGACGAGACCTTATTACACAGCCTCAGATGCAAAGTTTTGGAAAAAAATTTTAGGGGTTGTATCGAAAAAATCAATCCAAAGTCAGTCGCGGTTAGAGACCGCGATTCGACGCTGAGATACATGGAAGAATTTTGCAGCACCAAAGATAAAGCGAAGCTGGAAAGCATTATTTTTGCGAAAGTCCATTCCGCTTCTCCGTCACTCAGTTCGCAGTTGATTGACCTTTATGCATTTAAGGAATGGCTTAAAATTAAACGGCGCTCCTTCATAGATGAATATGAACGACTTTGCGCGCAATTCGCCAACGGCGCCACCACAGAAGATGAAACCTTTCGTCGCATCACACCACTTGCAGCAATGCTTGACATGGCATCATCACTCCGCTCTGGAGAGGACACAAACCTTCTCGTGAATGAGCTTATCAAGGTATGCGCCGAGACAAAAGTATTTGCGGAAGCGGCAGAAAAATATTTCGCTGTTCAATTCGACGAAAGAGACACAGCCGAAGACAAATGGAGATCGCTCTACGTAGCCTTCACTGAACTTAAAGAAAAACTTGAAATACTATGCAGTTCAGAGCATGCAGCAAACGATACGGCCGTCGAAATACCTCGCATTCCAATTTGTTTTCCTATAACAAGCCTGGTTGCGTGCAAAAACCGCCCGGAAATCCACAGAATTTTCGGATTCCTCCATCTGATACATAAAAAGGTGGAAAGCGAGATGAATGAACTGAAGAAGTCAGGCAAATTTGCGAAGCCGAAAAGATTGGCACAGTTGGACGCAAACGGACAAGCCGATTTCGTTTCAGCACTTGAATCAAAAAGTGGCAGTGAAAAGGCGAACGAAATTTCGCGTCTCATTGGAGCATATAACCTATTAAAAAATAAGTTTGGCCTTAAGGATTTATGCGGCAGGGACAGCGGGCTCATTATCTCGCTTGACAGCGTAAAGATTGCCACTGCATTGCAAGCTCTACTTTCATCCGAAGGCAAAGACGGAGACGCTTTGCAAACCATAGAATCAATAATGGAAAATGCAGAGCCGTCATCGTCATCTTCCGACTCTGACTAAGCGGTCGGAATTTCAGGACACGCTGCCACATCCACGTTGAGCAGTCGAAGAATTTCGTCAACTATTCCTCGCTGTTGCTGTGCCGCATGACCGCGGTATCTTAGCAATCCAAAAATAAACTCCTGGCCATTGCCATCTGCATTGAACGGCGGTGGCTGCGGCAATGGCGGCTCTTCCTCGCGGAGCAGTGGAGCAAATTCGTCGAAGAGTTCCACTTCATCTATCACACTATGGCGCAATTTATGCAGAAGTCCTTCCACTGCAGCGAGATTTTCACCAGCCAACACGGCGACAGTAGCATCACCTCGAACGTTCTTCATCGCAAAATATATGCATAGCCGTTCATATTTCGCAGCGGCTAGCTTTTTGCGAATTGACGCAAGGTCCTCGAGATGCTCGTCGCAACATAGTGCAAGAATTCCGAAACCTATGGCTACCACGCAGCACATAATCGCGAATACCGCAAAAATTTCCACCGCGGCAGCAGAACCGGCAAGCGCCAGAAGCAATGCGGCAAAAACAACAGCGTACGCAGAAGCTTCAATAGATAAGACAAGGTAGTCGTCAACCGTATCGGCTTTTTCCGTCAAAACCTTATTGGCCGCAGTTAACATGCTCACGTCTTTGTCAATTGCAGCACCTTGCTGAGCCAAAGGTTGCCCGCCAACCTTGGCAGCTCCACTACCTAAATCAACACTCACAGCTCATTATGGTTCGGGCCGCGAAGTTTTGCAAGAAAAATTGTAGCATTCCGATGGCAATTCAACGACGGCGGGCCCATGGGGCAAGCTAGCGGAAGCGGCCGTAGCGCCTATTTTGCCGTGTGCGGGCGATAAAAATGTCCAGCGCGCGCCGGAAGCGGTCCATATCCTTCCGCAGCATGTCGATGGCGGCGATCCGTATGTTTCTGTAGTAGGCTGGCAGCGCGCAAAATTTTTCCCAAACTTCTCCGTCCATACACAATTCGTCCAAAATATCCTGCGGGCAAACGTAGGCGTTCGGATCCAAATCTGGAAGTACGGCCATGCCAGCCGGCGCCATCTTGCCATTTGCTACCAATATCCTGGCGTGCTGCTTGTTAACTTCACTCCAGGAGCTGTTCTTCGCGCGCGGACTAAAGCGCTGGGACAGCGTCTGCCCATCGTAGCGCTTCACCATGCCGTCGATCCAGCCGAAGCAGAGGGCCTCCTCCAGTGCCTGCAAGTAGCTTATGCTCTTTCGATTAGAAGCCTTGCTGTGAAATAGCAGCCAGATGTCACGCCGCGCCGATCCATTCTTTTCGAGCCATCGGCGCCACTCCTCCTGGCTCTGCGGGCAAAGATATTCTCTTTCCATGAACCACTTACCATTGAATACCTAGGCGACCCTAAAACCCAGGAAGTAGTGAAAAATCGTCCCGGCAAGTATGAACGGCACGAATGGAAATGGCCGCCCGGGAACCATGCGACCGCGCCGCTGGGAAAAGAAAATTTGGAAGAAATAGGTGATGAGCGCAAAAATTGCGGCGAAGAAAAAAACGTAAATAACTCCGCCGTAACCTAGAAACAGCCCGACTACGCCGGCCAACTGCACGTCGCCGAAGCCGAGGCCCTCTCTCCTGCTGATTGCTTCGAATATGATTGCCAGCCAAAATAGTGAGGCCGTGGCGAGTAGTCCGTTTTCAACGGACGCAAAAACCGCTCCCATGGCAACGGAATCCAGCGGTAGGATAGGCAACCCGACGCGGAGCGCGGCGAAAATTGGACCGGCAAACAGGCCAATGAAAATCAACCCCGGAGGAATTGCCCCACCGGCGATGTCTGCCCGCGCCGCCGCAAAAAGTATGGACAGAAGCGTCAGTGAGGCAACGGCTGCAAATCCCCCTGCGAAGCAAAACACTAGGGCAAATATGGACGGCTGAATTACCGTGCGCAGGCCCCGCCACCATGGTCCGACGGCGCTGCCGTGGAAATGCCCCCTGAAAATGCCGGCCGCCGACGCACCGCGCATGGGACTTAAAATGGCATTCCGCAGGGAACACCATTCGATGAAATCGAGGAAAAATCCCCAGAGAACAACGACACAGAACGCCAACATGTGCCGCAGCCTGTGCAATTTCCCGCAAAATACAACCTAAAATTTACCAATCTGAACCAGGCTTGAGTAGTAGTATCGACTTCTGCGAACTCGAGTTTTGAAAGATACTCGTGACAACCGTATTCCATTGGCCCGCACATTTGCTAGCAAATGTGGCGAGTGAAAGTTCTCCGTAGACTGCTAATTCATTGTGGCATTCCGCCAAAGAACTATATATCTTTGATAATTTTTCAAACACCGCCTTATCGATGACATTCGGTTGCTCATTGCGCAATGCCGTTCCAATAAAATATAGTACATCAAACAGCTCACGAAAAACTTCTCTGCGATCCATCGTAGTCAATCGCTTACACTCGACACGGTATAGCCGTGAAATCAAAGATTCAACGGATTGATACATCCATGTAATTCCATTGGGAATTTTTCCGTCTACCTTTATACAGTTGCGGCTACAATTGCGGCCTGGTGTTGATTTCGCAGCACGCAGTTTCACCGTTGAGCTACTGGAGAATTCTATTAGAAGCGAGCCGTCTGGCGGCTGCGCATAGCTGTGTTTTACGAAAAACTCGCCCACAAACTTCTCCATAATAGTTGGCTGAGCAAGGTCAAATGATGGCGGCGGCGTGACGGGATCTTTCCGCGCAGCTGTACTTTGTTTTAGCGGCGACGTGACGGAACCTTGGCCTCGTGGCGCATTACCGCCGTTAAACGGGTCCCAGAGATCTCCTGACGATGCGCTGGAACCTAGCGGACTCTGTGCTGCCAGCGGCGGCGTATTACCGATGCCAAACGGATCCCAGGAATCTCCTGACGATGCAACTGAACCTCGCTGCGCAGCTGGACTCTGTGCTGCCGTAGGAGGCGTAAACGTACCCCTTGCAGATTGTTGTCCTATTCCTCGTGCTGCCGGCAGAGGCGTAACCGTACCACTTGCAGATTGTTGTCCTCTTATCGGCGTGACGGAGCCTGGCGGCGGCGTGAATGGCGATGCGCCGGAACCTTGCTGCGCAGCAGCTGTACTCTGTGCCGGCGACAAACCTAGGAACGCACTAAGACCATCATAAGAATTTTTTCCTTGTGGCGACTGTTCCGACTTCGGCACCGCCGCCGGAGCAACAGGCGCAGGCTCGGCTGGATCTTGCGGCGCAGAAGTCGTGAGCTTGATATATTCAGCAGGATTTTGCCCCGGGTGACGTGAACTGTCGACCGTACCTGATGTTCCTTGAGAAACTTCTACTGACTTTAGGTTTTTAGCATCAGGAAGAACTCTTTCCAGAGGGGTGCCAGCTGTGGTTCCCCGTGGCGCATTCTTTTCCGGAGTAACAGGCGGCTGTGGTCCTGGTTCCGATGGAATGCTATCTGGATCTGGTGTCGCATGTTTCGGCGCAGCAACCTCCGCTGGCGCAGGCGCTTTGGGTGCTTCATCGGTCACAACCGCTGTCACATCATCTGGTGCAGGGTCCGGCGCAGCAACTTCCACTGGTGCAGGAAGTTCATCAGCTTCACACGGTTGAGCTTCATCAGCCGTCGGTAGTTTTTCTGTTTGGATATAGTTATAGTTTGCCAATGTCAAAGCGGTAATAGGTGTGGGAAGTTTCAAACTAACGTCGCATTGATCTGCAACGTGCTTTTCCAACGCAGTCTGCTGACCGTACTCGGGTAGTTTTTCATTTGGTCTAAGGCTTGCCAACGGCGAAACGTTCATAGCTGGGAGAATGTCTAGGGCGCCAATGTTTCGGCCCGCAAGGAATCCATCCAATATGGCAGCGTCTATTTCAACTTCATCGACAGCTGGCACAGAAACAACTTTTCCCGGCTCAGCATCTGACACTGGCTCTTGGCTTGGCGGCGGTGTTTCCGGTTGCGGTGGAGTATCAACGGCGTTTAGCGCTGATCCAGGCAAAGCAGAAGACATGCCTGGCGCAATGTTAACTATCGTCGATATTCCTACTACTTTAGCTGGATCGAAGTTAAATGGAACGGCGTCAAGCAAAGATTGCGGCGCATCTGCATTAGAAGCAGGTTTAGACTCACCAACTTTATCAGGAATTAGCAACACACCCGTAGCAGCAGTAAGATTGGACTCCACAGCATCTCCAGGTTTCACAGCCGTATCACCGTGTTCATCGGCAACATCGTGTCCATCGACAACATCGCGTTTACCGGCAACATCAAGGTTTGTTGCAGACGTCGCACCTGCATCTGGTGGGCCATCTTTTTCGTCTTTATCGACTTCTACTTCGGTAACTTTGACTTCGACTTCGCCGGCTTCATTGCTAGCATCTTCTTCTTTTTTATCGGAGCCATGCCCGTCAACTGCATTCAGCCCAAGCAGCATGCATATTGCGGAATTTGCAAACGACCCCCAATAGTCTTTTGCGACGAATCCACCGCATACGTACCCCAATGCCGCGAAAATCAAAATCAGATAGCCAAACAGGAAAAATAGACAGGTGGCGACACTGCGCAGCACAATGAATGACGTAACATCTTTCTGGCCAGATGTTTTGTTTTGCACTGACTGGCACGCAGGACCTGGGGCATCCACAGAAAGACTCATTATTTGTCCATGTCAGTGAATTCGGAGTTATAGTCAACGCAAAATATGACGCCGCTGCTGGCCTCAACTCGACATGCATACAGCTAAAATGTTGGCGCCGAAGCACATATGCCATCCAAACAAAATCTAACAACTGCT
>JAITDL010000024.1 GCA_031282565.1 Puniceicoccales bacterium
CAACAAAATAGGCCGCTGCGCCGCACTACTCGGCGTTAGAAAATTTCCCATGCGAATCAAATGCGCAACACTCCCTTGGCACGCACTGCAGAACGCACTAAAAAGCGATTCAAATTAGCGAATCTGGCAAATGTTTTGGAGGCGCCGCGGTGCAGTGCTGAGCCGCTGCCAAAACATCATTTCGCGGCGCCTGGAAAAATGGCAATTACCTGCTGCCGTTGGCACGTTGCCGCGGCTCATTTTTTAGCGTAAGCGCCGCGCCACATCCTCCAGCGACTGCTCCTCCTCGGCCAGTATGCGCTCGGCGGTGAATTGGTCCGGCAGCTGTTCCCGATCGCACATGGCGGCAACGGCTTCCGGACCCGCTATCATGGCATCGATGAGTTCTTCATATTTTTTGAATGTCGCCGCGTTCGAGTAATTTTTTCGGATATCAGCTGCAGCTTCGCGACCGAGTGCCATGCGCCGCTGTCGATTTTCCAGCAAGTCGGCGACGGCATTTGCAAGCGCATCCACATCATTTTTCGGCGTTTGCACGCATCCAGCATTGGCAACTTCAACGTATCCAAGCTTCATCATGGCGACGGGCAGGCCATGGGCCTTGGCCTCAGTTATTACCATTGGCGCGCCCTCGATCGACGATGTCATCATGAGCAGCGCTCCGTTGCGATAGTATGGCTCCACGTCGCGGAAGCTGAGCACTTCAACGGAATCTTCTATGCCCAACTCGCTCACAAGTTTGATGCAGCGGGCCTGGTAATCGCGGTCCTTGCCGACCGCCATGCCGATCATGTAGAGCTTCGCATCGGGGACACGCTTTAACACTTTGGCAAATACTTCGATGGCGAGGTGCGGCCGCTTGGCGTCTTCGGTCCAACGGCTAATCCAGAGCACGTTTTTGCTGTCATGCTTTGAAACCACAACGCTCTCCGGATCAAATGTGAGCGGGTTGTTCAGCACCAGCGAATTTTTGACGCCATCCTGGCGCCATTTGAAAAGATCGATCGAAGAAAGGCAACTAACGGCCGCGCAGCCGGCGTAGGTAAGCTTCCGCCAAAGTATTACGCTCTTATCCAGGAAAACCGAACGGTAGTAGAAATTGTGCTCCTGCATGCATATGGGCACGCCGAGAAACTTAAACATCGGGTAGGTAAACCAGTTGCCGTAGTTGATGCAAATGCAGGCATCGATTGGAATTTTTTTCGCCAGCTCGTAGATGTCGACGTTGTGCTGATGGCCGGAGGAAGCCGGTGCAATGCGCACGACGCGAACATTTTTGTTCGGCGGAAATGTCACAGCCGTGTCGCTATCGATGACCACCGTCACGTCGTAGCGCGGGTCATTGGCCCAGTGATTTGCCAGCAGCGACACAACCCGCTCGACACCGCCGACCGCCAAAGTCGGTATGCGGAGGACCAGTGAAATTTTTCCATTCGTTCCGCGTTTGGCCCTCCGTGGGAACGTCATGCTATTCGCCGCGACAGTCGCCCACGGAGGAAACTGTTCCAGCATGGATGAAAAAATCTCAAACTGCATCTCGTCAGGAAACTCCGCCAGGTATGAACGAAAAAGGTCCAGGCCATCGGGGAAAGGTAGCCGGGCAATGATTGAGAGAAAGCGCCTGGCGGCCACAGACCTAACTTGCTTTGCCAATTCAAAATTGGCCGTGCCCTTTTCCTGATCCACCAAAATTTCCGCAACTTTGGCGGAATTCATTACAAAATGCTTTGCGCAGCTCCTATTTAAAGATGCATTGCGGCAGATGCCAGTGCCGAGGTAGTGGCGGTAGCCGATGTCGCGAATTCCAACGCAGTTGCGCGAATCCCTGAACGCATTCCAAAGAATTGCCAGGTCCTCAACGTAAACTATTGTCTGGCCATCGGCGTAGGGCATGAGACGCTTGGCTGCATTGCGCATGACTTTGCCGGAAAATAATTTATTCCACAAATACCAGACGCTGCCTTCTCCGGCGATGGACGGCAGCAGCTCATCCTTTTCCAGCAAATAGTCATCGGGATCGAGCGGCGCACCGGCGGCACTGCGTGTCCCATTCTTAACGTATTCCGTGCAAAAGTGTACGCAGTCGGCCTTTGCCTTTGCTGCCCTACGACTCGCAACCCGCGCTATGTCCGGAAGAAGTTCATCGTCGGCATCCAGCCAGAGCACGTAGCGGCCGCGCGATGCGGCAATTGCCTCCAGCCGAGCACGAAAAGTTCCGCGATTTAGGGAATCCGTTATAACGGAAATGCGCTTGTCCAGCTTTGCATATTCCCGCAAAATTTCCGCCGTGCCGTCCGTTGATCCGTCGTCAACGCAGATGATTTCAATTCGCCTAAGCGTTTGGCTGCGCGCACTGTCCAAAGCCCTCGCCAGGTAGGTTTCGCCATTGTAGACCGGCACGAGAACTGACACCAGCGGCGGCCTGCGATGCCAGACGACGGAAGCAAACGCCGCGGAGACCAATAAAACCGCCGGCAGCAAAAATCGCCGACCTAGATGGAACTTACAATTTTGCATACGCCTCTAGGAGAAGCATATGCGCGAAATTTTTCCACAGTCCATAAAAACCTTGGGGCAAAGGAATTCTAATTCGTCCCGACGAAAAGATCGTCATTGTCGAACAGATTCAGCAGATCGACGTCAAACTGGGACTTTGGCTGCGGCGTAATCGGCGCCCTCTGCTGCTGCGGCTTCTGCTCGATGGGGCGCCTGGCTCCTCCGATCGAAAGCCTCTGCCCCTCGACGATGCGGTTTGGATCCGAAATGCCATTCAACTCCATGAGATCGCGCATCGCCACGCCGTATTTGGCGGCGATGATGGACAGCGTCTCGCCGCGGCTAACGATGTGGAAATTCCCCACGCCGTCGCCTGGTTTTGTCTGCGGCTGCGTCGAAATGGGGCCACCACGCGCCGTGGAAGACTGGCTTGGCTGCGTCGTCGGCCTAGTGTCCAGTGCCGTAGGAACATTTATGCGCTGGCCAACCATCAGCAGATCACCGGACAAACCATTCATCTGCCGCAGTTCGCCGACGCTGCACCCGCACGACCTTGAAATTGAACTCAACGAATCACCGCGCTGAACCACGTAGACAGAACCGGAGCCAAATCCAACGCTGCGCACGGGAATTTGCACCGACTGGCCGACGCGCAAAACGCTGGCCTTCGACGCACCATTCGCCTTCAAAACATCATCCAGCGACACGCTAAATTTCCGAGCGATGCTCCAGTAGCTGTCACCGCGGACGGCCGTATATGTTTCAAACTCCTCCTGTGGAGGCTCTTCTGGCCGTATGGGTTTCGCACGCACGCAGACATCGTAGGACGTCTCATAGCCGAGAAGGGCCGACCGCGAGTAGGACGGGGCGATGTCCCGGCTCGCAGATTTCGATTGGCGAGTGCTTGCACAGCCGGGCTGAAAAGCCAGCAAACTTGCAAACCCGACGAACATTCCCACGTACCTTACACAGCGTCCCATAGCGCTCCGCAAAGTTGGCCTAAATCGAAAAAAATGGCAAGCGAAATCGCGAAAAAAGGAACTCAATTTACGCTAATTTCACTTTTGCGCCCGCCGAACCTTACGCATAGGCCGCCCATACCGCAGTCAAACCATTCTCCACGTTCCATGTAGTTGGAAAAAAGATCAAAACTCGTGAATCCAGGGCTAAACAGGACGGCCCATCCGTCACCGCAGCCCGCGGAAAATTCGCCAATTTTTTCGAAAAGGAGCCGGTGGTCGTCCAAAATTTGCACCTTCTGGCCGAATGTTTTAGTCATTTCCGGCGCCATCTCGCCGAAGCAGATAATTGCCGAAGCGCATTCGACTGATGGACGGAAATTTTCAAGCGGCTCACCCTTGCCGCGCCCGCAGCACAGCCAGAGACACTTCCTGCCAGTTGAACGGACGTGCCCAATGGCCGCTGCAACGGCAGCGGAAGTCGTTGCCTTGGAATCATTCCAAATTTCAACATCCCCAACTGTTCCCCACAGCTCCAGACGGTACGGTGGAGCCCTGAATCCGCAAATCGCTCCGTCGACGGCAGATGGATCAAATCCAATGGCAGCTAGAAGCGATCGAACCAGCACGTAATTTGCTCGCTGATGGGCCATTGCCAATGGACCGCCAAACACGCCGCAGTGGGATAATTTTGCAATTTGCACACCATCTGGCAGTTTTTGACCAAATCTATCAGCGACAGCGGCAACATCTTCACCAACAAAGGCCGTCTTACCGCAGCGGCAGAGGAGATTAAGCTTTGCTGCCCAATATTTTTCCAGACTGCCGTGCAAATCCAGGTGATTCGGCGAAAAATTTGTCCAGATGACGTAGTCGGGAGAAAAATATTTCATGTCGTACGCTTGGAACGAGCTAACCTCGCAAATATTCCACAAATTTTCATCGGCCTCCAGGCCATCGACGGCGCCGATGAGTGGGTTGCCAACGTTGCCGGTGGCCATGCAGCGTTCTCCGAGACCACGCAGCACGTGTTCCAGCATCATGGTGGTGGAAGTCTTTCCGAGTGTTCCAGTTACTGCAATTGTTTGCCCGCCTCCACGGCGGTGCAGCTGGCAGTAGTCAAGCTCGCCAATGGTGATGCATCCTGCTGACTGCGCTTCCCTAAGCCACTGGGAGCCAATGAATCCCGGGCTGTATATCACAAACTCGTCACCGCGCGGCGTAAAATCCAGCTCCACGCCAAATTTCGCAAATGCTCCGTTGCCGTCGAAGATTCTATGGCAAATTGATTCTTTTTTGAGGAACGCCGCCAGGGCGCGACCGGTCACGCCGTAGCCGAGCACGCAGACGGGCCTACCACGCGCAAGTTCCAGAGCTTTATTTACTTCAGAGGTCTCCAAATCCGTTGATCGCAACGGTCTCCCAGAATTTGCCCGAGAACAACTTAATTCTCTTCAACGTCGTCCACATCGTTCTCTTCGTAAATGATGCGATTGCAAAATTCGCAGCGCCGCCGCGGCGAATTACCCATTCCTCCGTGATTAGACGCCATGCGCATGTGGCAGCCAGTACAGCTAAAGCCGTCCAGACGAGCAACATAGGGCGGCTGCAGATTGGATTTGCGGAGGCAGTCGTAGGCGCCAATCCACTCCTTCGCTATGCCATTGCGCAGGTGCAACATCATGTCCTTTACCGCCGACTTTTCACCGTCCAATTCGGCGCAGCGCGCCACAACCAGCCCGCGCTGAAGTTCCATCGTCTTATCCAGCGAATCCAATTCAACTTTGCAGCTATTGGCTTCTCCGGCTGCAACTTCGCACGACTCCACTGCGGCCAAAACACGCTCTTCGCAGGCGATTTTTCTAGCCTCCGCCGCGGCAAATTCGCCATCCAAAGCCACCTGCTGCGCAAAATTTTTCGCCCAATCCCGTTTGCGCAACAAGGACTTCACGGAGTTTTCCAGCTCAACAAGATCTAACTCAGCCAAGCGCAACTCTTTCTGCGCATTTTTCAGCGCCGCCACCTTTAGGCCTAATTTTTCCTCCGCGGCCGAACGGCGCAGCAGCAACAGTTCGCCGTCGCGCCGTAACTTTTCGGATAACTTCTCCAGCTTCAACAACTTAGAATCGTATTGCTGGTAGAGTAGCAGCTGCTGCAAATTCCCGTCCACGGACAACTTACGCCGAGGAGACCGTTTTTGCCGGCGCGCGTCAAATGGAAAATTTCGCTAGAGCTGTTTTATCTCAACATGCGCTTCTCCAAGGAGTTCGCCAACGAGCGGGTCATTGTTGTAGTCGCAGTGGTAGTAAATGCGCCCTATGCCGGCCGCTATTAGGACTTTGGCGCAATGTATACATGGGTAATGGGTTACATAGGCCGTGGATCCGGCCACGGAGGCACCCCGCTTGGCGGCGTCGCTGATTGCATTTTGTTCTGCGTGAACAGTTCCGAGCTCATGGCCGTCGCGCACGCGGGATCTGTGCGGCAAACCTGGCAAAAATCCGTTATAGCCCGATGCCACGATGCGATTGCCGTGATCTCCGGCGGTAACAATCACACAGCCAACACGTTGCCTGGCGCATGGCGAGCGGGTTGCTATGAGCATGGCGGCGGAAAGAAAATACTCATCCCAATTGGGCCGCGGAATATGCGCTAGTACCTCCCCGAGAATTTCGTAGAGCGGTTTCTCACTGCCCATGGCAGCACAAATTTAGGACAAAAAATGGCGCAGCGGTCAAGAATTTCCGTTGCCTAGTCGCCGGCTAAATTACATTTTCAAAAAATGACGCCGTCGAAGAAAAAAGTGCTAGTAACTGGGCTGCAACCAACTGCAGGGATCCATCTTGGCAACTACCTCGGCGCCATACGCTCATGGGTCACGCTCCAGGAGCAGACGGAAAGTTTTTTCTTCATCGCAGACCTGCACGCGTTGACCCTGCCGCAGGATCCAAAGCAATTGCGCACTAAGGCATTGGACTGCGTGGCCATGCTGCTTGCCTGCGGCATAAATCCTAAAAAATCCCATATTTTTCTACAATCGCAAGTGTATGGACACGCAGATTTGGCATGGATTCTTGGCTGCATGACACCAATTGGCCAACTGGAACGCATGACGCAATTTAAGGACAAAGCGTCCAGGCGCGGCGAGGACTTCATAGGGGCTGGCCTTCTCTATTATCCCGTTCTCATGGCGGCAGATATACTAATTTACGGAGCGAATTTGGTCCCCGTCGGCGACGACCAGCGGCAGCACGTGGAGTTGGCGAGAGACCTGGCTGTTAGATTTAACGGACTCCACGGCAATGCATTTCCAGTCCCTGAGGCATTTTTCCCGCCGAATTGCGCCCGCGTGATGTCGCTGCAAAATCCCTCTACGAAAATGTCGAAATCTGACCCAAATCAGTCGGGGACAGTATTTCTCAGCGACGACGAGGAAACCGTCAGAAAAAAAATTCGCGCGGCAGTGACCGATTCCGGCAAGGAAATTCGCGCGTCGGCGGACAAACCTGGCATGGCAAATCTGTTGCAGATTCTTAGCGGACTAGGCGGAAGAAAAATTGCTGAACTGGAAACGATTTACTGCGGAAGCACCTATGGAAAATTTAAGGATGCCGTTGCCGATGCCGCAGTGGAGGCGATCTGCCCCATAGGTAAAAAATTTGCCGGACTCAAAGATCAGGAAAGCACTCTCCTGGAAGTCGTTAGAGAAGGAAGAAAAGCCGCCCAGCTGCGCGCCGATGAAATACTTGCGGCAGTTCGCGAAAAAATCGGCCTGGTCGCGGCTGGAATTTAGTTCCTGTGGCGCATGGAGTTTGACAGTTCCCGCGCCGCTTCCATGCGCACTGTCTTCTCCCTGAGGCTGTCCCGCTTGTCGTGAAGCTGTTTCCCGCGACATAGGCCAATCTCCACTTTCACGATGCCGCGCTTGAAGTACATGCGCAGTGGAATTATCGTAAATCCCTTCCGATCAACTGCTTTTTTTAGCTGTTCGATCTCGCGGCCGTGGAGTAGCAATTCGCGGAGCCTTGTGCGCAAATGATTTGCATCGGTACCGTGACTGTAAGCTTCGATGTCGGAACCCCATAGCATCGGTTTGCCTCCGCGGCCGATGCGAACGAAAGCCTCGGAAATCTGCGCAGCGCCGTCGCGGATGGACTTCACCTCCGTGCCCCTGAGGACGATGCCGGCCTCAAATTTTTCCAAAACAATGTAGCGGTGGAAGGCTTTGCGGTTGCAAATCTCCGCCGGGGCAGACTTCTTGCCCATGGCGCCCTATTCCGATGAAAGCGAGAAAATCATTTCATCGAAATCGTCTTCCTCCGATTTCTCCTCAGGCATCATGTAGGTGAGCTTCCCCTCGATGATTTCTCGCAGCGCAACATCCTCCAACTCAAGATGTTCCAGCGATTCCACTACGCTGTCGTTCTTCTTGCGCAGCTGACGGACGCGAAGAGAAACTAAATTGATCAGTATGTTTGGGTTCTGCACCACCTGCAGCGCCTGCTTGAGATAGTCGTCCCTCATGGTAAGCCACCTTGTCTAGATTAGTCCCTCGAAGAATCAAGAATTTTAACGCAGCCGCCGAAAATTTTTTCCAAGGTGGCGGCCGTCCGCTTTCCGATGCGCAGCACGTTGCCGCGGCCACGGACCAAAGTTTCGCGGGTGCAGGCCGACTGGGACAATTGCCAATTTGATTGCAGGAGAACCACTTCCACGTTTTCACAGCGGCCGTGCTCGACGGATGGCGGCAGTGCGCACCAGCGCTTCGGTAGCCCGAACCATGTCCATTCGACGTCAAACCCGCCGATTGGACCGCCATCCCAGCCATCCAAGAGTGCTCCGTAGCGGCGGAGAAATGGCGGAAAATATTCCGTGAAAATCCTGGTGACGAAGGCCGTAGGAAGATTGCGAATGTGCTCAGCCAGAGAAAAATCTTCGCCGCTGCGTAGCAGTGGAAGCGGGTCAAAGGAAGCAAAATTTAAGCCGTTCCACAGGTCATGAATATTTGCCGTGAGAAAATGCTGGCCGCCGTACCATCGCGCAAATTCCTCGCCGTCACCGAGCCGCAGCGCCAATTCGAAATGCAGGTGGGCCCGATCCCTAGGAATTTCGTAGCCCTGAGCCGTACGTCCGACGGTACCAATCACTTCTCCGGCGGCGACCACATGTCCGGAAATTGCTGATGCGGAAATAGATGCGAGATGGGCATAGATAGATAGCACTGGCATTGAGAATGATCCGTGTTCAACGACAACGTACTTGCCGTAGCTGCTTCCATCGCCGTTGTCGTTTGCGTAGACAACGGTGCCATCTGCCACGGACCTAACCACATCCAACGGCTCTCCGTCGAGTCGCCGTTTCACTGGCTTTATGTCAATTCCTCCGTGAAACTTCGTGCCGTTCTCCCTAACCAGCCCGAAACCACCGTTACAGCGTTCCGTTCCAGCATTTTGCAAATAGCGCACAGGATCCAACACGGCGCCGTTGTCCGTGGGCAGCAGCAGAGAATCGGCGCAGAGTCGGAGGCAGCCGACAAATAGGCAAAGCACAGCTGTGGCTACTTTTTTCATGGAGAGCAACTTGTTTGGTTATGCGATCCGTTCGATTATCAGCTCAGCCGCAGCAGGCCGTTTGGGGGCAAGGCGATAGGCATTGCGTAGATATTCGAGCGCCGGCTCCAAATTTTTTTCGTCGTTGTAGTGGATCATCATAAGCGGCTCACCCTGTTTGATTTGTATGCCGACCTTCATTATCTTTGATACGCCAACGGCCGGGTCCATGGTGCCGTCGGGCCTCTGGGCCAGAATTCTAACGCCGCGGACGATCATGGCCGCGTTGATGGTGTGTATGTAGCCGCGTTTTGGGGCCGGCAATTTGCGAACGAAGCGCGCCTTCGGAAGTTTTTCCGTGTCATCGATATAGGACGTGTCACCTCCGTGGGCCGCAATGATTTCCTTAAATTTCTTTAGGGCATCACCGCTGGATAAACTCCTCTGCACCATTTGCTTTGCCGAAAGCGTTGATCCGGCCACTCCTGCGAGACGGACGACCTCAACTCCCATGCGAAGAACAAGCTGTTTGAAATCATCTTCGCCCTCTTCGGTTTTCAAAAAGCGCACGGCCTCTTCAATTTCCAAAGCCGTTCCGACGGAATCGCCAAGCGGTTGATTTATGTCCGTGACCAACACGACGCTCTTGCGTTGGAATGCGTCGCAGGCGCGGGCAATGGTCCTGGCGAGGGTCTTCGCCTGTTCCAAGTCTTTGATAAATGACCCATTGCCCCATTTTACGTCGACCACAAATCCCTCGGCTCCTTCGGCTGATTTTCTGGAAAGTATGCTGGCTGCTATGAGCGGAAGACACGGAACGGCAGCAACTTCCTTCCTCATGGCAAAGATAACTGAATCGATGGGTGCTATGGAGGCGTGGCGGCTCGCGTAGGCGACGCCGACGGATGACAGGTGGCCGATGAAATCCTTCAGGGACTCGTCGGCCCTGAACCCGGGAATCGCAGATAGCTTATCCAGAGTACCTATGATGAAATTTTCGTCTTCGCCGATCATGGCAGGCACGACAACCCCGCAGGCGGCAGCGATCGCCGGCAGCACGAGCGGAACCTTGTCGCCGACTCCGCCCGTCGCATAGTGGGCAACCTTCGGCTTCGCTATGGCGGAAAGATTTAGCACTTCACCGGAAAGCATCAATTCCTCGGACAGCGCAGCTGTTTCGGCAACGGTCAAACCGCGGAAATATATTACCAGCAGCAGCCCCGCCAGCTGGTGGCTCGGCAGAACCTCGTCGAGAAGCGCGTCAACAACGGCCTTGATCTCCTCCTCGGTGAACTCGCCTCCATCGCGCTTTTTTTCAATCAAGAAGCCGTATGGCACGCGCAGCGCCTCATTTGTCTTTGTAACCATAAAACGTCCGCAGCCGTTGGCAAGCCTCCGGCCATCTCCTCCCTCTCGCCACACTTGTAGGTACGTTTAGCCGACGGTGTCGAGCGAAAAAAATGTTATAGCAGGTATGATGTTTATGTATAGTACTTTAGTTAAAAAAATATTCCGTCAGTCAAGCGCGGAATCGGTTTCCTCGGCGAAAAATTCCGCCAATCCGGCGGCGAACCATGGCCATGCCGATCGTTGTAAAAATTTTGTTCCGGAGGATGTGGGCCGATTTGGGATTTTTGCAGCCGCCGTGGAAATTTTCCGCGTGGACCGGCGCAAATTTCCCATTCCATCGATGGATTTTGCTTCGAAAATCGTCATTGGCGCGACAAATGCAAAAAATTATTGCTGCTATTTGCTCGAAAAAATAACCTACGCATAGCATCCTGTGATGGACGACAAATTGTCTTGACAATGCAAGTGTTCCTATGGACAAAGCTGAATGGAATTTTCAGCATTTATTCAATCCATTAAAGGTCTAAATCTAGTAATTGATAGTCTGCGCGATGAAGATTTCCACGCCGGTTTTTTGACGGTTCTTAGCGCACCATTAGCCGAACAATGGCAGATGCTTATTGGCAATCCAATCGCCATGGAAAACGCCCATAGACACATTGCCGACGCCATTTTAACCTGCGGAAATGAAAGCGCGATAGGCTCACTAATGTCCATATATCTCAGTGGCGCAGAATCCTCCGCCAATCTGATCCAAGATTTCCTACGCGCCACCATCGCGAATTGCAACTCGCCGACTGACGTGGACGTTGAAAAGATTATCCGCATTGGCGAAATAGACTGGCGCGCAATTCAGCGCAACCTGCTCCGCCTTGCCATTTCAAGAAATTTTGCAACCGACGCCAACAAAATATTGCGCTTTGAAACGCTCTGGGCACTTCACGAAAACGCTGGCCTACAGCACAGTTTGCTGGCGATCACCGCTGGAGGCCCGGTGGACACGCTAACACCATTCAAAAATCGGCCAACGACATCTCTACAACTTGCACGGGATGCGCTTCTTGCCGCTTGCACTCCAATCCGCCAAAAGGAGGGTGCATCAATTTGCTTCGCCACCGCCATCGCAATCGCCGCGCAGTGGAATTTTCCTGGGGCTACCTTCGAACTTCTTGCTAAATTGCTACAGCGGAGATATATGCCGTCGCGAATTCCCGGCAGCGACTTCGGCTGCGTGCGCGTGCCGCTAAATACTTTCGAAGGTCTTCCAAGTGAGCCGGAAGCAAATGCCGTCGTCGCACTGCAGCTCATGCTCGTGCGGACGCTGGCCGATGCGTCAAAAGTTAGCGCCTTCCATTCCTATGACACCTCCGCATTCAGGAGATCACTAAACGAAGAACATGTTAAACAGTTTCAAAGTCTTGTGAAGACATTAAACGTCACACTCGATGGCGCCGCACATCCGGAATTGAAAATCATCTGCGGGAAATATCCGCGCTATGACTTCTCAAGGGAAAACGGTCGCATTGGCAGGCACGGAAATCGGAGCGTTGGCGTCTGGTTTCTTCCGGTTGGCCTTTCACAAGATAGACTCATAACGCCGTGGCTATTTTTCCAGGAATACATTCCCAGCTTTCGCGCAGCGGCCAGTACCAATCCATTACTGCAGGACGCCACGGCAATGGTAGACAATTTGGCCAGTTTCCACATCGAAGATCTGTCATTCGGCGGCGGCGCCCCACTAGACGTCCTCAATGTTGCACCAGCCCAATACACTGACTGTCATCGCATTTCACTTGACCGTGGAGATGCAGTCGCATGCCTAAGAGGCGCGCTCAATGCCTTACTGCTAAATCTAGTAGGGAAAAATCATAGGCGAATTATTGTCTGCGGAGATGGCCACACATATACTCTCGGCGCAGATTTGTGTCCACATATTGCAAGTGAACTGCTTGCCATTTTAACGCAGGAAGAAATATGCGATAGGTTCCGCAAAGCCGTCCTAACTATATCGAACTATAAAAATCTCTCAGCCATTTGCTACATATGCTCAGATGAGGAATACAACGGGCACTGCGCTTTCACTGAGAGCGTTTTAGACGGCCTCCTCGGACGAGTCCTCGACAATGTTAAAAATTCAGGTGCGCCGGCATTGTTTTTTGACCCGAACTGGAGAGACTCAGCCGGCGTTGGAATTCGCTACAATCCAATTACGCAATCCTATGAACTGTGCAACGCGCCATCCGATGGCTCCGCCGCAAAAATTGAAAATGAGCCGTGCTTCTTCGGAGATTTAGCGTTTAAATTCTAGGCGCGGGGTTTCTTAGAAAACTTCGACCAGTCCAAAAAAGATTCCACTGCCGGCGACCGCGCGGAAAATTCTGACCCGCAGACAGTTTGCCATCCTGAAATTTCAATGGCCGCCGAATGGAGTTGCAGGTCGCGCAGGGCAAATTTCTTGGCCACGAGTCGGTTAAGTTTAAAATCTCCATAGGTGCGATCGCCGACGATGGCCATGGAGCGGAGCGCGCACTGGTGGCGGAGCTGGTGCGTACGGCCAGTTATGGGGTGCAGTTCAAGAATTGCGAGATCAATGTGATCAATGCGGCGGCGGTCCAGGAGAGATACGTCGGTTAGCGCTTCTGCGGCAGGACCTTCTCCGCCGTCGGCCCGCAGATAATTTCCATTCCTGGCGGTGCAAATTCTATCGCGCCAGCGGCCATCGCGGAAATTGCGTCCGCCGAACACGGTAGCGTAGTAAGTTTTTCTAACCTCGCGGCTGCGAAATGCTTTCCTGGCTCTGGCAGCCGTATCAGCGTCCATGGAAAGAAGAAGCAATCCACCAGTTGCCGAATCTAACCTGTTCACCAAATAGACAAGCGGTGATCCATCACCGTCGACATAGGCGCGCGTGGCACAATCATATGGCGCAAAAATAATTGCGCGGCGGTCGGCGGTTTCTCCATTTGGCTGGGAAAGAACCCCTGCCGGCTTTTCAACGGCCACGAGCCCGCGGCCGTCTCCGCCGACAATCTCAACTCCAGCATGAAAAATCAATCGCAGCAATTTTTCATTTTCAGCTGGAACGTTTTCTAATAAATGGCCGTCCACCAAATTAACTTCCAGGTCAATGACTAGGTTGAGCTCACCAATGCTGTCAAATTCTTCTCGCAGCATCTACGCTGCAGCACTTTGCAATTCCTTAAAAAATTGATCGATTTTCTCTATTTCGCCCTCTAGCGTGAACTTTTCAACGAAAATTGCATGCGCCCGGCGAGCCAACTCTATGGCTTCCTGGGGGTGCTCCAAAATCCACCGCATGTGCCCGTCAATTTGGCGAAATATTTCCTCTGGACTCGCATTTTGATCGATGTAGAGAACCGAATCGCCAAAATTGTCCACGACAAAAGGATTCCTATCGCTAATAATTACACAGGACGCAGCGGCGGCCTGAAAAATGCGAAGAGTCGGCAGCTTCCACGTAATATGTTCGCTGGAATGCAGCACAAGGGCGACTCCAGCCCTCGCCATTGTATTCTGCAGGGCACCGGCTTCATTTGGAATGTATCCACCATAGGATTTCACCTTTCCTTTCCAGGCGTAGTCCGGCCCATATATGTCGAAGTAGTCCGTTTCGTCGAGGAGCTTATAGAGATTGGCGTAGCGTCTTTTTCTGCGCTCATCCCAGTTGGCACCGCAGTAGAACAAGCGCCTCTTCGGACTTGCACAGAATTCCGATTTCATTGTCGTTGGATATATGCGAATTGTTCGTATTTTTCGGTCGCTACTCCGCGCCATGCCATTTAGTTTGCTGGAATCTGGCCCGGAATACATAATGTTCCCGTAGCTCAGCGCGTGTCTAATATTTTGCCCCCTAGGGAAATGCCATTTTACTGCGCAGGGCACAGTTGCCGGCGGCGGAATTGATGCGTCCATTGACAGCACGTAGCTAGGATTCAAAATGGCGATGACATTGGGATCGTTTTTTGTGGCTATGCAGCACTCGTCGCCGCGTTTTACAAAGCACTCCTTCATGCGCTGCGTTTCCTCACTTTCGCCGACCCATCCGTCTGGATAGAGAATGAGAACGCGCGAGTAATTTTCTGCCTTTGGCAATGGCGTGCGCGCCATAAAAGCGCCGCGCAATTTTTCTAAAAATTCCGGTGGAGAAGCACTTTTTTCATCAAATGGGCAGCTCACCGTCGCCGACGCTGCCGGTCGCCGGCGATGCATGGAGCGCAACTCTGGGCGACTTATCGCATCCAATTTACCATGGACCGGAATGGCATCAAGCTCTGCTCCTGCGATCCAACAGTCTGGCGATGGCCAGCGGCGTAGTTTTGTAATTTCCACAAAAAGAGCATATTAGCCAGTAAACGCTTCGTCAAAAAAAAATAACCTGCCGCCCAGGCGACTACTCTCCATCGGACAACTCCAAGATGGCGGTCTCAATGTCGTCAATTTCTTCCTTCACAGCAACAAACATCCCGTATCTAGCCTCGTCATAGCTCCCGGAAAGTTCACATTCCAACTGCCTCGCGGCTGCAGTTTTTTCTTCCAATAGTTTTGCAAGTTCCTCCATGCGCTCGGCGGAATCGGCAGATTTTTGCCGTTTTTTTGTCCCGGCGGCAGGTGCCGGTGCCCTTGGAGCGCAATTCCTCTCCATCAGCCACTTGGCGTAGTCATCCAGCGAACCGCTAAATTTTTTGCAGCTGCCGCCGTCGACCACGTAGAAATCACTGCAGCTGTCGGCAAGCGTCTGAAAGTCGTGGGTAACCAGCAGCACGGCGCCGCCATATGAGCGAAGTGCCTCGGCAAGAGCCGCCCGCGCTTCAATATCAAGATGATTAGTCGGCTCGTCGAGAACCAGCAAATGTGGCTGCGACAGCGTTGCAATGGCGAGCAGCAGCCGGGTCTTTTCGCCGCCGGAGAGATTTGCCGTTTTCGTGAGAGCGCGCTCCTGGCCGATGCCGAACTGGGCAAGCTGGCCGCGAATCTGCGTCTCTCTAAGTCCATCGCAGCGCGATTGAAAAATCTCCAGCGGAGTTTTTTGCATGTCCAACATCTCCTCCAGGTGCTGGGCAAAGTAGGCAATTTTAATGGACTTTGCGTAGGTGCGCTCGCCGGAAAGGAGGCCAAGCTGCCCAGCTACGGCCTTCGCCAGCGTGGACTTGCCGTTGCCGTTTGCTCCGAGAAGCGCGATGCGATCTCCGCCGTTGATCAGCAGATTCACAGACTTGAGCACCGTCCGCTCGCCGTAGCCCAGTGAAATATTTTCCATGGAAACCAGGCGGCGATCAACACGCGGCGACGGCTCAGGGAAACGAAATGCCACGGAATAGTTTGCCGGCGGCGGTGGCGGCTCTCCCAATTTGTCCAGCATTTTCATCCGGCTCTGTGCTTGCTTGGCCTTGGATGCCTTTGCGCGAAACCGATCCACGAAGGACTGCAGGTGCTCGCGCTTTTTCTGCAGCGCAGCGCCCTCCATTTCCCGTGACCGCCTGACATTTGCGTAGGTCGCGCGAAATGTGTCGTAATTTCCGCGGTATAGCTGGGCCGTGCCGCCCTGCAAATGGAGAATGTGATCGCAGACGCCGTTGAGAAATTTTCTCTCGTGGGAAATGATGAAGAATGACTTATCCGTTCGCCGAAGGTACTGCTCCAGCCACAGCGCGGTCTCAAAGTCCAGATGGTTCGTCGGCTCGTCAAGGAGAAGGCAATCCGATGGAGCAAATAGCGTTGAAGCCAGTGCAGCCCTCACCCGCCATCCGCCGGAAAGATCGCAAAGTGGTTGCCTCATTGATTCCTCGGAAAATCCCAGTCCCGACAAGATTGTCGCAGCACGAGCCTCGCTGTCCTGGCCGCCTATGGCGAGGAATCGATCCCAGGACTCGGCCAACTCAATGCCATCAAGTTCCGGGTCATCCAATCGCAGCCGAAGTTGCTCAAGCTCGCTATCGGATGCGAGAACGAATTCCAGCGGCGTCAGTTGGCCGCTACCCATCTCCTGGCACACCTGGGCAAAACGGTAGCCATTCGCATAGGAAATTTCACCGCTGTCTGGAGCTATTTCCCCGAGAATAATGCGGAAAAGTGTCGTCTTCCCGACACCATTGGGCCCGACCACACCAACCTTCGCGCCGGAAGCTGCGGCGAAGGATACGTCCGAAAAAAGCAGACGCGGACCAATCCGGTAGCTGATCTGCTTCGCCTGCAACATGACAATCCGACCAATCGCGCAAAACTGCCAAGGCGAAAAAGCCCCTACGGCGACCACCTATGAGCGGCCACCGCCACAGCCTATTCCTCTGGCTTTGTTTTCGGGAGCCCCGTAACCCGTCGGCCATCTTTCCACTGGCCGCGCTTGCGCATGAGGTCAATGCGCTCAAAACGCCCCAACACGCTGCGTTTTTCGGTCAACCCTCCACCCTTTCGAAAACTGCTGTGCCTTGTCATCGCAAATACCGCCACCGCCAACCAAGTCATTCGGCCGGCCACTGCAACGAAAAACTGCGCGCCGGCGCCATTCAATTTTGTAAATTCTTGCCGTGGAACTGAAATTCACCCCGCCGCCGAACAAATTGCCAAATTCGCCGGCAAATTGCCCGCATAAAAGTAATTGACTGCGCGAATAGGTCCCATAGGCGAGGTTGCGTGCCCTCATCGTCTAACGGTTAGGACACCGGATTCTCATTCCGGCAATCGGGGTTCGATTCCCCGTGGGGGTGCCAGTGGATTGCTGCAGTTTTTTAGGGCGCCGCGGTGCAGCGTTTCGCCGCTTACCAAAATGCAATTTCGCGGCGCCTCAACCCTAGAAAAGCAGCTCTGCCGAATGAAAAGGTAATGTTCGCCATTAGGGTTGTTGGCTTGGCTGCCACTTCGTATTTCCATTGACAACGGCGGCCCATGGCGTTAGTCATTCCGCAAATGACGATCCCGCCAGAAACCGTGACATTGGCGAGCGCATCACACTTCCCGCCGGAAAATGACGCTAAGGAACAGAGCCCCACAATATTGCTGTTTCTCTGCAAAACCGTTGCAATTCTCTACATCTTGCTTTTCATTCCCATTGCGGCCCTTTCCGCGCTATTTGATGCCGTCACCATTTTCAAGTTCAGCGCCATGAGGCGCCTCCCTGGAATTTTCACATGGCTGTGGAATGGCGGAAAAATTAAGCACGCTGCTGCGACAAGTCCTCCGGCAGACATCAAGCCAAATCATGTCGGCGATGAACAAGTTGTAGCTGTTCAAGAAAATAGCAGCACTGACCCGTCAATCGAAGCAACATCTGAAACCGATGCAGCTGCGGTTTCATTGGCTGCTTCTCCAGCGGCGCAAGCTGCTAGCCAGACTCATCCCGCGACAATTCCTCCAGCTCCCGACGATTCCGATGAGATCACCGATCCTCCTCCGGACCAACTGCCGCCAATATATGTGCCACCGATTTTTGCAAATTTGCCAGATGGGAAATGCGAATTGGTTCCCGGATCACTTACAAAATACGGCGTCTTCGAACATTGCGGCGCCGAATATGAAAGTTTCACCGTGGCAATTAGGGCAGTCGGAGCTGACGAAAGTGCCGAATCAACATCCGTTGATGTTTTCGTCAGAAGCAGCGACGGTGATGCTTTTTTCAATCTCGTTGGCGCCGAGACGCAAACGCATGGCGCAGTGGCCACTAGGCACACAGACGAAAGTAAATGCGATCCATACCTCGGCTGGTGTTTTCCCGTCGAATGTGTCGAAGGAAAAAGACCACTGGAAATATGGATGCGGCCTTCCGACGATGTTCTTGAGACGATGTACCTCCATTTCGATCACACGATACTTGCCGAACCAATATTCGAAGCTTTACCATGCGGCAGCGACACCATGGCAATCGCAGCACCATATATCTCCGGTGGTTTTTCTTCTGTACTCTTTGCTTCGCCGCAAAATCCGAACAAAAAAGACGAGCTTATGGCTATGCTGACAGAAATTGGCAACGGATCCGCCGTTGAAAGTTGCCGAAAAATAGGTGGTGATGGCCTCTACGAGCTAGTCCTGGGAGAAAAAGCAATTGTCGCACACATGTGGTTCTCAGAGGATGATTTTGTAGCTCCATCGCGGGAAAGCTTTGCAGCTTTTTTTGACCGCGGAAGCTACGCCGTGGAAAAATGTGAGGTCTGCGGTGGCAATTTATGGGCCGGCATGTGGTTGCGGGTGACATTTGCTGGCGGTATTAGCATACTTATGCAACCATGCGACGCCAAACTCATAGGCGTATTGCATGATGTTACATTGAAAAAAGAAACAGTTGCCGTAGGCAGAAATGCGGAAAGATTCCGTGGACTTTCGAGTCGTTCGTTAAAATATCGCGAAAGTGACGGCGAAGATGAGTCGGAGCCGAGCGAAATAGAGGTGTACATACTTACTAATGGTAATGATCTGCCGCCGCTTAATGACATTTTTGATGCCAGCGAGTACAAACCGAGCACCTTGTGCCCGTCGCAAAACGACTGGCGGACCGAAAATGGCACTACATATGCGCTAGCGTCTCTCAAATTTACCAAGCTAGGCGACGATGAACTCCACATAGACGTCGACATTGTCGTCGCTACAGACGACGACAGCACAAATCAATTCGAAGCCATAGTTGATGGCGGAAATTACACAATAGATGGGTTGGAGCTAGCTCCAGATGGCGGCGAGATTACGATAGGCGATGGCGCCTACGCTAAATACCTCATGCGGTACACTAAGGACGACCAACAGAAATCCATGGAAATATTTGTGTGGACATATCCCGTTTGACCATGGCAAAAATTCGAAGCAACTTCGGAACGGCTATTGTGGGGCCGTTTTTTATGGCGCCGCGGTGCAGCGTTTCGCCGCTTACCAAAATGTAATTTCGCGGCGCCTCGACCCTAGAAAAGCAGCTCTGCCGAATTAAAAGCACGCTAACACATGGCGCCTTTGGATATTCGAAATCAGCCTTCGGCGGCACCACGCCGCGATTCCACAAATTTGACAAAATTTTCACTCCAACCGTTGTGAACTCCATCCTTCGACGTTTCGCCGGTTAAATTTGGTACAATGAAACGCCTTCCAGGAGGAGCGCGGTAGACAAACGGCGACGCGCCTAGTGGGCACGACACGTAGTCGCCTCGCGTTACAAATGAAAGGTGACTTCGCGCCTGTTCTCCGTTTGCGATTGCGACGGCATCTAGTCCAATGTACTTTTGCACACCTATTCCGTGGCCGAGTGGATTGAATGCGATGGACATGCGTTGGTGCTTGACTCCAATCGCGTGGGCATTTGCCCCACCCATTGACATGCCGACGCACACAGGACAGCGGAATACCCCTTCAGCATGCGGAATGCGTGCGTTATGTCTATTTACCTCCGGCAGAATGCGTTCCGCAAATATTTCATCGTAGGCCTCCAGGTTGTCGGGAATGCCACCGGCAAGATTTTGTTCGCATGAGATTGCATCCTGCAAATTATGCATTGGCGGATATGGCACGAAGTACGGGACAATGAGCACATCAGGGTGCGCCAGTAAAAAAAATTTTTCCTTTGTGGTGAATAGCATGCCGATGGCGACGGCTTCTTCGTAGGTATATTGCTGAGGTCCAACGGAACAGCGGCAACCATCACAGTTCTTCAGTGCGGTAGCTGCCGACGACACAAAACCGATTACGCGGTCTCCCTCTGGCGTCTCAGGAAGAATATCGCTGACTTCATTCGCCACTGCGTAGGTGGCACCGTCGCGTTCAATAATTCTATCTCCAACATCGACTCGAGCAAACGCACCACCAATTAAAAAATTTACGAGGCAAGCAAAAACTATGGCGAGCCCCATAATTGCGCGCCAAGTTTTTGTGGCGACACTCATGTCGGCAATTTGGTTGTTCGCGGCGAAAAAAACGTCACCAATCACGACATTGAGTGGCAAGCTTCTCACTCTCTCTAGAAGCGCAAAGAAATCGCCGTCAATTTCGCCGCCATCACTTCCCGGCAGCACAGTCAACACCGCCGGTTCTTCGCCTGCTTTGTAGGCAGTGCCACCGAACGCCTGCAACTGCACCGGGAAAGTCACACCTAGAGTTTACAGCGCAATGGGGCTCTGGTCAAATTATTGTGCGGCAGCGTAGGACCAACCGTTGGGCGGCAAGCAAATAGATTTCGCCACCGCGGACCGATAAAAATCCGAAACAGCTTCGGGACGGCTACTGCTGCGGCCGTCGTCCGCGTCCGCCGCGGTGCCTCGGGCGGCCGTTAAAATTCGTCGAATTAGCTGCCGTTGAATTCCCGCGAGGCTGTGACTTTTGCCTGCCAAATGGCCAGACTGCGCGGAAAATCTTCCCCAAAACGCCGCCAGTGCTGGATTTCGCCGCCTCTTCGCCGTCACCACGACGCCCCTGGCTGCCATCGCCGCCGCGTCCACCGCTCCATCTTCCCTGGCGCCTATCCGAAGGCTTGCGACGAAATTGCCTATCTTCGGGCCTGGTTTTTTGCCGGGACTCACCGCCGGAGCCGCCGACAACGGCCGTTGAGTACTTGCCGTCCGAATGTTTATCGCAGTCAACCACGGCGTCGCACGGCTTTTTCCCGTCGGCACATTTCTCTCCGCCAAAGGTCGTCGCGTCCACGGCGCAGGGACCAATTTGACATTTTTGTCCGGCGCTGTTTCCACTGCGCGCACTATTGCTTGCAATGGGGTTACGCCTTCTGCGTGGCCTTCTCGTAGAATTTTCGGGTGCAACTTTCCCAGCAAACTCCTCAGTTCCATTTTCTCTAAATTCAGGCATTATGACCTCTCCAAATGAATGGCAAAATAGCTGACACAACTTCCGGTGCAGCGCCAAGACAAAACGACATTCGCATGGCTGGCCACCCGTGCAGCGCGCATGGAAATAGGCCGCTGAAAGCAAATGGCAAAACCAGCTCCCACTCCCCCATGGCTACTTTTCAACGCAGGCATGCAACAAAAAAACATTGCTCATGTCGAGAAAAAAAATATGCGTGAGCCATGACCCACGGGCAGGAAGACAATGGCCATTGCAGGTTGCAGCACCTTTTCGAGTTGCAAAAAAAATTCTCAAAACGGCTAGGTATTGATGCGGAGAATTTTAGCGACGAGGAGCGCAGGCTGTGGGTACTCAACTACTCCAGAGCAATGCAGCAGGAAATCGCCGAACTGGTTGACTCCATGCCCTGGAAGTGGTGGGCAAAATATCAAACTTTTGATCTGCAAAATGCGCAGGTGGAAATAGTTGACATTTTCCATTTCCTCATCTCAGCCGCCCTCGCCCTCGGCATGGACGCCGATGATCTCTACGATAAGTTTTGCAAAAAAAACGCCGTCAATCACGAGCGCCAGGACAGCGGCTATTCGGAGAAAAATTCCGACGACTCTCGACACATATGACCTTTACACATATCGCATTGCGCTTGAACTGCGAATGCCGTCGCCATTGGTATTATGGTTGCTTAACCTTAACTTTTTTACTTGACGACGCCACGCATTCATGTAGTGACTGTCTGTGAACTGCGTAAACCCCCAGTCCCCGGACGCCATCCATTACTTCGACAGAGCTGCCTTTTGGCTTTTTGCATCACCGCCCGATAAGAGCATTCATTCTGTTCCGACACAACTCCTTCCATCCCTGCCTGTGAGGATTGTCACTGCGATTTGTTCAGTTGCCAGCGGCGGGATATTTTTGCTAATTATCTACATCTACTTCCGCGTCCAAAAGAATAACCCAAATTCCTCACTTGCAATCATCGTACGCACTGTTTGCATATCGCCGTGTGGCGTTGGACCAAGATCAAAACAACGCCGACCATACGACGAACCTTTCGGCAGCGCCGTTGAATCCTGCGCCAAACCACCACCATCCGTTGTGTATATAAGGAGTCAAGAACCGGTATCTGGTTTCGTTACACCGCCACCTCAGACACCACAAGTTGGCACCACACCGCCGTTTCCACATGCCGCACTCGCGGCTGCCTTTGGACTGCCATCCGACACCACTCCGCAACCAACTTCCGGAGCCCCCTCAGCTGCAAGACCCATAAATCTGTCAAATGCCGTACTCACAGCTATGAGTGGAACGCTGCCCCAATCCATTCGGCCGCCGCTCTCCCCCGGCGACACTGAATATGTTCACGCTTTAGATGATTTAGTGCAATCGGCGCATTTGAATATTTCCATCAACCTACATTTGCGGGGCGTTGTGACTGACAGCACCGTGCCTCCAGTTGGCATTGTTAGCGGCGATGAAGGCGGCTACAAAGCACTTTCAGCCTTGGCAAACTATTTCTTTGAGCCATTTCCAGCGCCAGCCGTCGTAAAACTACCAAATAGAACAACACGGCTTACATTTGACGACCCACTTCATACGCTGCTCGCATTGTCCATAGACGGCGCCACTGGAGAGTTCGGACTGACAGAAAAATATCAATACCCGAATCAGTATCCATGTATGGCGCAGCGTTTGGAAATTTGCTCAATGCCGCCCGCCGGAACAAGCTCAGATAAAATTTTCGCTGAACGGTCACTAGGATTTCAATCCATCGTTCCAGCCCTAAAATTGCGCCCAGGCATTGACCTTTCAGGGAAAGACATATTGCTGTGGAATTATTTCACGAGTTTGCTCGATTGCAAAAGCGGGGAATACAGACAGCAACAGACAGTCCGCAGAATGGCTGAACTGATAGTTAAAAATTTTATCTTAGATCATGATGGTCGCAACACTATTTGCGATGTAGTAAATCGTGAAATAATTAGCGAAATGCGTAAGGATAGTGAACTTTCCGACAAATTCCCCGATTTGGCCGGCGCCTGCAAAACATTTATTCCCGCAAATATTTGCGATGCTGTCGCCGACCTGGCCATGGCTTCCGCCGCCACTGGAAAAGATTTTCACATAGCGGAATTTGTTGAGCAATATATGATGGTCGAAATTCTCTTCACACATGGCGGTGCATATTCTAAATATGATAATGCCGTTCCATCATCAAATCTCATAGCCGCCATGGCCGCATGCGCTGGTCGCGCAGCTGAAAATGTCATACATCGTTTTACCGATAAAGGTTTGCCAGCAAGATTTATGCTAGCGCACGCCGCGTATGTAGATAGAGGTATCCCAGCAAAAGACAATCCTGTGACTAATCTCATGCTATCGGCAAAAATGATTGCAGCCATAGAAAACCTAGTCGACACGCCACTGCGCGACGCCATACCGGAAATATGGAGGCAAGATCGTAGTAGCGTTGCCATGGCGGATTTAGAGGAATCGACGTCGGACTAGCAGTCCATTCCGCGCTCGACAAATGCGAAAAAAGAATGATGTAACTTGCCAACGTCGTCAAATGGATCAGTAAAAAACCGTTGACTGCAACTCAGCCGTGGACAGATTCCACCCCAGCAGTGAACGGTAAACGCAAACTTTTGAAACTACTTCCCGTGGCTTTGTCGGTTTTTGCCGTCGGCTGCGGATCCGTTGGCCCCGTCGCAATTCGCCGCGACCATGGAAATTTTAACCAGGCCATAGCGCACACTCTCGACGAGCAGCTATTGCTTAACATAGTGCGCATGAGGTACTTGGAAAATGCTCTGTTTCTGGATGTCGGCACCGTAACTGATTCGCGCAGCCGCAGCTACCGCGCCGGGACAGATGGAACTACGGTGTTTGTGGATCCATCGGACAAAATAATGGAATTCGTTCCAGCCGTAGGGTTTGTCGCCTCGCAAACGCCAACAGTCGTCTACACGCCGATGCAGGGGCAAAGTTTTGTGAAACGAATTTTTTCACCGCTGCCGCTGCCAATTGTCCTCAACGCCATACAATCCGGCTGGTCGGCGAGCAGAGTATTTGGCGTTTTCGTCGAGCGCATTAACAACTTGCAAAATGCTCCAACAGCTTCCGGACCAACGCCAACGCGCGTGCCATCCTGCGAAGAATTTTACCGCATGACGCAGCTGTTGGACACACTACTTCGCGAGGGAGGCATCACCATGGGCATAGACCCGGAGGACCGCCGCTGCCTCGTTATCCAATTCTACGGCAACGAGACAAATTCCCAAACGATCCGTGAAATCAAGGAGCTGCTGGATCTACCGCAGCGCAGCGACCGCTTCATCTTCCAGGAGAATTTTTTGGCGGTCTCGGACTCAGCTCTGCGGCTTCGCATGCGCTCCATCCAAAGTGCGCTGTTCTACCTCGGCAATGGAGTGGAGGTTCCAGCTGAACATCTTGACGCCGGCATCGTCTCCGTAACCCGCTACCCAAACGGAGACGCCTTCGACTGGGCCAGCATCCTGGCGCCGCTATTTACGGTGCACGCATCGAAGGAACGACCGGCAAATGCATTTGTGGCCGTGGAATTTAGAGACCATTGGTTCTACATTTCGGACAGCGACGTGACATCGAAATCTACGTTTGCACTGCTGGCGAGCGCGTTCAGCCTCCAGGCCGGCGACGCCCAATCCGTTGCACCAACACTCTCCGTGTCCATCGGCGACCGCAATGGCGGCTAGCGTTGCAATTGGCGCTGAACGACGTGCGACATGCAAAATCGTTTTCGATTGTAAAAGTTTTGGTTCCAAGTAGAATTTTCCGGTGAATAGGCCGAAGGTTCTGTGCGTCATCATGGGCGGCGGAGAAGGCAAACGGCTATTCCCGCTCACTAAGACGCGCTGCAAACCGGCTGTGCCCGTTGGCGGGAAATATCGCCTCGTCGACATTGCCCTCAGCAATTGCATACACTCTGGCTTCAACCAGATTTACCTGCTTACACAGTATCATACGCGCTCGCTACACCGCCACGTGCGAGACACCTACAACTTCGACCATTTCGATGGCGGATTCGTGGAAGTTCTTTCGGCGGAACTAGTTTGCGGACGAAATCCAACCTGGTACGAGGGAACTGCCGATGCGGTGCGGAAAAATTTAGGCTATCTTCTGCTGGACGACGACGATCTGGTGCTGGTGCTCGCCGGAGATCAGCTCTACCGCATGGACTTCGCCAAAATGGTTGAAGACCACCTTGAAAGAGGCGCCGAGGTGACCGTCGCAGCGAAATTAGTTCCATCGTGGAAAATTCGTCAGTTTGGCGCCATTGAGATGGACGACAATTTGCGCATCACTGGATTCGTCGAGAAACCAAACGGCAGCGACGAAGTTCGCCGCCTGCACATTAGCCAGGAAATTGCAAGCCGACACGGACTTCCACTGCCACCAACGGACCCCCACTGCCTGGCATCCATGGGCAACTACGTATTCCGCTTCGGCGCACTAAAATCGGCACTGTCGGGCAGCGAAAATGACTTCGGCAAAGAAGTTATACCCAGACTACTTAGTGACAATGTGCATCTCCACGCGCACATTTTCAGCGGCTACTGGGAAGACATTGGCACCATACGCTCATTTTTCGACGCGAACATCGCGCTCACCGACATCGTTCCGCCATTTGATTTTTTCGACGCCGAGCGGCCGATCTTCACAACTCCGCGCTATTTGCCTGCGTCAAAGGTAAACGGCTGCTCCATGGAACAGGTTGTAATCGCCGACGGCTGCCTCATCGACAATGCATCACTGCGCCGCTGCGTCGTTGGCACTTGCTCCGTCATCCGCCAGGGTTCGCGCCTGGAAAACGTCCTCATGATGGGCAATGATTTCTTCGAAAAGCGACACGGATCAGACGGCAGCATTCCCTGCGGCATAGGGAAAAATTGCCGCATCGGGAACGCCATATTGGATAAAAATGTCCGCATTGGAGACGGCGTGTGCCTATCCCCCAGCGGCAAGGCAAATGGATATTCAAACGGCGAATGCGTTGTCGTCGATGGCATTGTGTGTGTTCCAAACGGAACTACATTGGTGAGCGGTTTTATTTTCTGAATTCCATGGCAGCTCGCAATTGAATGCGGTGGATGCGACGCAGTTTAATGGGCCATGACACGGCTTCACATTTTGGGATTACATTCCAGCCAAACAACATAGGGCAGAGGTGAAAAATTTGCAAAAGAAAGTTTGTTGACAAGCTATTCCTTTTGCAGCAAAGCCGACCCCTGATGAGTGTAGTTTTTACAGATAGCAGAAGGCGCTTTCCATATTATCCTGTTGTTGATTTTGAATCTGTAGGTGCGCGGCTGCTAGTTACAACGTCATGCGGTGGGTATAGTTTTTTTGGCATTGTGTTCACGAAAGATGAACGTGACGCCGCAGACGGAGCGCGGGCCACGAAAAAGGAATTTAAGAGACTTCAAAAAGATCTCGATCTGCCTGACCAATTTGGAGTGGCTCTAGTGACAGACAACCCAACGCCTAAACACGCCGTAAAGATGTTTATCTATGCCGTAGGTCAGATCGTAGCCGGCGCAAGAACAATTATCATGAGCCCGCTTGAGAGTTTGCTTCTGTCTATGCTGGAATCATAGCATTGATTGCGGCAAACATGTATTCTTCATCGGCCGTTGCCGGGCCGGCAGCTGGGGCTAACAAACTCATATTCAGCAAAAAATACCGATAAATTCTGAAAATTTCCCTGTAGGCGGTTCCAAGAAAGCATGGGAGAAATGTCCCGACAAATGCCGCTTCAACTGGTTGGGCAGCCCATTGGTCCGGTGCTATGGCCATCCCATCCCGCCGCATTTGCTCAACACGTTGCTTTAGATCCGATGCGCGCATTAGCGCTGCCACGGCAGCGCTTGTGGACAGTCCATTCCGCTGCGCTATGGCCATGATAGTATTCACATTGATTCTCTCAACTGCCGCAGCCATCATTAAGTCAATTACCGTCACTTTTAATAGGTGAGTGTCGGTGCGATCAATGCAACATCCGTCAAAATCTATGCTGCGGAATTGGCCACCGGCAATGACGAGTGTGTTATTTGCCGCCTCACGATCGGGATAGGCAACGAGATAGTCGACTAGCTCAATCCAAGAAGCCTGCTCCAACAGCATTCCGCCACGCGGTGACGGAAACCGCGGAACGCCATAGAGATAGAACTTTCTTTTAACTCTGGCCGCTAAAAACGCGACAGAATCGTCGTCGCCAAATGGCCTAAATGCGAACCACGTTTCTCCACCGGATGACTCATCAAAGTCAAGAAGCATGCAAATATCATTATGAATTGCGTCTCTCACCTCATCAGCCTGCCCATGTTCTTTGCTGACCGCCAATACATAATCATCTTCTGTCATGATTTCTTTAGTTTTCCTACAGTAGGTATTCAGACCACAATTGACGTCATATTCTTCGTCGTCAAGGAGATGTCGCGGGAAGTATATTGGCATGCGTCCGTCAAAACTCTGGGCGACGGCTAGGAAATCCCTTCCCTGACGTGCTTCACGTAAAATTCGATGCAACAATTCAAGGAAATCATCCTTTGGAATTTCGCGACGCATTCGTGTGTGGAATTGCACTCCGATAACTTTTTCCATGGCAACGGCAAGCGAGCCATTAAGGATAGCTGGAAATGTCGGAGTATATAGCAATGGCGCTCCACACTCAACGTGGAAATATGATGCAATTTCCGCGGCCGTAACGGATTCGCATACGAGCACTGCATCGCCGCAATCCATTCTGTGCCACATTTCGCGCGGCAGTTTTACAAAGCAGGCAGCGCCAACTTTCACGCTATCAAATTCATAAGCATTACTACGACTTCTATGTACTTCAATGGCATCTTTTACCAAAAATACTCTTTTGGTTACAATTGCCAAAAGCGTTAAAAACGCGACACTTCCATTTGCATAGCCACTGTCCTGCATCAATTCAAGTACGCGCCGCAGAAACGCCATCGACTCGCCATCTGCCATGGCCGCAGTTTCCGTTTTCACTGCCACAATGATTGCCCGTGTGGTTGGACGCCGGGCGCCGCCGCTCGGATTCAATATTTTTGATAGAAAATTTTCCTCAGCAGATCGCTGCGCCACAGACATAGCAAACAATTGGGGTGCGTCCATACTTGTGCGGGGAGACCAATGCGGCATTCCGAATAATGTCAATGCAAATAAATTCCAAAATATTTTACGGCAGTAAAAATTACTGCCGATGCATTTTTGCCAGTCCGCAACCAATTGCCATTGACGTTGCCGCAGAACTCATATCTTCTATTTAGAATGGATGGGCTGGAGGTCGGCACAAATTTATTTAGCGTTGCCTGCGCCAGATTTATTGTCCCACTATTTGCCACTTCCGCTACAGTCATCGTCCTTGCCGCGGCATGCAGGACCGACAGCGCCATGGCCAATTTATTAGCCAACGGACTTAGCGCGGCCTACGTCGTTGGCCTGATCGCCGCCACAATCTTTTCAGTTGGGATTTTTTGGCTGGCAACAATTGTATACGTCGCAGCGAATAGGGGAAATTCCAAGTCGCAGATCGGTGCGCTCTGCCTAGCCGCCGAAGCTTCTAACCCAGTTGCCGCAAATCCAACAGTTGTAGAGGCACATCATGCCGATGCCGATGATGGAACAACAGCATTTGGAAAATTTAAAGCCATAATTCGCGGCGGAAGAACGCCCGAACAGCATGCTGCTGCTGTCGTAGCGGCAAATGGATTCGAAATCGTCGACTGCGGAAGTGGCGTCGGAACAAATAGCTGCCTATTTGCCAGCATACATGCGCAACTGCCAGGCAACAAAGGCCATCGTCTTAATGCAGCGGAAAGCAACAAGGTGCGCGCCGAACATACAAAATTTGCAGTGGGACTTTTTCAGAGTGCCGTAAATGATTCGCCGCTGTCGGACGGCGCGAAAAAAGCATATTTATGGGTGATGGAACAGGTTTACAGCGGCAAAAAACGCGGTAAGGTGCCGGCGGATATAATTGCCGCATTAAAATCCGAACGCGATGCCGTCGCCGCAAGACCAACAATTGCCAATAGTCGAGGGGTGAAAATATATGCAGATTCTGCGGAACATGTCGCCGAGACCTGTAGATTCCGCGGACGGAGTTGCTATTTTACCAGTCTGTCCTGCGACGACGAAGTCCACCCAGACGAATCGGAATTGGAAGGCTGGAATGAGGCGGAGGCCTTTTGTAAAAACCCTAGCCGCACGGTTGAAGAGCTCCTCGATTTCTGGACACATTCAACTTTCCAATCAAATGCGCAACAATTTTTTAATAGTACAAGCAGAGTTGTAGGCGCAGAGTATGCATGTTCAATATTTGATAGGTTGCTCAGTGAAAAAATAAATAAAGGTTTGCCTGTAAATTACTGTGACCTTCTCGCGGTAGCGTTTGGCTTGCACGAAGAAATTTTCCGCACGGATCCTATCATGACTGCAAGCAGCTGCATGAGTATGACTGTCTCCGAAAACGTCATGGAGAAACGTTGCTTTGAGTTGGTTGAAAATATTAAAATCAGCAAAGAAGCTGGGGTTACATCCCCGATAGCGGAGGCTGCACAGCTATTCCTATTTTTTACCATGTGCACCAAAAATTCAGGCACCATGTGCGACAATCCAAACGTCGCCGTAGAGGCAATGCGCCTAGAAAAAGACATTCTTTTGATCGGGAAAATCGGCGGAACCGGAGGTGATGATAGCACCTCAATTAGGCACATAAACAAACAAGGACTCGGCGTCAGCCGAACAGATGAAATCCCAGAAAGCACCATTGCATTACACTACACAGGCAACCACTATCAGGCCTACGTCAGGCGAACAAAATAGCGGCCCACATATTCCATTCGCCTTGACATTTCCTGCGCAATTCCGTCTAATGGCCAAGGGTGGATGTGGAAGCCGTCAGTCCCGGTTTATTGCCGACGTTTTTCGCTAAAACGCTCGTTCCATTGCTAATTGCCGGCGTTACTGGCACCATATTCGTAACCTGCTGCAAAACGGCGGAAGTGCAAAGGCTCTGGACAAACACTGCGCTTCTGGAGGCCATTAGCGCATGGCAAATCATCGCAGTTTCAGCTCTGACAGTTATATCAGTCGGTATTTTCTGGCTGGTGGCGCTCACATACGTCACCGTAAAAAAAGAAAATAAAGTCTCGCACATAGGCGTACTGTGGCAGTGCCTTGCGGACGCAGTAAAATGCGAAAAAAAGGATGCGAAAGGCACTGAAACGCCTCAGCCTAAACCACGTGTGAAACCAGTAAAGCCGAAGGCGATCAATGCCGCCACCGCCCAAAAAACGTTGGAGTACGAACGACTTAAAAGCAAATTGCTCACCGAGAACGATCTTGAGATTTTGGATTGCGGAGACGGCGAGGGTTCGAATTCGTGCCTCATCTCTTCCATCATCGCGTCTGTGGAAAAAAAGCCTGGGTTCATATCCAAAAAACCGGCATGCACCGCACGGCGAAATGAAATGGCTATCAACGCTGCAGCTATTATGCTAGATGGCATCAATGCATCAGCCGCGTTGACGCCGGACCAAAAGAATGTAATGGCATGGGTCGTCGATAATATTCGCGGCGGCAACATTTCCGGCAAAATTCCTCCAGAAATTTTGACCACACTGAGGCAGGAATGTGATAGCGCAAAAAATGAAATAGTTGCCGTCGAAGGCGAACAAATGTATGTTAGGCGAGACGAATACGCAATCAAGCACAGAGAGCATATTGGGCGATTAGTTCGCCTTAGATTCGCGATTGGAGACTGTGACGTATTAATTCCAATTGACGCAGATGGAATTAAAGGCTACATTGATGCCGGGAAACAAATTCTTGCTGAAGGTCCAAGCCGCGAAGATCTTATTGCACTTCACAAACAAGCGCTCCGAAACGAGCAATATTACAGCTATCTTTCGACGAGCAAAGGCGGCGACGTTGACAATGCACATAAACTGCTGACCACATCACTTGCTAGGGCTGACACCGACGGAACAGTAAACTACGCCGACATCTTCATCGCCATGTGCGGTCTCCACGGCGAAGTCTTCCATGCGCCGGATTTAAATCCACTCCTTGAGAATCTCGGCAGGCAATGCGTACCAAGCGAACACGAGTTTGCCACCATCACCAAGCATTCGAAAATGTCTGCCAAAGCTGAAAGCATACCGCAATGCGCAAAGTGGTTCCTGTGGGTCATGTTCTACAGCAGAATACCGGGCCATTGCTGCGACATTCCTGACGTCATACTCCAAGCTCATATGCTCAACAGAAAAATATTTGTTATTGACGATGAAGCCCGTAGCGCGTTCTCCATATCTCCCAATGGCAACAAAGAATGCATTCTCGAATCGCACATTTTCAGCGGCGACGACATAATTTTGCAACATGTGCCGGGGCATTTCCGCGGAATTTTCAAAAAATGACGGCCGTGACACATAGTCAAAATCTTCCCAGTTAAAAAAATGTCTTCCAAGGATCGAAAAATGTTCATAGGCATCTGCCGTGATTGATGCAGTGCAGCGATTTCTAGCCAAGCACCGCCGCTGGCTCTTTGCCTGTTTGCTGGCCGTAGTGGTTGTGCCCTTTGTGTTTACCGTCGGAGCCACACCGGGCTGCGTCGGCGGCAAAAGGCAGCGGGACAAATTATTTTTTGGGATCAATGTCGCATCGCCAAGGGAGGTTGAAGATCTGCAGCGGGCAACGGCGTTCAGTCTCCACTTCAGCAACTTCAGCGAGAATGTCCCCCTCGATTCCGCCATGATGGCGCGGGCCGCCTGGCTCTGGATCGCCGGCAAACTGCAAATACCTGATCCGAGCGAAGATGAGCTGCGAAATTTTATCCGCTCACGGCCGGCATTTTTCGATGAAAGTGGCAACTTTTCCGAGGAACGCTACGGAGATTTCTTCGGCGCATTGCGTGAACAAGCTCCTGAGTTTGAACAATTTATTGCGCACACACTCGCCGACGACTGGCGCATAGGTGTCGCCGCCGGAACACTATCCGCCGCAAATTTTTCACTGCCATCGGAAGCGATGCTGCGGGCCAGACAGTTAAATACTGAATGGAAGCTTTCCGGCGCCACGCTACGATTCGCCGATTTTCACCCAGCCATCGACGTGAGCGAAAGTGACTTGGAAGCTTTTTTCAACGGCCACAGGGAACTCTTCAAAACGCCGCTGCAGGTCATTTTTGATAATGCCGTCTTTCCGAAGCAATTCGGCGAACTCGGCGCCGAAGACGGCGAACAGCTTCTGGCATATCTGCGCGGAGAGGGCGTTGATGGCGCAAAACCTGAGGCCGTTGCGGCTGCGGCCGAACAGGTTGCCATGGCGCGTGCAGGAGAATTCCTCTACAGACTCTACGGCTTCGATGAACTGCCGGATGACGGCGAAATTTCAGCGCTTGCAGAAGAACTTGGCGCAAAAATCTGCGGCCCGGACCTCGCAACATCAAATGGCACGGGGGAAAGCGAGTCCATAACGGAAAATATTCGCCGCGCTGCCATGGAGTTGGACGACGGAAACCATTTCTCGCGACCACTTTCCGAAAGCGACGCAGTCCGTGTTCTGATCCTTCGCAGGCGCGTCGAATCCCGCAACCAGCCTTTTTGGGAAGTGCGAACGGCCGTCGAGCAATGCTATCGCAGGCAAAAGCAAGTGGATCTTTTCCTGAACCACGCATCCGAAACGCGCAACAAGTTGCTGTCGAAGCTGTCCGCCGGCGAGAGCTTTCCAGATGCGGCGAAAGTTCTTGGGTTAGAAGTACAAAAGCCAATATCTCTCACGCTAAAGAATCTCCCCAAGGAAGTTCCTGCTGAATGGGCCGGAGCTTTTCTCAGGCTGAACAGCAGCGAACTCGGCGACTTTTTGCTGATATCAAAGCCTGACCTGCAAATCTGGTTCGTGGACGACAAAAAAGTACCAACGGATGGCTCCATCCTCGACGAGGCCAAAACCATAGAGATGGACTATGCCAACGGCAGCGGGCAGCTGTTCATGCGACAGATTGTGGAGGAGCTGATCATGGAAGAGATGAAAAAATTGTGACTGGCGCGTTGTCAACTTCTTCTAGGGCAGATCTTTAGCGCCGCGCCGTCGGAGACACATCTTGCCTGCGTATCGATGGAAAGGTTGACTTTCTTTCCATTTGCAATCGCTTCCAAGAGCGCATGAGTCAGCGATTTCCGAAGAGTGTGGCCGCGGCCATTGAAATAGCGGTGCAGCACTCGGCGAACTATGGCCCTTGACTCCAGTCTAAGTTTTGCAAGCAGAAGGACATCGCCGTCGAACGCTTCCCCGTAAATTTTTTGCGCAACTAGCTCCAATGCGTCGCAATCCTCAGCCAGCAGTTTTTGCGTCGCTAAAATTGCGCCGTCGAGATCACGCAGCGGCTCCACGGTGCGCCAAAGCGGAAGCAACTCGTTGCGCAAGCGATTTCTACAGTGCTCCGGCAGTCCATTTGTTTCGTCTTCACAAAATCCCAACCCGGATTCGTCCAGATATTTAAGCAAATCACACTTCGCAACATGCAGCAGCGGTCGCAGATGTATTGGGCCGTCGAGAAATCGTTGCACCGCACGGGGCGCGGTCAACCCGAGCAGCCCTGACCCGCGCCCGAGGCGCAGCAGCAACGTTTCAATGGCGTCATCCCTGTGATGGGCAGTCAAAACATATGGCGTTGAAAGGTTTGCCATCGTTTCCCTGAAAAATGCCATGCGGTCGCGGCGCAGCTCATCTTCCCCGCCTCCACGCCCACTCGGCCGCCGCTGCCAAAAAAATGGCAGGGCCAGCTGCTGCGACAGGGCTTCGACGAAAATTCTATCTCGCTGCGACGTAACTTCCCTCAGGCCATGATCATAGTGCAAAACAACCAGCCGCTTCCGCAAATCTTTAACGCCATTGAGCAGGTGAAGCAATGCAACGGAATCAGAACCACCGGAACATGCTACGCAAAGTGCAGCGCCCGGCATTTCGTCGGCCACGGCAAGGACTTCATGGGAAAGTAACTTGGCAGACACCTCCGCCCATGGATCGCATTTCAGCCGTGTTGGCAACGGCATTCGCCAGCTGCGCCGTCGAAAAAAAATGGAAATTCAAAGAAAGTTCTACAAAAAGAGTTGCAATTTGTAAAAATAGCACATAAACGGCTGCGCATGCAAACGCTGCTGCAATCGATCTTGAATAAGGCGAGCGGACTCCGCGTTCTCGTCTTCGGAGACGTGATGCTGGACCACTACGTCATCGGTGACGTCTATCGCCTTTCGCCTGAAGCCCCAGTCCCCGTGGTACTTGCCCGCGAAGACGTGTGGATGCTCGGAGGAGCGGCAAACGTCGCCAGAAACCTTGCCTCAATCGGAGTTATGGCCGAAGTCGCCGGGCTCGTCGGCAAAGATTCCATGGGTGACCGGCTGCAAAATCTACTCACGGAGAGCAACATCCTCTTCGACAGCGCCTTCCACGACTCATCCGTGTCAACAATTTGTAAAACGCGCATCGTCGCTGGCCGCCAACAGATCTGTCGCGTGGACAGGGAGCGCAGCGTGGAAACCTACGCCGTGACAAAAAATGGTCATTTAGATTTGATTGAGAAGGCCTTAGATGGCGCCGACGTGCTCATACTGTCCGACTACGCCAAGGGCACGCTAACGCAGTCCGTGATCAATCGCATAATCAAGGCCGCCAAGGCGAAATCATGTTTCGTGGCCGCCGATCCAAAGCCAAATCGACCGCTGCAGTACGCCGGCGCGGACCTGCTGACACCAAACGCATTCGAGGCCATGACCATGGCCGGCTACGACCCCCACGGCACACCGGATTGGCAATCGGTCTGCAAAAAAATATATACCAAACACGCGGCGAAGAATTTAGTTATCACGCTAGGCGCCGAGGGCATGCTGATCGCCAGAGACGGACAGATGTCCAAAAAGGTTCCCACGTCAGCGCGGGAGGTGTTCGACGTTTCCGGTGCTGGAGATACCGTAATCGCAGCACTTTCCGTCGCCCTCGCCAGCGGCCACACCCTGGAGGAGGCGGTGCACTTCGCCAACGTCGCCGCGGGAATTGTCGTCGGAAAACTCGGAACTGCCGTTGCAACGCCTGCAGAAATATTAAATTCTGTGCGCCAGGGTTCTGAGCAGTGACACTGGCGGCCATTTTTGTAGTTCTATTTCCAACGCTGCTGCTAGTTTACCTATTTCGCAGACGCAGTCGAATGCTACGCTCTGCGGCAAAATCCATCGACGGGCTGGCCGCTCTGCTCGCCAACTGCCAAAAGACAGCTAAAATCGGACGTCGCTGGCACTTGTGCGGCACATTCCGCTGCCGCAATTTTGAAATCTTCCAACTTGATAGGAGCACAACTCCATCCATTGGAAGCCGCTGCGCGATCAAATTGGCGATGGAAATGCCAGCCGGCCGACATGACTTGAACTTACGCATCGGAAGACGGCGCTCCTTCGCGCTGATTCGACAAATTCTTGGTGACGTACAAGTTATTCTGCGCAACAAAGTCCTCGCGAAACGAATTTCCGTCCACTGCCGAGACAGCCAATTTGCCAACGAATTTCTAAATTTTGAGGAATACGAAACTGCGCTGGAAAACCTGTGGGCCACGGACAAGCGCCGCGGAATTGTGCACATGTCAAGGGGAGTGATAGTCTACAAAACACTCTGGCGGAACGGCTACGACTTCATCGAAGAGATGCACCAGGCGCTTGGCCTAATCTGCGATCTCCACGATTTCATCCGCAGCGGTACCTGGCGATCACAGCAGCGAACCGCGTTGCACGAAGGCAGTTAACCCGCCGAGCGCTATGGTGCTTCCGAGGGCGATAATGAAAACACCGGTCAAGCGGCTGGCGACGTCGAGGGCAAATGGCGTAATTTTTGACGCAAATTTAACGCACACATACATTATGGCAAACAAAGCCGCCACGGCGAAGGCGACGGACGCGCATATGGAAAGACGTCCGACGAACCCGGTCATGTCGCCGCCGAGAAGAATCACGGTGGAAATCGTTCCGGGCCCGCAAATTATCGGCACACCGAGCGGCGTTATGGCAAAGGAAAAAATATCCGCCGGTTTGCCGCCATCGTCGGCGTCGGAACCTCCACCGCTTGGGCCGAGCACCATGGACACACCGATGTAGGCGAGAAATAGTCCGCCAGCTATCTTAAATGCCTGCAGTGAAACGGAAAAAAATTCAAATGCAAGCGGACCAGTTAGCGCAACGCAGACGAGGACGCAGAGACCAATCGCGCAGGCAATCGCCGCCGCCTGAATTCTTTGGCGGCCACTGTGCCTCGCCGTCAAAGCCAAAAGCACGGCAACGGCAGACGGCGGAGAAAATATGATGAACAAGCGAAGAAAATTTCTGAACACAGTCGCCATGGGCGAACGCTTTTGAATTTTTTCATCGAGTAAAGGATAAATTAATAGTTGCCCACCTGGCGGCAGTCGTCTAGCTTTCGTAAAAATGCATGGGAAATTAAATTGGAAGGAGCTTAGAGCCGACCACGCTGCCGTGGAGGAGCTTAGCCAAATTTTGCACGTGCCAAAAATTTCTGCGAAATTGCTAGTTGCACGTGGCCACGGCGATCCAAATGCGGCGAGATTTTTTCTCGAACCGCACCTAAGCCACCTGGAAGATCCGTTCAAAGTCACCAGATTGAAGGTCTCCATGGAAAGGGTCGCGGACGCCATCGACCGCCGGGAAACCATTTCCGTCATCGGCGACTACGACGTGGATGGCATCACGTCTACGGCATTGATGGTCAGTGCGCTACGCTACTTTGGCGCCACAGTTCGCTACTACATCCCGCGCCGCTTCACCGAGGGCTATGGCCTATCGCAACCTGTTCTCGAACGCGCATTTGCCGATGGCCCTCCAGATCTTTTCATCGCACTCGACTGCGCAACAAATTCCACGGAACAGCTCCAGTGGGTGAAAGACCGTGGAAGTACGCCACTTGTCATAGATCACCACCGCGCTACTCGGCAAATAGACGGAGATCTGCTGCTGGTTAATCCGAACGCGTTCGGCGGCAGCGATGGAGAGGTTAATGGAATTTTTTGCACAGGCGGTTTGGTGTTTAAGTGCCTCTACGGATTACTGAAAATACTGCGCAGCAGGGGCAACAAACTGGCAGTCGATTATAACCTGCGCGGGCAGTTGGACCTGGTAACGCTCGCCACCGTTGCCGACGTCGTACCAATTGTCCGGGAAAATCGCGTCTTCGTGCGCCACGGGCTCAGAGAACTGCAGAATCCTTGGCGGGTCGGCACCCGCGCCATCGTGGAGCAGGTGATTGCTGAACGCGGTAAATCTTTCACTTCGACCGATGTATCATTTAAGGTCTGTCCGCGCATAAACGCCAGCGGCCGCATAGCAGATGCCACACTGCCAGTGGAAATGTTTCTCACAGAAGACGAAGCCAAGGCCAGGCAAATCGCCGAGCAGCTGACGGAAATGAACGCCGAGAGACAGCGCATTGAATCGGAAATCACCGAGGAGGCGAGCCGCATGGTCGAGGATAAGTACGCAAATCGCAATTCCATAGTGCTTTTCAACGACAGCTGGCACACGGGCGTCATAGGAATCGTTGCGGGGAAGTTGATGCAGCGCTATCGCAAACCTTGCGTAGTGCTTAGCAAAGAGGAAGACAACACGGCGAAGGGATCCGGCCGCTGCGTAAACGGACTCAATCTAGTTGATTTGCTATCAAAGTGTTCCAGCTTCCTCGGAGCATGGGGCGGACACCCGCTCGCTGCTGGCATCGGCATGCCAGTCGGCAACGTTGACCGATTCCGCGAAGCCTTTGAGGTGCAAGTCAGCGAGGCACTGAAAATCATCGACGTGGCCAACGACTTGGAAATAGCTGAGTGGCTTGACCCCGAAGATGTTACGGAAGCATTTGTCAACCAACTGCGCAAACTGGAGCCATTCGGCAGCGGCAATCCACAACCGGTTTTTGGCATTCGCAATGTGCGATTTACATTTCCACCGCGCATTTTTGGAAATCGCGGCCAACATTTTAATTTTTCATTCCGCGGCGGCGACGGCCAAGTGAGAGGCGTGGCGTGGAACCGGTCAGACTCCCTCCCCATAGCGCAGCCCTGCGACATTGCGATCCGGCTGAGCATCAGGTTCCACGAAGGAAATCGCTCCGTGCAAGCGGAATTAGTTGATTTTCGCAGCCAGAATGATAGGGCGTCCCAGCAGCGGCACGCCGCGGAACCTAGTTGCGTTGGGCAGGAGGTCCAAAGCGTCCTGTAAATGACGTGGAATTACTTGGCTCAGAACCATTTGCTCAGATTTGCTCCCTGCGCGAACGCTGGAGGAGTTGCGGTGAGCGCGTTGTCCTTACGAATGGCTGCTTCGACCTGATGCATCCGGGGCATATTTTTTTATTGGAACAGGCTTCACGTTTCGGCGACCGGCTCATAGTGGCGCTAAATTCCGACGAAAGTGTTGGGAAACTTAAGGGGCCGGAGCGGCCGATAATTCATCAGAGTCTGCGGAGCTATGCACTTCGGTCACTGCGTTTTGTCGACGGAGTTTTCATTTTCGACGGCACGCGGGTCGTCGATGAAATTCGCGCCCTGGCGCCCGATGTCTACGTGCGTGCCGCCGACAGAACATTGGTCGATCTGGACTCGAAGGAGTTGTGCGCACTTCGCGCCGTCGGCGCCTCCATTGAATTCGTCACGTTCCTCGAAGGATTTAGCACAACAAAAATCGTCGAACGCATAAGGTCCGGATATGCTATAGGCAATAAAATTAGCTAAGTTTGTGGCAAACAGTCGTAATATTTGCTAGCATGCGCTATTGCCATGTCAGGATTGATCATCAGGCTTCTTTCTTTTAAGAAAAGCTAGCCTATACTTTGATTCGTCTCTCTCAAAACCTTTCTCGGCAAGTAAAACTGTGCATTTCAGATATTTGCCATCACGTGTATTATGCCATCTTCCATGCATTTTAACTGCGTATTTACTCATGGCGGAGGCGATTTGCTCAACCTTAGCAAATCCTTTGTAGCGCTTCATTTCCGATGGTTCCATCCCGTCTACTTGAGACAGCCACTTAGCACAAATGCTGCCAACTGTCGCTTCTTTCTTTGGTTTTCCTGTTGGGTATTCCACACAATCTCGAATTTTACCATATATCAGCACTTCCAAATGTGCTTTTGGAAGTGAGTCATGGCTATTATAATACATGCGATATGCATGCCATGCCATCACTCCATCGTCATTTTTGACATGATTACCGTATTTATCAAAAAAGAATTTGATACCTGTGCATATGCCGGGATTGTCGATGATGTATTTTAGCTTATTTACGGTCGCGCCGTCTACATTTACCGTTGCATTCACATCTATCGCCATGCGCACATCGCGCTCACCGTCGCTTTCGTCATCGTGGAATTTTATCTTCACCACGCTAACATTAATTCCCGGATTGCCTATGACCGTAGACCCTATCACATCACATCTTACCGGGCGCGCTTGCAAGGCATCCTTCAGTTGAAGTGGAATGGCGGTCGGAGCCACCCATGGTGTTATCAGTGTGGCAGTAGAGGATTTTACCGTCGGCGCAATTCTTGCAACATCTGGAGGGCGCACGATCACTTCACAGGATAGCGATCCAGAGCTAACGACAAATTTTCGCAAGTCAGCACCGCCTGCGCTGCCATCTTCGCGCCAATAGCTGCCCGCTGGATTAGATAGAATTTTCGCTAGCTGAAACAGGCCATCGCCATCAATTTTGGCGCTTGTTTCCGCTATTTGCATTGGCACCACAACATCAGTAGCAGCCGAAGATTCTCCATCTTTTCTAAATACTGCGCGAAATATTGGATGGCAATCGCCGCTGCCGTAGCCAAGAAAATCGTAGCTGAACAGGCGATAGTTCGCGGTTTTATTCAAAACTGCGCTCATTGCAATGGTGGGTGGCTTCAGCTCAACCGCTTCACCCATCCTTAGCCACACCACGATCTCCCGTTCGACGGCCGGATCGCTGACTGTCGACACGAAAAGTTTGCAGCACCTGCCCCTAGACGGATCTGGTTCGCCTATGTCCCTAAAAGCCATCACCCTATGTGATTTCGCGGCGATGCCATTTATAATGTCCCTAGCGGCATCATT
>JAITDL010000032.1 GCA_031282565.1 Puniceicoccales bacterium
AAGCTCATTCGGCGCGCCTGATTCCACGACGCGGCCGCCGTCAATTACTAGCACTCTGTCTGCGCCGGCCAGGGTCGACAGCCTGTGTGCTATGATGAGGACAGTTTTATCTGCCATGAGGTTGTTTAGTGCCTGCTGCACCATGGCTTCTGATCTGTTATCTAGCGCGCTAGTGGCTTCGTCCAGAATTACTATGGGCGATCCCTTGATGATTGCCCTGGCTATGGCAACCCGCTGCCTCTGGCCGCCGGAAAGCGACGCCCCGCGCTCGCCAATTTCCGTATCGAGTCCGTTGTTGAGGCCGTTTACGAATTCCCAGAGGAGCGCAGCATCGGCCGCGGATTGCAGCTCATCGTCACTTGCCGATGGATTACCGAGGAGGATATTCTGCCTGATTGTACCGGAAAATAGATAGTTATCCTGGAATACGATGGCTATGCTTTGCCGCAGATCGCCGATTGGAATTTGGCGGATGTCATTGCCGTCGATTGCTATGCGTCCATCGGAAACGTCGTATAGCCTCAGCAAAAGGTTTGTCACCGTAGTTTTTCCGCCTCCCGAGTGGCCAACTATGCCAACTTTTTCACCTTTCCGGATGGTCAAATTTAATCCGCGCAACACGTAACGGCCTTCACCGTAGGCGAATTTCACATTCTCCATTGAGATGCATTCCCTGAACTCTATTGTTTTGGCTGCTTTGGCAACTGGAGCTGGAATGCGCGGTTCCAGTGAAAGCGCTTCCATGACGCGCTCAGCCGCCAGAAGTGCGCAGTGTATGCCGGCCACGTTTTCACCTATTCCCTTAATCGGCGTGTAGAGAAGGAGTAGCGCCGCGATGAATGCCACGAAGCTTCCGCTGCCCATGAGTCCAGACGGCACCAGGTAGCCGCCAAGCGCAAATATGGCGGCGATTCCAAGCGATATCACCACGTGCATTACGGGAGATGGCCAGCTGGAGTGCCTTGCCATGCGCATTGATACGCGAAACATCTCGTCTGCGATGGCGCCGTGGCGATCTTCCATTTGCCGCTGAAGATTATAGGCGGCTATGGTCCTGCTGCCGGAAAAGCATTCGTTGCAGAACACTGTCGCCGATGCGCCGGAAAGTTGACGCTTCCCGGCCAAACTTCTCATTTTCTTTCGCATGAATCGCAGCGGATAGAATGCCGCCGCAACGAAGGCTAGGACTATGCAGGCCAACCACCAGGAGTTGTACAGCATAACGCCAACCAGTGAAATTGCCGAAAACATGCGCGTCATGAAAAATCTCACATTGGCCACCAGCCCCTCGCAGGCCGTTTCCGCATCCCTGGAAAACCGCATCAGCACGTGGCCGGAGTCCGTTCCGTCGAAATAGGCGGAATCCTGTCGCAGGAGCCGCGCTATGAGTTTTTTTTTCATGTCGAGCGTAATGCGGTTGCCGACGAGGGCATTCACATAGGCGGAAAAATATATGCAGACACTTTGGAATGTTGAAAAACCGATTATTATCGCCGGCAGCATGGAAGAAAACGCCAGAGCATTCCCGCCAACGGCGCCGTCGATGCATGGTCTGAGAAAGGCGGCTATGGCTGCGTCGAAGAGTCCGACCGGCAGGGTGAGAATTATTCCTAGCAACGCCGTCCAAACGTAGGGCTTGATGGCGCTTGAAAAAAATGAACGCAACTCACGCTTCACGGACAACCACTACTCCATTTTGCCGCTACTAGCAATGCCATAGAACTGCACCCGCATTTGCAGCCAAGTTTTTGCCATCGGAGTCACCAGAGATTTTCCGCGTAGAGTCCTTTGGAAATGGCTTCTGCAAGAGCAATTTCCACCGTAGCCCTGTCTGTCCTGTGCGTGACACCGAACCATGGCGCGTTGCTGCTAGCTGCCGCCATGCTAAATAGTTTTTCGCCAAGCATCCTTGAGATTGCATCGGGCAGGGCCCATTCTCCGGAGCGCTGCGATTGAAAAAACTTTTCTCCGTCTTCGGCGAGAAGTTCGACAAAATTTTTGGGGAAGCTGAAAAAATTCATGGAAACTGGCGTATCCGGCGGCAGAACGTCGCCGGTTTCGCTGAGTATCTTCCCGTTGGCGGCAATAATTCCAGTCATTTCTTTCAGAGAGATCAATTTGTCGTCTTCAATGTGGCAGATTCCCCTGGAAACGGCTCCGTTTGGACTGAGCGTCGACGCAAGTTGGTAGGCAACAATTGCCGCGCGGTTTGAACCATTCCAATCGGCGATCTTCGCCATGGCATCCCAGGCCGCCGGTGCGTAGAAATCGTCTCCGTTAATCACTGCAAATGGTCCGTCAATCCGATGTCTGGCGCAGAAAATTGCATGGGCCGTCCCCGGCGAAGCTGCAAGTGCGTCTGGAATTTTCATCCCACGTGGAGCGTCGGCGCTGTCCTGAATTAGAAAATCAATGGGCACTTTTCGTCCGGCCTGCTCAAGAAGTTCCTTCGCAGCATCTTTGCCGGTTTTCGACACGGCGACAATGACTCTTCCAATGCCATGGCGCAGGGCGTCAAAAATGCCGTATTCCATGAGAGCGTGCCGTCCGCTGCCATAGCGCTCCAGCTGTTTTGGGCCTCCGTAGCGGGATCCACGTCCAGCTGCCAATATGAGTAGTGTTGAAACCATGGGCGACGACCGTTCACGATTTGCCGTAACTACTCAAGTCAATCTCTCTCAAGCTCGGGTCCCACCATGTGTGTGGGATTTTCACGAAGTCCATGGATGCCGCCTTAGCAGCTTCGCAGTCATGGGGGCTATCGCCGAAAACAATGCATTGGTCAGGCGGAATTGACATTTGCTTCGCAGCCATGAGAAATAAATCCGGAGCTGGCTTGACTCGGATATCATCGCCGAAGGTCACGTCCTCCTGGGTCACGACAGCAGTGAATTTTCCTTGGAGACCGCTTTTCTCAATCACGTATTCCACATTGCGTCGCATGCCCGACGACGCCACAGCCATTGGCCTAGTCTCTGCCAGAATGAACGAAACAACCTGTTCGATCGGTTTAAATTCCCCTATGCAAATGGCATAGAGTTCATCCAACCGGCGCGTGAAGGATTTTGGCTCTATGTCTGTCTTGAATTTTTGATTGTACTCCATGATTGTGTCACGGAAACAGCGTCCGCCGTCGCCGCGGAATTCGTTCCATGAAATGGAGACAGGAATCCCCAACTCCTTCAGCGCATGTTTCAGCACCGAAAAGTACAGCCCCATGGTGTCCCCGATCGTGCCGTCGCAGTCAAAAATTAGTGCGCGATGTTGCGTGCTATGGTATTTTTCCAGCATTATGTTTGTTTTGCGGTCCGCGTTTTGCTCTTCGCCTTGCTTCCCTTGGCTGCTGCTGTGCGTCCGGTCGTCGGCTTCGCTTCGCGGGGTGGGAATTCAAACGAAATTTTCCCCGTCGCGTCAACGCATAAAAATGCACTGAACGCCCTCTTTGTCCTGTTGGATACGAAATCGGCGATGAGCGGGCTTTTTCCATCCTTCACCAGGGCAACGATTTCTTCGTCATTCAATTCGTGGCCCAGCATGCGTTTGGCCATGCGGAATGTGCAATTTCCGCCGCAGACGCCGCTGCAGATGTAGCCCTGCTCTGTGGAATAAATTTTTCCACCGCAGTTTGTTGGGCAATCGCAAATCGGTGGGCGCTCTCCGCAGTCTGCGATGGCCTTTTTTGCCCGTTCGACGGCAGCTTCCGAGTTGTTTTCAAATTCCAATTTGCCCCGTCCGCCGTCGAGGACTATGGAAGCCTTGAACGGTTTTCCAGTTCTGGAGCGGAAATCGTCGAAGGGTCCAATTCTGCCATCTTTGACAAGCGCAGCGACTTCTTCTTCGCTAATTTCCCGTCCGCCGATGGCCACGCCTATGGAAATTGCCCTGTCGCTGGAGACATAGGAGCGCACGGTGCGCAGCAGCGGTTTGCCGTCGCTTGGGGAAATGATTCCCGTCGGCTGGCAAAATTTTTCATCGGTCTCGTCGAAATCTTTCACTCGCGTGACGATGGAGCTGGTCATGGCGGCAATTTCTTCCATGAACTCCGCCCTCCGCACCTTACCCTGTTCCATGGCGCGCAGTTTGTGCTCCCATTCGCCGGTCATGGCAGGATTCCTGAGTATCTGCACGTCCATGGCCGCCAGCATGTCCATGAGGCTTTCCGCTTTGGCCGTGGCAATTAGGCTGCGTTCAGATCGCTCCATATATTTCGCGTTGATCAGCGTATCGATGATTTGCGCCCGCGTAGCCGGAGTGCCAAGTCCCTTCTCGATCATGGCTTCGGCGAGTTCCTCGTCTTCGACCAGCTTCCCGGCGGTTTCCATGGCCGACAGCAGCGTAGCTTCGGTGTAGTGCGGTGGAGGTTTTGTTACATCTTTCCGCAGTTCGATTTGCGCAACAGCTGCCATGGGCGGTTCGCCGTCGGCAGCGGTGACGGCTGGAAGCAGACCTGTTTCATCGCCCTGCTCCTTGCCGTAGACCTCTTTCCAGCCGGCCACGTCCAACACGCGCCCTTCGCTGTAGAAATTGTGCTCCAAAACGGCGCTGACACGTGATGTGACATCATATTCCGCAGGTGGATAGAAAATCGCGATGAAGCGTCGCACAACCATGTCGTAAATTTTTGTTTCGACCTCGTCTAGGGACCCTGGCCGCTGCGGCGTTGGAATTATGGCGAAGTGGTCCGACACCTTGCTGTTATCGAAGATTTTTTTGTCGCTGGACCGTACGCCGTGGATTGAAAGCACCTTCTCTGCCCATTTGCCGTAGTCGCCTTCCATTGACTTAAGTGTCTGTCGGCAAACTGGTTCATAGTCTTCCGGCAGAGCCTTTGCGTCCGTTCGCGGATAGGTGATAACCTTGTGGACCTCGTAGAGAGCCTGGGCAATTTTGAGCGTCATCGCCGCCGGGAATCCAAATCGCGTGTTTGCCTCCCGCTGGAGCGTTGTCAAATCGTAGAGCTTCGGTGCGTAGACCTTCATTCTCTTTTTCTTTTCGCTGACGACGGCAAATTTTTCTCCGCTGACTTCGTCGACGATGCGGCGCGCGTCATCTTCAGAAAAAATGCGATCCCTGCCGGACTCTTCGCCGCCCTTTTCCAGTGGAGCCTTCCAAAGACCTTCGTAGTCGCCGGATGCGATGGAAAATTTGCCAAAAATTCGCCAGTAGGGAACCTCCTTGAAGTCTCGGATGAGGCGATCGCGCTCGACAACCATGGCAAGGGTGGGGGTTTGTACGCGGCCAACTGATGCCACTCCACGGGAAGAAAATACGCGTGTGGTCACTGCCCTTGTGCCGTTTATGCCGATGAGCCAATCGGCCTCCGATCGGCAGCGGGCGGCGTCCTGCAGGTTTGCCATTTCTTCGGCGGAGCGAAGACTGTCGAAGGCGGAGCGAATTCCTGCGGATGTCATGGACACCATCCATAGGCGGCGGAATGGTTTGGCCGATCCGCTGAGCTCGTAGATGTATGAAAAAATTAGCTCACCCTCCCTGCCGGAGTCGCAGGCGTTGATTACTTCGCCTATTTCTTTTGAATTGAGCAGCTTGGCCAGATCATCGAAGCGATCCTTGGTCCGCTCCGACACTTTCAGCGAAAATTTCTTTGGCAAAATTGGCAAAGTCCCAAGTGACCAGCGCTTTAGCTCCGGCGCAATGTCTTCCGGCATGGCCAACTCAACCAAATGTCCCAGCGCCGACGTTACGACATAGCTGTCATTCTCGAGGGCGTCTCCGCGCTTGCTGCTGGCTCCGAGCACGCGTGCTATGTCCCGCGCAACACTCGGTTTCTCGGCAATCACCAACGTCTTTGCAGCTACAGCTTTGGACACAATCGTATTCTCCAATTTGCCGCGCAATCGGCGGACGGCCAATCGGTGCGGGCAGACGGAATCGAACCGACATCACCAGCTTGGAAGGCTGAGGTTTTGCCATTAAACTATGCCCGCGAGGCGCAGCAGTTGTGGACGGCTACATTTCCGCTGTCAAGGGCTTTTGCGGAGATTATCCGCTGCCAGGCGCCATTCGCCGGCACAGCAGCAGAGTGGCTTGGCGGTGGTGGGGCGCCGCGAATTGGCATCACTACAGCGGCGCGATACTTCATCGCGGCGCCCAAAGCTCAATCTAAAAATGCCAGCCGACATTCGGCAAATGGTTCCAGGTTGGGTTAGTGAAAATGTGTTAGTCGCGATGCATATGAGGAAACTGCGAATAAAAAAATTGAACTTTTGCCATAAATTTGTAAATTTATGTCGTGGATCGTTTACTCCCTGTCAAAGCACTTGGAGATCATTTGGCCGCTGATGCCGCTGACGATGGCCTTCTGGAAGTTGAGGAAGGTGTTGTTGCCGAGCTCTGCGGCAATTGGGAAAGCGCTACGGCGGTAGCGCGTAGTGCAGATGCGCCGGATGGTGGCTATCCTGGAGTGGATGCCGCGATAAAAATCTTCACGTGGAAACTGGCCGGTGTGCTTAGAGACTCACGAACTGGCGTTGCCGCCGGAGAAAGGAGGGAAACTTTCGAAAAATACACACGGCTATTTTCTGATGAAGTGTCAGCGCTTGTCAACCTCCACGACGGCGGGGAAATGCATCTTGCCATTGATGGTGCGCTGAAACGGCGACTCCTGTTTTGCCTGTGCGACTTAAAAGGCATTGGCGCGAGCATTGAAACGGATGCCGTTCGGGCATTTTCTGAGCATTGGGCCGAGGACACGGTTAGAGCGAAAACTTCCCGTGGAACGGTCAGCTATCCGGTTGACACCGATGGCGCACGGAAATTTTTCAAGTGGCAACTGGCTAATGTGGTGACGGATAGATATGTGCGCATCGATCCAATGAAGCAGTTTGAGACGTTCAAGCGATTCTATGCCGACTTTGACGCAAGGCTGCTAACTTTGGAGAGGTCTTTTAGAAGAAGCAGCCTAGACGCATATGATCCGGCAATGATGTCTCCCCGCATGTGCCCGGTTGATCTGCGCCGGCTATCAGCCGATGCGCGACCGGAAAATGGATGGACCAGTGCGATGTGCCATCTCGCCGTTGATGGGATCATGACACACACACTCCATCTTTGCCGATACGAACACGCTGAATTCACAATCACAGATGATAAAAAATTCAATCGTCTAGTCCTAGCCGGCGGAGGTGGGAAAGGTGCGGCATATCCTGCAGCCATTAGAACATTATTGGTGGAAAATCCATGGATGTTTAGTGGCGATCTAAAAATCGCCGGCTCCTCGGCTGGAGGATTGGCAGCCACGGCGATTGCTTTCCGCTTCGGGGATTTGATGGCTTTTCTAACCGAGGTGCAATCCACATCCACAGCTATTTTTGTCGAAAGTGGTTTCAGTACACGCTATCCAAGCCTTGCAATCAGTCGCCGTTCCGGTGTTTTTTCGGCCACTGGCGTTGTTTCCCTTATCGACTACGCCATCGCACGAAAAGTGAAAGAATTTTTGTTTACCGCCGTAAAGGAGCCGGTTGGAGTTTCGCTCGGCGCGAGGTGTAGAGCAGCTAGATCGCAACGCGAGCAGGGAATGATCCAATTTTTGCGCAGAGATGTTAATGAACAAAATGACTTTGAATCAGTGATCGAACTACTTAGTGATAGCGGCATTGATGCGAGCGAATTTTTGCTGAATGTTTTTAGAAGAACTTTCGGCGATGCCACAGGTGGCAGGCTTCTAATTTTGGCGGAGAGAGTGCTGCATCCAATGCCAGCTGCTTCAGAAGAGAACGCAATGGTTACGTTCGCAGACCTTGCCACGCTGCGTAGGTTAGGTGCGCCGTTTTATGATCTGGAAATAACGCTCTACGACCAATCCAGCATGGTTGAGATCTATGCCGATTCGGCCAGAACTCCAAATCTACCCATTGCATTCGCTGCGAGGGGGACGATGTCTCTTCCGGGAGTATTCGCGGCAGTTGATCTACCTAATTTCTTACTCGGTAAGGCCGACCCAACCGGCATAACAAGAGTATCCGATGGCGGCATTGGCGACAATGTTCCAGTTGGAGCTGATTGCCCGAGCCCTAACACTCTTGCATTAGTATTTCACGAAGGTGACTACACTCCGCGCGGGATGGCGGACGCGCGAAATGCGCTTGCTAAAGCTAGCGCCGACTTCGGAGTCGCCATGGAAACGGAACTGCTAGACCCGACACGGAGCGCAACCCTAATGCGCACTGCACTTGCAGCAATGAAAGCAGGATCCACCACAATGTCCAGAGCAATTAGTTTAGTAGTGAATTGGTTTGTTGCCGCACGATATGACATCAATAAATGGGCTACGCTGATCGTGCTCGCCGCCCAACAGACCGCCTATCCTGGCAGCGTTATGATAGTCCACCACGGGACCGTCGACACTCTAACGCTGAATCCAACGGAACTGGAGCTGGAGGCAATTGATATATACAACGAGATCGACATGCAGGTACTTGCCGACAACAATGCCGTCACGCGCGGGGCTTGGACGTTCCCTCATGGCGAATATGTAGCTATTCAGTAGCGGTATCGCTTGCGAGTTGGACGTCAACGGCTTGAAACGGTACGACCACTGAGAATTCTAGGCCAGCTAAATCTTGTTTTAGCAGTGATGCATCTTCGCAAATAGACGTGCCGCGCACGCGCAGAGCTTGTGTTTTGGGGAGATTTTTAGCTTTCTTCTTGCCGCCAAGTACATCTACCGTTAAAACCGGACCGCATATGCCACACCTTGGCACAACACTCTTCACGCCGTCCACCCAATACAGCGCCGTTGATCCGTCGCTGAATCGTTCAATGCATACCGTGTTGCCGTGTTCGATGCTTCTAGTTTTATTTGTTGAGCATGCCATAAAGATATTGATCCCAACCTGTAAATACATGCTCAGTCTGTCAATGAATTGCGCCATGTCATTGGTTTTGCGCCCCATTACGAATGACGCATCGACGATTGGTAGCCTGAGGGCAAATTGCGTATCCTCGCGGTTTAATTTCACCTTTGTCACTATGCAGTCTCGCATATTTACTGTGGAAATCGCGAACATATCAAAGGCGGCCACGGATTCGGTCTGCACTTTAGCTAGAGTTACGGCAGGATCAAAATCTCTAACGTTGAGTTCGGCCATAGACGCGATGGAAAATTCTACAAATCTCCCATAGAAATTTGGATATACGATAACTTGCTTTGCGTCATAAGCACTATCGCCGTCTCCTATTGGAGTGACAAATTTTGTGGCGTCATCGGTTTTTAAGTAGGCAACGTATGGCATGCCATCGGCAGTTTCAGTCCACTCGTATAGCAGTTTAAAGTCCCTATCGCATGCATGTAGAATTTGCCATTGTCCGGATTGCTTCCCGTGATGATTTCAATTAACGCATCGTGTCGCACGTCGGCCCCATCCCGGATTCTCTGTACATTTGCAAGATTCTCATCATGAAGCAAGTCACCTAGTTGACCGCGAACCAAATCTTGGGACACGGCGACATTAGTTAGCTCGCAGTATGTGCCGAAAATCATTGTCCAAACATTCATCCAAAATTCAGGTGCCCGCAGCGAGATTCCTAGGATCATCTCTGAGATAGACATGACAAGCAGCCGATTAAGTGGAGATCCGCCAATTACGCCATAGGCTGACAGCACAGCCCGAGCGTCCATCCATCTGCGCGGCGGTGAAATTGTGAAAATCGATGGAGTAGTGCTTCCATTTGGAATGATTGAAAGCGTGAAAGATTTTCCCATGAGCGCACAAAACAGCATTTTGCAAAACGCTTCCGGGTGTTGCGCCCTAAGGTACTGCGCAATGGTGTAGGAGCCACATTCATTGCTGCCGGAGTCGTAGAGCGGCGATTCAAAGGCTATTTGTATGCACTTCGTAGGCGTACAGCCGCCACATATTACTACGATACCTGGCTGTGCCAGGTCTTTTTTAAACCCAATGGCAGCAGCAGAAGTTACGATCAGCGTAAGGCCTACTTTAGTGCCATTCAAATGCTTGGTGGTTTGCTGGACGGCCTGCTGCTGTGATATTCCAAAGCTCAATGCCATGATTCATCGGTCGCACATGCCGTCGTGGGCTGTCAACGATGTTTTTTTCGATAAATATCACACCACCTTGAAAATAAGCAATATTACGTAAAATTTACCGTGCGCACTCAAATTCTGCGCCATTCAGTCGCCGCTGGAATGCACCACGCTCAACACCTGCGACATGACATCGCCGCCTGTGAGTTTGTCGCTGTGGGTCCGCTTGGTTTCTTCAAGTTTTGGATAGAATAGAAAGTAGGAATTGGTCGGCGTGCATCCGAGTTCTTGTAGTCGACGAGCGTCGGCCCATGCCTCCCGTTGAATAACTCTGACCGTGCCGTTGGCGACTTTATCTTTCAAGCATTGCAGTCGTGCGACGGAATCGTTAATTTGCGCTTCTGTCATGCCGCCGACTTCCAGGAGCTCCAATCTGAGCTCATCTCCGGTGGTTTCTAAAATTGCGTTTCTTTGTTCATCGTCAATGACTTTTGGCATGCAAAACGACGTGCAGAAACCTCCACCTTCGGCTTGATATATTGCTTGCGTCGGAAATCTGTCTTCGTCAGTTGCGCCCGAATCAAATTCAGGGAAGCATTCTCCATAGGAAAGCAGTTCGCCGGCGGATGATACGCTTTCGCTTCTTTGGTCGGAATTCCCCCTAATGAAGTCTACGATCTGCAGCGATGTAAAGCGGCGGCGGAAGTCAGCGGATTGCGCTGTCACACCGAGGTCTTCAACTTCCGATAGCCTTTTGCCGATTGGCAGGTCAGCTCGAAGTCCATGGCGTCCGTCGAGCGTTGCGAGACTTGTAGGGGTGGCCGTCAGCGTGAGGCCATGTCTTGCAAATAAACCACTTAAAACGCTGGAGGCTATTGCCTTTTCAGGGTGAAATTTATCCCTAAACGTTCTAAAATTGACAGCTTCGGCTGTCGTTGTGAAGGTGAATTCTTTACCGTGTGGCCCATGGACGATGAATGTGCGATTTCCATTTTCATCAATCGTTGTTTCGTCCTCTACGCGTGAATCCCACGGATGGAATGCATTTCCTTCGTCGTGCGCATCGGCAAAGGCTATCAGATCCTGCAGCGCCGCACGCGTTTCACTGACTCTTCCGGTGAGTTTTAGTTCTGCCGCATGTGACGTGATTCCACTCAGCAGTTCAAACAGTTCATCTCTTCTGTTTGCGACGGCTGCACAAATGCTTCCCTCGTGGCTTGGGTCTATGTCTGGTGTTGCAATTGGAACATCTCCAGGCCAAATATCATCGAGAAGTGCGATAAGTTTCCCTCCGTCCATGTTTGGAGGTGGCACAACTGTCGGATCTAGTTGACTAAGAGCTTCTCTTTCTTTTTTAATGGCTTGAGCGGCATGCAATAGTGCCGCGCGCGCACCACTTCGTGTCCCCATTTTCCTTGGTGAAGCGGCCAGCTGCGCAGTTGGAGATTGCGGAATTGGTGACTTCGTTCCATCTGGCCTATACCATTTAGTTTGGTCAACCATTCTGGACCAGCCATGCCATCTAGCACGCGGACTCTCTTTAATGGCAATTTTTAGGGCAAGATGGAATTGGAAATAGGAGTTGTTAGCATTGCAACCGAGCTGCATCAGCAACTCTTCATCGCGCCACTGGTTTGGGTTGATTACGATAATTGTTTCATCTATAATCCTTGCCCGCATAAAGCGCAGTCGCGCTAGGGCTGCTTCAATTTGATCGTCGCGCAGGCCGTCTGCACGCAATGTATCTGCGAAAACGCCCTCGTCTATGGACATTATTGCCCGTGCCTGGTCTGTGTCAATTACCCTCGGCATGCAAAATCCAAATGGTGCATATGTGCTGGCCATCGATGGCTCATTGCCTATGATCGTCCGCGGGAACATGCCGGCAACCATCGGCGAGAAATTCCTATCGGAATCTATGCGCCGTCCGTTCTCGTACACGTTTCCAAGATGGGGATCCATGTCGCCGCAGATAAAATCAAGTATTTGCGCCGCCGTTTCGTCTCTGCGGTATTCGGCGGAACGCCACAATTTGTCTCTAAGCGGTATGTGCGACAGCCTCCTGCACTTAAGTGCCTCCATTGCAATTCCGGGGGAATCACCGAGCATGGCCGGCTGTGCCGCTACGGCCGTGAGTCCCATGCCGTTTTCATGCAGCATTCGTCCAACGGAAGCAGTTGCGAAGGCGGCGACGGACATCTGCCCGCGCACCTCAATTTCGGATGCTGCGCGCTTCTTGTCTATGCTGCAGCTGAGCGGTTTAAATGCGATTTTCTTGTCCGGTTCCGCATCGACCAAAAAAACTGTGTTATAGGCACCCCTTCCAGCCAGCGTTGCCTTTTGGTGGCCTAAATCAATTCCATCTCTCATTGCTCTGGCGTATAGAACTATGGCTGAAAGGGCTGCAAATGTGTCGCTAACAGATGGAGATCGTGGGTTGAGGCATCGCGATAGCGTGGCGGCCAGGGCTTCGTTTTGCCTGACCCATCGCTCGGCGGCACCCCTATCGCTAAGAACTTCCGGGGTAATTGTTTGTGTTAGGTTTAGAACTTCTATGGCGGTTGGCTCTGATTCAGAATTGGCGAATTCACTCGCGATGCTGCAAGCGGCACGGGCAACGACTCGGCGTGCATCTCTCGCAACATAGGGTTTGGCTTCGTCTAGTGGTAAAAGACTTGGAAATTCAGCAAGTCCGAATGTGATAGTGGCACGATGTGGACGTACTATAAATGGCGCTGGAATGCCCATTACTCCGCGTACGGCCGCTGCAGCTTCCAATTCTTGTGCGAATGCTAGCTTCGCTCGTTTGTCGTAGAGCCTGCTAATGAAGTTACCTCCTTCCCCATTCTGATGAAGGATAAACCTACCATCAACGAGAGCGAGCGTGCCTTTTAAGGTTTTGTCTCCAACGGAAAATAGAAGGTCGTTAAGACTTCTTCTATAGGCATCAGTTGGAGACATGCTCATTTCGACCTCCGACGATTTTACTTTTCGGCGATGGCTTTGCGCAGCACTAGCACAGCGCCAAATAGTTTGCTCAAAAATGCTTCGAAGTCGTCGGCGCTGCTAAAGTCATAGTAAAAATGCATGGATACGACGAATTTTGGATCGTCGTCACCCAATATGGCGGCGTAGGCTCCATCGGAGCCGCCGTTCCACTGCAGAAGTTTTAGCGCCACTGCGTCAATTTTGTCTTCGAGGCCATCGAATTTGCACACATGGGCCGTTATTTTTGCCTGTCTGCTTTCGGCAAGATCCTGGATTAGCACTGGTCCGATGCCATCGTAGGTCAGAACGTAAAAGCCATCCAACTCTCTTGTGTCCGACGTTGGAATGGCAAATTTTTCACAAAATCCGTCCAGGATCTCTATGAACTCCACGGCGTAATTTTACAAGTGGAGCTCTCTGGAGACAATAATTCTTTTTACGGTTTGCCGGTTATTATTCCGGCGTAAGGACTTAGAGCCACAAGCGCAGGAAGATTTCCGCCGCACCAAGCCGAATGTGCGCTGCTGCGCAGCGCGTATTTGCGACAATTAATTTCCGTTGCCATTCGCCATGTGAAGCCACGCCGATAATAGCGATACTGCTGTTAGTTGGGCGGAAGCGTAAGTGCACATAAGCGAAACTGTTACTGCTGTTAGTGGGGCGGAAGCGTAAAAGCATATGAGCGCAGCTGATACACTCGTTCCGGTGGTAAGCATATTGTGTGCTACCGTAACTCCGTTTGCTCCAGGCCGCATCTCAGCAGATAAAATCACTGCTAGCAAACGTTGACGAACCTCAGGCGGCATATTTGGACGAAGTGTTTCAAAGAGTGCAATTAGGCCTCTGCCTTCAGCTGTTCTTGGCTCAGGTATTGTTATCATCATGTTTCTCGGCTATTAAAGTTTCAGTTGCCGGTCAACAAAAATTTCGCTGTCATTCTTTCAGCGGCTGCTACGAATGTGCGCAGAATTGCAACCAAGCAGATGAGATGCCAATTTAACTGCGAAGCATGGGTTCAATGCAGAGAGCAAGGACGGCATTTGCGAGATTCGACGAAAGCCCATCGCATGTTTTTGGCGCTAACTTCAACCTGTAGAAGAGCCCGAGAAGAAAGCCGCCATCATTGTTTGAGAACTTCCCTATTTCGTCCAAAGACGAAAAAAGCGACACAACTAGATCGAACATTGCCAATAGCGGTTCACGCTGGTCTTCGCCGTCAAAAACGCTAAGAAGCTGCAGTTGCGGTGCAAATGCCCGAATCATCGCGTTCTCCGAACGCAGGGCCAGTCCGTTATATTTCCATGTCCGTGTCGGCGACTTCGGCGGCGCACAATTCTTTTTCGAGAACCGATTTGGCTGCAGTGCCATCGCATCTGCCAAGTGAGCTGGCAATGGCGGCCGCTTCGGAGCCTTCGCGAAACCTTCTGCTGGCGCTAGCTCCAGCGTACGACGCAGCCGCGTCAGATGTCGCATTCATTTAACTTCCTCCTTTTTTTCTGCTTGCTTGGAGCACAGCCCCAATTTCCAGCCGATGAACAGGAAAAACGCGGCAACGGCAGCAGCCATTGCCGCGAAAAAGGCCCCAATTTTTGAGAAAAAACATCCTAGTACACCCGACATTCTTTTTTTTTATCAACCCTATACGCGTCGGCCACAAGCAGATCAAGTTTAGCCCGTCCTTCAGCAGTTTCTGCTTTCGCCAGCTCAGCCTTCTCGCGTTGCTCCCGCCGCCACTGCTCCATTTCCAATTTATCTTTAGCCTCTATTTCGGCCCTAATTCCTTTATATATCGGATCGATGGCTTCATCCACCTCCTGCCAGGAGAGGCCGTCGCCGAGTAACTCCCGCACGTGCGCCATTAGCTCCGCTTCCCTGCCGTAGCATAAACAAACACTGGTTGCTATGGAAAGTTTTGCGACGGCGTCTGGTTTCTGCCCCGGGAGAGTCACCCGCGGCCTTGGGCCGGTCTGCGGCAGCGCGATTGCATCGAGTTCAACCTCAATCTCTTCCACACGCCTTGGGTCAATTGGCACGCCATCACTCGCAGCAGCTGTCGGTCCACTGCGCGAAACATCTGGCTCGCCATCGTCGGAACTGGGCTCTTCGATAATGGGCCCACTGCGATATTTTGGAATTGTATTCATACTCTGCCGCCTATTTCAAAACAAATTGTACACATCAACCTGGTTTCCTTAGAGTGCACCGGGAAAAAGTTTCTCGATATCGGCGTCGGTGATGTGATAAACGGTGTGAAAGGCCCTCCACAGCGCACTAGATTTGTTAAACGCCTCTTGGCGAAGCGCCATGCGCCGCCTGGCACGCGCCTCAGCGGTGGCATCAGCTGCACGTTTTGCATCCTCTCCGGCCTTAACTTTTGCCGTATTCGCCTCAGTCACAGTCCTTTCAGACGCAGCTGTCGCCTCGGCACCAAACAGCGCAAAAGCCCTAACTAACTCGGCCCTGGCCAATGGCTTATCTGTTTCCGGCAAATCAATGTACACTTGCATCAAACACGCCAGTATCGCAGCAGATTTGACACCACTGCGATATGCAGTCACGGCCATGCTCGCGCTCGCGTAGAGTTTCCGCACCGCAGCAAGTTGCCCGGCGTACTCCATAAGGACCTCCCCGTTGCCAGTCTTCGTTGCAAAGTCTATGACGCCGAGAACGGATGCCCTTTCTTTAGCCAACTCGGCCAATGACCTTTCAAGTCCCGCGACCGCCTTGGTCGCATCCATTGTACTTATATCCACTCCGCGGCTTTAGATGTCATTTCCACGGGAAGGTCAATTAAAAAATTAAACATTACGCAATTTTTACTTTGTGCTGTGCTAATGCTATGCACACTTGGTCGACAATCTATTCTCCATGAATGCGTTCTGTTCTTCCTGTGATTGCAGCGCAAACAGCTCATCGGGTTCGACATAGGAAGCTTCAACGTGGAGGCGGGAAAACGGCAATGGCAAATACATCCTATCCCATGTGGACAGGCGCAGTGCCGCTCCATAGCGCGTGGATAGAATTAGAATTGGCGTTGAGGTTTTCATGGAAAGTTGCGCTATGCCGCGTTTGCAGCGGCACACAGGTCCCCGCGGGCCGTCGGGGGTGATGGCCACATCGCAGCCAGATTTCAAACTCCGTAGAGCTTCGCCGTAGACGTGTAGCGCGCCGCGGCCGCTGGATCCGCGGATGGAATGAATTCCAACTTTAGCGAACAATGCTGCCAGCCATTCTCCGTCGCCGGAAGGACTTACCATGGCGACCATCCGCCGCTTTGCTCCAACGCGGCGATTAATTTCCCCTATGGAAAAAATGTCTCTATGCCAGAGTGCAACGAGAAATGGATCACTTCCGCCGGCGAAGCGCCCAATGGATGGCGAAATGCGGATGAACAAACTCCTCCACCACAGGCGTATGACGACGGATAGAAGTGCAAATAGCAGGCGCCCCCACAGGCGTCCAAGCAGTCCTCTAGGTGCCGCCATTGGCAGCCTCCTTCCAGTGGGATAGCACCCTGGAGAATGCGCCGCTGGAAAATAGCACAACAACGCGCAATTTGTTTGAGTCCGCCGCCATAACTTCCAGAACGCGCTCCAGCAGTTGGCCGTTGTCGCCGAAGGCGGCTCCATCGATTCCGCGGCTGCACAATTCGGCGGTAAGCTTTTCCGGGTCAAGGAGTTTGCTTTTTGGTAGTGTAATTTTACGCGGTGCCGGGGCCCAGTAGCAGTGGTCTGCCAGTGAAAAAGCCGCCAAAAAGTCATCGGCGAAAACTGCTCTCATGGATGTCAGTGAAGCCGGTTCGAAGCAGGCAATTAGCTCGCAGTCTTTGTGTCGCATTCTCATGGAACGGAGCACCTCACGCACGGCTCCCGGGTGGTGGCCAAAATCCTCGTAGACGCGACATTTGCCGTCGCCGTAGAGCAGCTGCTGTCTGCGCCGCACTCCGGAAAACCCACGCAAATCGACAAATTCCGGCAATTTTGATCCCGTTGCGCCGTGGGCGGCGACGATGGCCATTGTGCAGTTGCGTGCGTTAAATTCACCACACAAATTGCAAAGTACTGCCGTCTCGCTTCTTCCGTGTACTATGCGCCATCCCATTTCCGATTCACCTATGGACAATCCGTCTATGCGAAATTTGCTGTTCTTTCCAGTTCCAACGGAGTAACTTTTAGCCCACGGCACATTTGCGACTTTGGCGGCGCTTTCGCTGTCTCCGCAGAAGAAAATCTTCCCGCTGCGTGGCACGGTGCGCAGCATGTGACTAAATGCCCGTTCGACGTCGGCGATGTCGCGGAAAATGTCGCCGTGGTCGAATTCTATGGGACCAATTACCGCCGTGTCGGGGGCATAGTGCACGAATTTGCTGCGCTTGTCAAAAAACGCTGAATCGTACTCATCTCCTTCAATGGCAAATGGCGCTGTCCCGTCGCCAATGTCTCCGCCAGCGGAGAAATCGAAGGGCGAGCCGCCAATGAAATACCCGGCACCTATGCCTGTGCTGCGCAGGTAGTAGGCGCATGCTGCTGCACTAGTAGTTTTCCCGTGTGTGCCGGAAAAGACTATGCGATGGCGCCCGTCTAGAAATGAATCGAACAAAAATTGCGGCAGGGAAACAAATGGAAATTTTCGTCCGTCTATGAGCCATTCCACTTCACAATTTCCACGGGCTGCGCAGTTTCCAATCACTACAAGGTCCGGCGAGAAATTGGCAATGTTGTCCTCGCCATAGCCCTCTTTGAAGTCGATGCCGTTGCTGCGAAGTAGGCCATCCATGGGTGGATAGAGTGCGCAGTCGCTGCCAAATACCTGGCAGCCAATTTTTTTTGCCAATATGGCGGCGTTCCCCATGGCAACTCCACCTATGCCAAGAAAATATATTTTTTTCACATTAGTTCCCACGGCATCAAAGATTATACGTGCTGCCACTTGTGCTGGAGTTTTTGCCATTTGGCCAGGCCATTTGTGCCGTGGATCTGTCAAAAATTCTTCAAAGTCAAAGAAAAATCGTTGCGACTCGCTGCCAGTCGATCAACATCATTGGCCATGCCGGTTCCATGGATGAAGCTGATTTCGATTTCGGCAGTCGCCGTTTCGTTCGTGGCGCAAACTGCTAATGCTGCGTCAGTTAGTGCACGATTCGAACCAAGCGAAATTTCCATGGACGGCAGTGCCCAATTGATTATCGATGCCTCCGGACTCGGCCGCGCGGAAGAGGCGGCGCCAATCGCCGTTGACGGACTTCTATTGCGCCGCATGCCAACGATATACCGCACAAGTCCAAGTGGAGCTGTCACATCAACGATTACCCACGCTGTGAAAGCGCAAAGAGTTGGCATCCACAGACTTGATTCCGCTGCGCTGCGCGTCGGAGATGAATTCGTGCCGGTGCCGAGTGCGCAGTTGACAGTTCTTTCAGCTTCAGACGCAGCGTTCAAGGGCGGAAGACTGACGGATCGTCTGCGGCAAATGCAGCTTTTTGTCGAAGGGCTGCCCAGCAAAATTTATGTCGGACAAACATTTCCCGTTGAGATCGTTTTGCCAATCCCACCGCCCGTTCGCATCCGCACGAAAGGTGAATTGCCGACGAAAATCGGTGAAGGGTTCCGTGTTGGCACAGCGGGTGACATGCCAACGGAAAAATTCATTTTGTTGAGTCAACAGCGCCCCGACGAGGTTCGCTGGCGGACGCTGCTAACTGCGACTGCTGCTGGAAGTTACACGTTGGCGTTCGCCGTCGGTTTTGAAGCCGCCGACGGAGAAAACCTAATGTCGGACGGTTCAACCGCTAAGCGCCTGGGTTCCATATTTTCTGCCGAGCAGTGGACGCCATTGGCCGTCTACTCCATGCGCCACTGTGGCGTTGTGTTGCAGCCGACGGAAGTCGGTAAACCGGAGAGTTTTAGCGGCGCCGTAGGAACGTTTAAACTGGGTGAATGGCGTCTCCGTCCCATGGCCGGATCGACGGCGGAATTTTGCGTTTCCATCGTCGGCCACGGAAATTTCGGCTCCCTGGCTGTCCCCGATCTTTCCGCGTCGGGCGGCTGTCGGGTGCTGCGTAAGTCGCGCAGCCTATTGGACTACGACGATAAATTAGGCCACGGCGGCTCCATAGAATTTCGCTACGTCATTTCCACGGAAGATGGCAGCCCGTTGCCGACATTTTTGTTTCCCTTTTTTAATCCGGAAACTGGCAGCTACGAACAACTTGAATGCCATCCAGACTGACGCCGGCGAACTGTAATCACGGCATTTCTATGGAAAAATTCTCCCTGTGAATCGTTTCGTCGGCTGCGATGGTGATGTCGACGGCAAAATCCTTTTCGATTTCGCCGAGCTGATCGGCAGCTAATTGTCTAAGCACCTCCATGACATCACCATGGACAACAATGCGAATGGAGCGTTTTAGCTTTTCAGTGGCTGCCGCGGCTTTTTTCAATTCCACCATTAATTTTGCAAGTAGCCGCACTGCAGTCGATTGAGCCGATTCGACCGTCCCTCTCCCGCCGCAGTAGGGGCATTGCCTACGCGTGTCCCTGTCAACGCTTTGGCTGCGCCGCTGCCGCGATATTTGCATCAAACCGAATGGCGAAATTGGCAAAATTTGAAATCGTTCACTGTCCTGCTCCAACATTTTCTGCATGAGGTCACAGAGCCGCTTTTGATCGGCTGCGTTCACCATGTCGACGAAATCGATAATTATGAGGCCACCTAAGTTTCTAAGTCGCATCTGTCGAACTATTTCCTCAGCAGCTTCCAGGTTTACGTGGAGCATGTAGTCGCCGTCGTCCCTTTTTCTGCAGCGGTGTGATCCGCTGTTGACGTCGATTGCTATGAGCGCTTCAGTTTCTTCGATAACTATCTCTCCACCAGACGGTAATGGAACGCGCCGAGAAAAAATTTGTACGATTTGCTTCTCCGCCTTGAAGTGTTCGAAAATTGGTTCGATTCCGTCGTAGAGGTGCACTCTGGAACGCATTCGCGGCAGCGCTTCCCCGACGGCGCCGGAAATTTCCCCGTGAACTTCCTCGGAATCAACGGTTATGCGGTCCACGTCGTCGGTCAGGAAGTCTCGCACGGCCCTGCCAACCAAATCCGGCTCACAGTATAGAAGTCCTGGTCCGTGCAATTTGGCCATTTTTTCAACGACCCCCTGCCACCGGCGCAGCAAAATGGAAAGATCTCGCACGAAACACTTTAATTTTTTTCCGCTCCCAGCCGTTCGGATTATCACGCCCATGCCGTTTGGCACTGCAAGCGAATGCAATATCTTTTTTAGCCGCTCCCGCTCGCCGCCGTCGCCGACTCTGCGCGAGATTCCGCACTGGCCGTTGTAGGGGGTTAAAATCATGTATCTACCTGGAATGGCGATATTTGTCGTGACGCGCGGACCCTTTGTTCCGATGGACGCTTTGGTCACTTGGACAACAATCTCCGAGCCAACTGGATACATTTTTGGTATGTCCTCGACGGAGATCTCACGCCTGGACTGCTTGCCGGAAATTATTTCGAAGGAGTCATTTGCCGCTGGGAGCATATCCCAATAGTGGAGGAAAGCGTTGCGCTCCTGGCCCGTAATTACGAACGCAGCCCGCAGGCCAGATTCTAGATTTTGTATGCGGCCCTTAAAAATCGCTCCGACGTAATTTTTACTGCCAATACGTTCAACCTCAAAGGCTTCCATGCGGCCGTCAACCAGCAGAGCGAGGCGCGTTTCTGCGAAATTTCGGCTTACTATTAGTTCGCGAAATTTCCCATCGCCGCGGCTGATATTTTTTATTATGCGCTGGATAAGTGGTTGTTTCTTAGCCCTTTGGCGTGCTTCGTCGCCCAGCTCCGAACTATCTATTACGTCGGCAACGATTTCCTGAGGCCGCCTGCGCAGCTCTTCGGATACGGCGGTGCCGGATTTATGTTTTTCACTCATTTGGATGGACTTTTTTACGATTAATAACTAACTGAGGCGCAGCACAATGTGGTTGTTTTTGAAAACTCATGCAACTGGAACTGGCCGTCCATCGGCCGCGAAAATGCACTCGACGCAAATTCCGCCGATGGCAAACGATGCTTTGCACATTTAGCGGAAAAATGCAACAGGCAAAAGGTGTGCCCGCGCAAAATTTTAGCGATTGCCGCCGCTGATCAATTAAGTAGTTGCGGAGAAAGATCATAGCCAATCAGTTCGCCGAGGTTACTGAAATAGATCGCGGCCGCCACAGGCCAATTGCCGCATTTCCTGAAAAACGATGCGTAGCGCAGCAGCTGCATTCCGTGCCGCTCCATTGCGCGGGGAATATCCTCGCGGCCAATGAGATCCGTTTTCCAGTCGAGGACTGTCAGCCGATTTTCCATGCTGTCAAAAATCACCAGGTCGACCGTGGATCCGGCCAGCTCTCCAGTTGACTCCAACTCGCTGGCAAATGGCCACTCAGCGAAAAATTTTAGCGAATCAAAATGCAAATTTCCGTACCAAGCTGACGCCAGCAGCGCCGTAAGTTCCCGTTCGCCCCGTTCAAAATCTGGCGCTTTTCCAAGGGCATCTGCGACATACTGCCGATGCTGCCGCCGCGAATTCCACGGAAAATATTCCATGGTGCGGTGCCACCAATTTCCATAGGTAACAGACTTGTCATCAACGACTTCAGATTTTTTATTTGCCGCCATCGACCGGCGGTGCCCATGGATGCCGGCCGCTATGGTGATATTTTGCGCGGCAACTTGTTTTCCTGCGGATACTTTTGCGCATTTGCACTCCTCCGCCTTCCAGGGTTTTAATTTTGAAAAATCGACGGCCATGAGTTCCGCCGGTGAATTGCCGTTTGGTTTCCCGGCAAGTCCATCCCGGGCAAGGATTAATGTCTCACGTGCCCGCGTCATTGCGACGTAGAGAAGGCGCTGCGTTGCTGCAAGTCGTTCGCCGTCGCATTGAGCTTCATATTCTTCGGCTAGAGGAGTATTTGCCTTCATGAACAGTTTCGGCTGGCCGTCAATCACTGCATGGCGCGGGAAAATTCCTCGTTCGCTGCTTATGGCTCTGCCGCAGAACGCTAAGATGACACAGTTCCACTCTAACCCCTTGGATCCGTGAAGAGTATCAATTTGAATGCGGTCTCCATCTGGCTCATCGGGTTCGCAACCGTCGAAATACTTCTCCAGCAACGATTCGCAAAATTCCGCCAGCGACTGCCCGCGGGCGACGGCGCCGTATGCCAGATTAACTACGTCCCCCCAAAGATTTAGATTTTCACCGATTGCATTCGCTTCGCAGCGGTTGGCCCGTTCCACTAGATTTAACTTTTCGTCAATGCGGACAAGTGCCTCTGCGACATTTAGTTCCATCACTTCAAGCCGCAGTTTCCCAAGGGCGCCGACCAGCAATTCAAGCTGCCCGCTGCCGCTGCGTTCCAGCGAAAAAAGTTCACGAAGTGGTTCACCGCCGCGGTTTTGGAGAAATTTCGCCACCGCGCCGTCGGGAACGGCAAAGATTTCTCGCAGGACGGCCACGATTTCAACGCAGTCGGTTGGACAGGAGATGATTCGCAAAATTCCGCAAATCCATCGGAATAGCAGTTTTGAATGCCATTTTTGTCCGCGCAATCGCAGCTGCGCCGGCACGCCCATTTCACTGAAAATTCGTTGCAGCGTAGCGAGATGAGTCTTTTTGATGCCGCCGAGAATAGCAATTTCACCCCAGCGTTCCACGGCGAAGTGCTGCGGAGATTTTCCTGCAAATTGCGCGGCAAGTGCTTCCATTTCGCAGATTTGGCCATTCGCCCCGCCGCGGCCTGCACCGTCCAAGATCATGGAAAAAACGCCGCCGCCGCGGCAGTTTGCCGGACACTCCATGGCCACGAATTTTGCCTGGTTCGTGCCGCATAACACATTGGGGAATAGGTTGTTAACGTTTTCAACAACGGCCAGTGGGCAGCGCATGGTGACGGTGAAAGTTAGCTGTTCCAGTGTGCCGGAATCGACTAGGCTGGAGCAAATTGAATTGATTTTTTCGAATTCGCCACAGCGGCGCAAGTATATGCACTGCTGCATGTCGCCGACCATGGAAAAATGTCCCTGGGCCGGACCGTTTTTGGTCGAAGGGACAAGATTTAAAAGAAACTCAAAATCTTCCGGTGCAGTATCTTGCGCCTCATCAATGACTATTCTGTAGTTGCGGCCGCGCAGCAGCTTCGACGCGCCATCGTTCTCCATCAGCTTTCTGGCGCAGCGGCGCAGGTCATCGTAGGTGGCGAAACCACGTGACAGACGGTACTTAGCGTAGGCATCGCCCAGGCTTCCGCAGAGAATTCCGCCGGCGATTTCCACCCACATGGCCAGTGGGCGGCTCCAAAGTTCGGCGCAAAGAGTTGCAAATGGCACGCCGTCAAGTGGTTTGCTGCTCCACCGCTCGGAAATTGACAGCGGAGCAAATAGGCCTTTTTCGAAGCATTTCCTCCACGAGCGCAGCAGATTAATTTGGTCCACAAGAATTTGCGGCAGGTTAGCGGTCTCATTTGCCAGCAGTCGCTGCCACTGAATTTCCGGAAATGGCGGAGGCAGAAGGTTTTCGCGGCCACATGGAACGCAGCTGCGAGCCGCTTCCGCAAGAGTTTTCCATGGGCACAGCTGAAGGAGTCTATCAAGGTGCGGCTGAGGAAGAAACACTGTCCAGTCCGCGGCTTCATCGTCGAGAAAATCTTGCCAGAGACGCGTTTCCTGCGGTCCTCCTGTTTCTACTATTTGCGTACCATTGCCATAGCTTGAAAATTCTGCGCAATCGGTCAACAGCGAAGAAAAAAAGCTGTCTATGGTTCCGAAAAAAGCCGCGTCCAAATTCAAAAAAACATGGGAACTCGCGTTGCGGGCCAACA
>JAITDL010000053.1 GCA_031282565.1 Puniceicoccales bacterium
TCCATGCGGAACGTGGTGGCAATGGCGAGGACGAAGCCAATCAGACTGAAGATGCCCAACTTCACGCCGACGGCGGCGGGATCGACGTATTGGTTTGACCATGAAAATATTGCCGCCACCAAAGTTAAAACGAGCAGCACGGCCGTCCTGGCAAATGTGCCACGCACTGTCATGGCTCCGAGTGGCTGACTCCCGGAAAGCGCTCGGAACGCGCCCTCCCTCATGACAGGATTTGTACTTTCCCTGTAGTTCATCGGCAGCGTCATAAAATTTTACCGAAATGCCGTCAACACATTTCTCCGCCGGGAAATTTTTGTCTGGGATCTATGGTAAAAAAATCTTTGCGCCGGAGAACACGCGAACGTAATACATTCAGGCAGTGGACATAAGAAAAATTGCACCGCTAGCCACATCCACTGCCGCAGATGGCGCAGCGGCCGTTGACCAGCTGGATGGCACAGGTATCCGGCAATCTGCTGGCACAGGTTCAAAACGGAATCGAATCATGCTGCAGCGCGCCATGGACTTTCGCACGAGAAAATTATTGGGCAGCGAATACCTGTTCTGCGAGAAAAACACTTCGTCCATGGAATTCCTGGAAAAACTTATCGCCGCCTTCAAGTCTGGACATCCACTTCCGAGAGACGAAAATCGCCTTCGCATCGCCATCGCCCACCCTCGCAGCTACTTCGGAGAGGGCGAGTGCGCATTCCAAATGATGAACGCACTTAACTCCTGCGGCTGCGATTGCATCGTGCTTGCGCCGAATTGTGCATACAAGATGCATAATGCGATTCGCGCGGCGAATCCTGACGTGTTTCTCAGCTTGACCGTCGGAATTCCTCCGCAGAACGGCAGCGGAATTGTATCCGTAATGCGCATACCTGCGTCATTTGATGACGGAAAGTGTAAGACTCCAGCGCTCTATGAAAATTTCATCTACTGCACTGCAAACCTTGATCAGGTATTTAACGTTTTCCAAAGTGAAAACTTAGACTGCAGCAAGATTAGATCAATGCGCACCAATTTATCCGTATGCGCGACGGAGTTTTGCGACTCCGACAAGAAAACTCTTCTCTACTGCGGCGTCAATTGGGATTGGCGCAGAAAAGTCCACCACGCACCACTCTATGACTTGCTTGACAAGACCGGGTATTTTGCGATCTACGGACCGAAAAAAACTTGGGGGAAAAAGAAATTAAAATCCTACCGCGGCGAGGCTGCACGCGATGGCAATGAATTGCTGGAGAAATTGAAAGAAGCTGGCGTTGCCCTTGTGCTGCACAGCGATGACCACATAAATAGCGGAGCTCACAGCTCACGCATTTTCGAAGCCGCCGCCGCATCCTGCGTAATAATTAGCGATAGACATCCATTTGCCATGAAAACTTTTGGCAATTCCATTTTCTATGTTGATCAAAATGCCAGCCCAGCGGAAATGTTTAGGCAAATCGACGGCCACATGCGGTGGATTTTGGCTAACCAGGAAGAGGCGAAGGAGATGGCGCAACGATCCCATGAAATTTTCATGGAGAATTTCACCATGGAAAGTGAGATGGAAAAGCTCAAGCAATTCCTTGAAGAGCTAATCGAAGAGCGCAAAAAATCGGCACAGACAGCTGTTGCATGAAAAAACCAAAAAACATCAAACTCTTCTATGGAGATGGGCTACGCTACGTCCCGAAGCGTAGGTATGCAGAATAGTGGATTGTGAATTGTTATTTCATATTCGTCTGCGAATGGACGTTCACCAAGATAACATTCAAGTTCTGCAAGTAGCGTACCGGCACGAATGTGGAATTTCCCATCTTCCAACACTATAAGATAATAGCAGATTGGTCTTTTGTCGTCGGCAATAGCCAATAGTTCTTCTGGAGTCAATTCATTGAGCCACTCATAGAACCTATGAATGAAATCTGCGCCATCTGGATAAAATGGACAATCGGCATCGGCTAACACTTCCGGGCTAAGAACATCCAAAGAAATACTCTGGTCAAGCGAATGTGGCCCCTTAGGGTGTCCATTTATACGATCAACTAAAGCTGCTTCTCCGCCAGCCATTGCAATTTCTTTAAACTCTGCAATTAGTTTCTGCATCCTACGTAGGGATGGTTCTTCATGTTTGAGCTGCGTTAGGATAATCGGGTATTCCACGCCTACGTCAAGCTCATCCGAAAGTATTTTAACACAGCATGAGTGGCAACCTTCGTTGCGATCACAAAGATCAACCATGAGAATACTACCAAATGGCAGGTTGAACACAGTGCCGCATTCGATAAGAGATTGCACTAATAGGTATGGCGTTGTAGCGTCAATGGTAAACGATGCCGAAATCGCCATCAGAGCAGGATTATTGGAGGTATTTTTTACTTCTTCGCTTATTTCTTCATCAGTATAGCCTTTGCCGTAAAGTAATACTGGCAAATGAAAATATAGCGGGGCGTAATACATAGCATTTCCAGCACAGGGGCCACTTAGGACGTAAACTGTTCTTACGCAAGCCATTTGTGCCGCTAACTCGAATCCAGGAAATGTGGCATCAAAAAGAATTGACTGCTCCAGTTCGTCAGGCCGGTCGATACTTGCAAGATCCCAACAAAAGACGGCCAGCAAGAACTGCTTCCTTAGCTCTAGCGCTCCATCATCGCCACTGAAAATGCGCCCAAAAGCTACAGCCAATCTTTGCGCCACGGCACTTTCTTCCGGAAATTGGGAGCAGAACAATGTCGCAGAAGCGCGCAAAATATCCAGGATTACAGGATTGTCGTGCAGAGAGTCGGCATTCGCAGTTACGACGGAACACATGAGAACGACCGGCGAAACATCTTCTTCGGGAGCCGCACAGGCGAAACTAATTGAGGAAACATCGCCAGTTTCACGATTAGTAACCGACACAACAATTGATCTTTCGTTGAGATCAATGCTAAGTGCTTTGAATGCCAGCAAAACATCGATGGGATGTACGGGACTTTGGAATATGCTGCATAAAAAAAGATCAATGGGGAAAGTCGACATATCAGCTAGGCATAGCGAATGGTAGCCAACTATTCTTCCGTAGTGTTCCACTAGCGTCCCGGCAAATTGATTCAGTGCATCTTCCGGCATTTCCAACCTTCGCGCAAGAAGCGCTGCGCTATCGCATGCCAACGTTTGCATTCCACAGTAGCTGGCGAGTGTTAGCAGCAGCACCTCAAACAGCGGCGGACCAAGCTCTTCGTTTCGGCTTTGCGGAAGCACAAGAGGCATTGTATGCGTGACAATATCTCCGCTAAGCGTGCGAAAATCAAGAGTCATTTCACCGCGGCACACTAGGCATGCGATCATATTTACGTAAAGCTGGAAATCAACTTCTCGCAGGTAGATCAGCCAACTCAAAATGGAACAGTCCGGGGTTCTTCCTTGAACAATATTATAGGCAGCGAATTCGCATAGCGCAGTAAACAAATGCTCGGCGGTCTCTATGCGAAGGCGTCCATATAATTCATGCACTACTAGCGGACAATCTGCATCAATGCTGACAAATGGATTAGATTCGAGTGCGACGAGTGCTGCACTCTCGATAGTGGTGGAATGCACGGTCTGCCTGACCTGGCGGCAGCGCTGATAGTGTCAAGCGAAAAAGTTAACAAAATTAGCCTAAACCTACCAAGTGTTTTATGGGGATGAATTTGTTTTTTCTCGACGGAATTCGATGCTAGCGCTAGCATTGCTCCGTGGGCGAACTGTGCTACGACATTCCGCTTGGGGCATTTCCATCGGAATCGGGAAGTCTTTTCCGCGTTTTTGCGCCCAACGCTCTGCGCCTCGAAATTCACTGGGGCAGTGGACCAAATAGTCTTGGCGAAAGCATTGCCGCCGAAGAAATTGCCAACGGTCTCTGGGAAGCGCGCAGCGAAGGAGATTTGCGCGGATGCTTCTACGGCATAGCCATCGAACCGCGCAATAAATTCTCAATTCCGGAAAAGGAATTTTCCAACATACTGGACCCCTATGCCCTCGCCTGCTACGACTCCGTTGGCACTGCCATCGCCGTGGACCGCAGCACATTGCCCATTGCCAAACCACATCGCGCTCCATCGCTCTGCGACAGCGTAATCCTCGAAGGCCATCTGCGGGATCTACTTGGCCTGGCGCAATGCGGAAGTTGCGGAGCAAATTACGTGGAATTTAGCCGCTGGCTGGAGTCCGATGGAAATTACCTTAAATCACTGGGGATAAACGCACTCGAGCTGCAGCCGCTCCAGGAATTCGACGGTCCCGACGGCGCCTACCACTGGGGCTACATGCCGGTTAACTATTTCTCGCCGACGCACCGCCATGGAACCAACGTCGAGAAGGCATCGCAAATTGCTGAATTTGCGGAACTTGTCAATTCCTGCCACGGCAACTCCATGGCGCTCATTCTTGACGTCGTATACAATCACGTCGGCAACCCGAACGCGCTGCGAATGCTTGGCGGCGACTACTTTTTTCGCACGTGTGCCGATGGAACGCTGTCAAATTGCAGCGGCTGCGGCAATGACCTGCGCACGGAGGCACCCATGGCCAGGAAACTTATCCTCGACAGCCTGGAACATCTACTTTGCACCTACGGAGTTGACGGTTTCCGCTTCGATTTAGCGGAACTCATCGACGGCGAAACGCGCTGCGCCATTGAAGAACGCGTCCGTCGACTGCGGCCCGATGCCATACTCATAGGCGAACCATGGAGTTTCCGCGGCCACTGCGCCATGGACATGCGGGAAACCTCATGGAGCTTCTGGAATGACGACTTCCGCGACTCAGTTCGCCGCTACGTCACGGGGCAGTCCAATGGCGGTGCGCTCCACTATTTCGCCGCCGGCTGCACATCCCATTTGACGCGCATCCCACAGCAGAGCATAAACTACTGCGCATCCCACGACGACCACTGCTGGATAGACTCCATAACGGAAAACGGTTCCCGCGACGGCGAGCTGCCAACGGAATTGGACATCGACCGCAGCAAGGTACTCATGGCCATACTGTTTACCTGCTTGGGTGTGCCCATGCTTGCCCAGGGACAGGACTTCCTCCATTCAAAGCGCGGCAATGGAAATACCTACCTGCGCGGCGATCTTAACTCGCTTAGCCAAGCACGTTTAGAAAAATTTGCCGACCTCCACCGCCAAACGGCCAATTGGATCAAGTTTCGCCTGTCGGACGGCGGCAAGCTGCTGCGACTTCCAAATGCTCCGTCGCGGAGTTTTTTCCAATATTTCGCAGCCGAAAATTCAACAGCTGCGACGGCAATTTTATACAATGGAGACAATTCCGAAGGTGAACGCCGCCTCATTTTCCTTGTGAACCCAGGACAAAATTCCGTAACTTTCAACCTTAGCGGCCTGGCGGAGCGCGATTCGTTCCACCAAATTGCCAGCGGTGAAAAATTTTTCACCGGCGATTGCGCAAATAAACTGCACAGCAGACACAGCATCGACGCCGTCGACTGCGAACTGTGGGCCAGCGGCTAACTGGCTCCCACGGCGATGATTGGGATAGGAGCCCCATCAAATTGATCTTTTAGTCCGCCACCACCTGACATGCGGAATCCGTCCCACATGAACCGGCCGGGAAATCTTTTTTGCAATTTGGCGAAATCCTTTCCACGCAACCTAACGACGCTCCCATCCCGTAGTGTGATATCTCCAGCTGGAAGCTCGCCATTTACGCTAACGGCAGTGGCAGGTAGTTCCGTTGAATTTATGCGAATCGTACGCTTAAGATTATCTACGAGCAGGCCTGCAATGATATCTGCGTCGTAAATCTCTGCTGCGCTGGCAAATTCAATTGTTTCCAAACTATGAAGCTGTCGAAGCTGCAGAACCGACAATCGCGGCTCGCCGGCTCCCAATGCTGGGTTTTGATGGATTACAACATTTCCACCCCTATCCCGCAATTCCACAAATCCATTGGCATCAACTATCGCACGTACACACTTATTGACTCTGCATAGCGATCCTGCACATTTGCGGTATACTGGGTAGTCGAACTTTATTTCAGCTGGAATTTCCCAGTTGTTGTCACGAAGCGTGTCCTCAATGGATTTAAGATCTCTCCCGCCGATTGAAACGGCAATACCGAACCCAACATCCGGTAGGCCACGCACATATTCCACTGTCCACCCAAATGAACGCTCTCCCGTCATTTTGCCAAGTTCGTGGAACAGCGCCACCATCTGCCTGCACTGCGGACTATTCCAGCCAAACTGCAATTTTGCATATAGCAAAGGATTCAACTGACCATCTGGCTCATCTGCCGGACTTGGAATGACGTCGGGATCAATGACCACATTGAAAATCGTGGCGACGCCTGTTCCGAATTTTTTGCAAATCGCGGCCGCCAGGTAGTTAACATCAAATAGCGCAAGCCCACTTGCAAATGCGCAGACGTTGCCAACGGCTGGGTCGCCGGAAAACAGATCCGCGGAACCATCATCTCCAAAAACGTACTTAGCCAAAAAAATTGCACCTTCGCGCGCGCGGTCCAATCGCTTCAGGGACGCAAATTCGCCCTCAAATTTTGACGTCGAACGACCTATTTCTCCGTAGCAATTCTTCAGAAAATAATCCACGCTGCCAAAGTCAGTCCCACTAAAATCTGCCGTGCCTATCATGCGGAGAAGTGCAGACGGAATTTCAGGACCGTCTACGTTTAACATGCACGCCTCATAGATGTTCAAACTTCTTTCAGTAGCTCCGTCGTAGTACTGAAATTTTTTGATTAGCATTTCCGCTTTTTGTTTCGGAGCCAAACAGCCATCCATGACGGCAATCAATCTAACAAACTCCATCCTGAGAACCGGATGCTCAATGAATGCCAAACCAAACGCATGCAGCGCACTATTTCCGCCGTCAACCTCCGCCGTAACGTGAGCACGCTGTTCGGGTTGCGATAGACGTCCAAGATGACTAACCGCATCGTGTAAAAATTGCACCACTTCGTCTTGGGTTGCTCCTACACTAGCCACATAGTGGGCCCCGCGGCAAAAAACGCTGACGAGAAACTGTGAAAAACTTATCTTTCCGTCCCGAAACATCCTGAGTGCTTCTTTGCCGGTTTCAATTTTAAGTATGGCAACTTTGGCCCTGTCAGCGACTTCACGGGCATCGCTGGCAAATAGCGACGGCGGACAATGTTTGCTCGGCGGAGAAATTGCCATGGCAATAATTTACAAACACATTACAGATTTGTCAATCGTTTCATGCGCTGCCGCAGCAGACGGCGCGGCCAAGATCTTGGAAATTCGCGGAAGAGAAATTTTTCTCGCAGATCGCGATGAACTTAGCACTCTTGGCAGATAGATGAATGCGGCAAACATGATAACCATCTCGCGGTTCCCGCTGCTGTTTGTTGTTGCAGCGCTTCTCTATGCCCCGTTTCCAGGATCCCGCTCTGCCGCATTCATCCTCTATCTGCTCACAGGATTTTCCGACTGGGCCGACGGCTATGTGGCGCGCCGCTGCGCGATGGTGTCGAATTTCGGCAAATTCATGGACGCCCTGTCGGATAAAATCCTGACACTCGGGCTGTTCATCCTCTTTCTCACCATCGGCGTCCTGCCGAAGCCATTTCTCTTTGCCGTGTTAGTCATTCTCGGGAGAGAATTTACCATCACCGGACTCCGTCTCGTCGCCGCCAGCAGGAATGTGGTGATCGCCGCCGAACGGTCGGGGAAAATAAAAACCATATTCCAAATGGTTTCCATCGGTGCACTTATCTGCGCTCAGGCAATTCGCTACGACATGCACTCCATGGCACACAGCGGAGAATTTGCGCTGGCCATGTGGTACTTCGGCATCGTGCTTTTCGCCATCGCATTCTACTGCGCAATTTCATCGGCCATCCGCTATCTCGTGCGCTATCACTCAGTTTTCGACGGCGATGGAGGATCGCTCGGTGAGTAAATTTTCCGCGGCCGTTGACCGAATTTCCATATTCATCGCCAGCTGTTGTTTTTCCGGATTCGTCAGTCGAGCGCCGGGCACAATCGGTTCGCTTCTTGGGGCGCTTGCCTACCCAGTCACCCTACGCGGCCTTGACCCGCTGCAATTTTTTCCGGCATATGGCGTTCTACTGTGCTGCACCATATGGATTTGCGGACGCGCTGCCGAAGCCATGGGCGAAGTAGACCCGCCGCCGGTTATTCTCGACGAATTCATTGCAATGCCGCTCTGCTACTGGCCTTTGGAGCAATTTCACATGGAACAACCGCCGCTGTGGATCTTTTTACTGGTTGGGTTTGCGCTGTTCCGTTTTTTTGACATTCTCAAACCACTCGCAATCAACAGAATTCAATCGCTTAGAGGCGGCTTCGGCATAGTCCTCGATGACACGGCGGCGGCCATCGCCACGGCGCTCTCCATGGCCATTGCAGCGATGATCTACGGCGTATTTTTTTGATCGCCTTCACACTAGCGCAGGCAAAGACCGGCGACGGCACAGATGATCGCTGCAACCCAAAATCTTCCCACAACGCGACTTTCCGGCCAGCCAGATAGCTCGAAATGGTGGTGCAACGGCGCCATGCGGAAAATTCTTCGCCCGCCGCTAAATTTGAAATAGTACACCTGCATAAAAACTGAAAGTGTTTCCACCACAAAGACTCCACCAATGATGGCAAAGAGGAACGGTTGGCTGATCAGCATGGCAACGGTCCCCAAAAGTCCGCCGAGAGCCAGCGATCCGCAATCACCCATGAAAATTTTAGCCGGCTGACAGTTGTAGCAAAAAAACGCCAGAAGGGCACCGCATAGGGCGATCAAAACAACGGCCAGTTCTCCTGCGTCCGAAACCGACGGCACTGCGCCAAGACACAGCACAGCAAGGGCCAGCGCCGCCGAAATTGAGCAGCCAGTCGCAAGACCATCAACTCCATCTGTTAAATTTACTCCATTGGCCGAACCAGCTATCACAAGAAATGCAAATGGCAGCAGAAAAATTGTCGGCGGCGTCCACGTCACGGCATGGCCCATGGCCGGAATGCACAGGACGTGAATTGCTTCGTAGAGATCGACATCGAAGACTCGCAGCGTCGACACCATTGCGCCAACTGCAATGGCCTCGAGGATTAATTTCCGTCTTCCGGAAACTCCCCGGCTACTGCGGCTGCGAAATTTCGCTATGTCATCGGCTAATCCAATGGCGCAGAAAATTGTAAACATGGACAGTGCCGCAACCACCGCGCCGCTAATTTCGGCGAAAATTATGGACACGATGGCAGTTACGGCCCAGATGCAGAGCCCGCCCATGGTCGGGGTATTTGCCTTCGCCGCGTGAAGTTTAGCCAAGTCGCGCACCTCCTCCTTTGCCCGCAGCGACTGTTCAATTTTCTTTCTCTTTAGGAAACTTATCAGCGGCGGAAAGAGAAAAGCGCCGAGGAAAAACGCCGTAAAAAACGCCATGCAGTAGCGCAACACGGCGACAAGTTGATCCCAATTGTCTCAGAGTCAAGTATCTCCACCGAAAGACTGCGGGGAATTATCTCCGCAGGCGACTCCTATCACCGCGATGCCATGCGATGAACAGCGGGCTGGCGATGAATATGGACGAAAACGTGCCGACAGCAGCTCCGATTGAGAAAATTAGCGCGATGTCCACCATAACTCCAGCGCCGAACAGGCACAGCGCCATGGCGGCGATGAGCACGGTTAAACTCGTTAGCAGTGTGCGGGACAGCGTACGATTTATTGATAAATTTGCTATCTGCTTGAGTGTGAGCGACAAATTCCGGCCGAGCTCTTCGCGGATGCGGTCAAACACAACTATTGTGTCGTTTATGGAATAGCCGACGATCATCAAAATTGAGGCGATCATCGGCGCGCTAAATTTATGTCCAAGAAGAACATAAATTCCTATGGTAACTATAACATCGTGCACCAACGCCAGCACTGCACCGATGGCGAAACCGGTCTCGAAGCGCACAGCCACGTAGGCCAATATGCCAACCATGGCCAAAATAAGAGAAATAGCTGCGTTCCTGCGAATTGCCTCACTCACATTGCCGCCGATGCTGGTGCACCGCAGCAGCTGCAAATCGGAATCCTCCAGTTTTTCCGCGGCCAACTTCAGGAATTTATCTCCCATGTGAGCCGCCGTGTGAATGTTAAGCAACTCTCCATCGCCGTCCATGGGCCGCTGGAAAACGGCCTGGATTTCTCCAATTGAACCATCTGCGGCGATTTCGTGCAGTGCCACAAGCGACGGTTTCTCCCTAAATGACAGCAGCAATTCATCCCCGCCGGTGAAATCTATGCCGTAAATCCTATTGCCGCGCAAAAAAATGGCCCCAATGCTCACCACAATTGCGATGGCGCCAATGGCCATGGCAGTCCGGGACCATTCGACGAATTGGAAATTCCTAACTCGTTGGCCTCTGGCGCGCGTTGGCAGCAAATTTTTAATGGCAAATCCGTGAACCAAAATATCTAAAATCCCTCCGCAGAAGACGATCGAACAGAATAGCGTACATAGGACACCAATTGCCAACACTATGCCGAAACCGCGCACCGATCCAGTGCCGTAGGCCGTCAGGATGGCGGCAGTTAGCAGAGTCGTTATGTTGGCATCAAATATCGTTGAAAATGCTCTCCTGAAACCGCAGGCCAGCGCCCGGCCCATGGATTTTTCAGATTCGAGTTCTTCACCTATGCGAGCAAATATGAGGATGTTGGAATCGACTGCCATGCCGACCGTAAGGGCCAGAGCCGCAATGGCCGGGATCGTTATCGTCGCTCCGAACATTGCCATGGACCCGAGCATCATGACGATGTTAAGTGCGAGCGACAGAACGGCTACCACACCGGCAATTCCGTAGTATGCCACCATGAAAATCATAACCAAGACGCAGGCGATGCAGGCAGCGCGGATGGAATTTGACCGCACGTCATCGGCCATGGTCGGACCGAGTTCATGCATTTCAGCCAAATGAAGTTCAACTTCCAGCGGATTATTCAAAACTCCCGCCAACTCCATGGCCTCCCGCTGGGAAAATTTTCCTGAAATTGCAGCGCGGCCGTCGCCGATGGCTGACCGTATGACAGGCGCTGAGAATATCCTGCCGTCCAACACTATGGCCAACGGCCTGCCGATATTTTCCCTGGTCACGCGCTCAAATTTTTTCGCACCGCTCGCCGTCATTTCCAAACTTATTTCGTAGCCGCCGTACTGATTAACTACGGCAACCGCCCGCTTCACATCTTTGCCTATCAGCTCGGGAGTTCGCCGCAGAAGCATGGAATCGGCAGCCGCACCACATTCGCCGGACTTGGCCCATGGTACTCGCACATATCCCGGCGGTGTAACGCTTTGGTCACCATTGCCTGCGTAGGGAATGTGGAATTCCAATTTCGCCGGTTTCTTTATGGACTCCACCAAATCGGGGTTATCCCTGCTAAATACGCCGGCCAACTGCACTTCCACCTGGGAATCTCCGCGGAGATGAATCTGCGGCTCGGCGAGGCCCATGGCGTCGATGCGACGCAGCACAACGTCCTCAACTTGACGTAGTTGCTGCTGTCTCGCTCCCGGATCTACGGCCAGAGATTTTTCACCAATTTCCAGGGTCACGGCGAGGCCGCCGCGCAAATCCAGTCCCTGGCGCAGTGAACCACGTGCCTTGGAACAAATTGCAGAAACTGTTGCGCCGTTGCGCTCCTCAAGTGGACCGGACTTTCCAAGATGTAGGCCGCGAAAAAGCGACTGGAGATCAACGGATTCTTCGTTCGCAATGCGCAGCAATTCAGCGGGGAACGACGCGGCGCCACCATCGGCAACGGCCGACTGCGCCCGGCGCACCATGGCAACGGCGTCGCTGTCATTTCGCGCCAGAGCCATTGCAACGCGGTCAACCGGCCTGTCGCGCAGTGGGATAAGCTCCAGCAGAGCCCATACAAATACGACAAACGAGGCGATGAGCTTCCACCTGATGGCGCTCCGCAAATTTTGACCTATCACACCTTTGCCTTTCCCCTGGAATCACTTCTTCGTTCGCGACCGCGCCGATGTCCGGTGAGTCTTTTTCTCGCAGACGGGTTCCTCTTCGCAGCAATCGGTGGACGAATCAGGCAACTCGTTCTGGGCCTGGGCTTCGCCCTCAACCTCGCAGCATTTTTTCCCGTCTCCGTCGCATTCGCACTCAATCAACTGGCGAACGGCGTCGCGGAGAACCTCAATGCGAACGCCCTTGGCGATTTCCACCGTAAGACTTTGACCCTTCAACGAGATAACTTTCGCGAAAATCGCCGAACTTAGCAGCACGCGGTCACCGACGCGAAGTCGCTCCAGCATAAGCTTTTGCTGCTTTTGCCTTTTCCGCGCCGGAGCGATGGACAGGAACCAAATGGCCATGAAGATGAGAATGAAAATCCACATCTGTGATGGGCCGGCAGATCTGCCGGCCGCGGCTTCGCCAACGAAAAATGGTAGCACCATGACCAATGGCATAGGCGTCTTTTGCGGTCGGACAAGCATTTTGTGGCGAATTTGACCGCCGCCGTCGAAAAGAACGTTGACAGCGTCTCCTGCAGCGGAGGAAGCTTGCGGCGGTGACCACATGGCTGCGCGAAAAAAACCCATAGGCGTTTTTGCACTGACGATGATTAACCTCGCTGCCATCATGAGCCTGCGGAATTTCACACTCATGGCCCCCTACGGCCTTGGCATGGTAACACTTTTCGCCATCGCCATTCTGTGCTTTTTCATCCCAACGGCACTGATCTCGGCGGAACTGGCATCGACGACGGCGGAGGAAGGAGGCGCCTACGTGTGGATCAGGAACGCACTTGGGGCTCCCGTTGCATTCTTCTGCGAATGGATAAGTTTCGTGACGACGGTAGCATCGATCACCATGACCGCAGTTTTTTTGACGTCGTCCATGGCGCTCACCATTGGGCCGGCAATTGCGGAAAGCAAAATTTTCGTATTTTCCGGCGTAATTATCACCATTTGGACTGCCACATTCCTATCCCTGCGCGGCATAGAACTCGCCAGCCGCATAGTGAGCATATCAACCATAGTTGGCGCAGTTGTGCCGTCGGCAGTGCTCATTGTCCTCGCTGCGAAGTGGGTTCTGTCTGGACACGCGCTGGCAATTTCTCCGGCAACCCAATCCCTCTGCCCAAATCTTTTGGATTTTTCCAACATCTCGTTCCTCGCCGGACTGATGTTCGCCTTCGCCGGCATCGAAATGTCGTCCTACTACATCAGGGACGTTAAGGATCCAAAGCGCACGTTCCCAAGGGCTGTACTAATTTCAGCGGCACTAATTCTTCTGCTTTTCGTGCTGGGGTCGCTCTCAATTGCCATAGCGGTCCCACGCGATCAAATTCGCATCGAAGCCGGTGCCATGCAGGCAATTGCCACGCTGCTCGGTTCGGCAAACAAGTCCCATCTCGTTCCAGCTTTTGGATTTTTAATTATTTTCGGCGCCGTGGCCTACATCTTCGCCTGGATATCAGGCCCCGTGCGAGGACTCTATGCCGTCCGCCACGCCGGATTTTTGCCGCTGGTGCTGCAGAAAACGGATTCAACAGGACTGCCGGTGGCGCTCATGCTACTCCAGGCTGCTTTTGTGACAGTTTTTGCCGCGTTTTTCCTTTTTGCGCCGTCTACCAGCCTCTGCTTCTGGATCATAAACGTCTCATCATCGGTGCTCATGCTGTTTTTCTACGGCTGTCTATTTCTGTCAGGAGCCATATTGCGCAGGCGCAATACCAGACCGAACGCGTACATTTATTTTTCCATCCCCGGAGGATTCTACGCCGTTTGCACGCTCGCGGCCATCGGTCTGCTCAACGTGATATTCTGCGTTGCAGTTTCATTTTTCCTTCCCGTGGAACTATTTGGTCAAATGTCGCAGCGAACATTTGCTCTGACAGTTGCCGCGACATCGCTGGCCATGGCCTGTCCGCCGGCGTTTTTTATGGCGCTGCGCAAACCACACTGGAAGCGCACCCCGTGACAACATTAAAGATTTTGGTTGCACAGCTGCACAGTTCTTCGCAGATGGATTTGGACATATGGCATCGCCAACGGACATTCGCAAGGGGCGCGTGATTTTACACGGCGGCGTGCCTCACCTGGTCACGGAAATGCAGCACAGGACGCAGGGCCGCCAGGCCGGGTTTGTGCAGGTGGTGATGCGAAATTTGCGCACCGGTGCGTCGACCAACACAAAGATTCGCACCACGGAGAGCGTCGAATTCTGTTTCATGGAGCGGCAGAAGCTGGAATTCTCCTACAGGGATGGAGACGAATTTCATTTCGTTCACCCGGAAACATTTGAAGACACATCCATCGGCCGCGATCTGGTGTGCGACATGGAGCAATTTCTCGTGGAAAACGTATCCTACGACGTGCTATTCGTGGACGGCAAGGCCATTGGAGTAGATCTGCCGGCGTCGGTGAAGATGAAGGTGATTGAATCAGCCGAAGGAGTTAAGGGCGATTCCGCATCCAACGTGCTGAAGCCGGCCACCATGGAAACCGGCCTCGTTGTCCAGGTGCCGCTCTTCGTGAAACCGGGAGATAGTATTTTAGTTGGCACGGAGAACGGAAATTATCTTGGTCGAGCGTAAAAAACGGCGGCAACTTCGGTGAAAAAAGCTTTACATTGAGCCTCCAAGTGGAAGTTTTGGCCAGTCAATCGATTTGAGTCTACAAAAATGGGAAATTTGAAGAAACAGCGTCGTCTGAAGATGAACAAACATAAGAGGCGGAAGAGGTCTCGCCTCATTCGCCACAAAAAACGCACCTGGGGCTCCTAGGGCTTTTTGCAGCTAGTTGCTGCCCATCATCTCATGGCAAAGTTGTTGCCGGATCACCTTGGGCGCGCCACGGCTACGTTGGAGGAGGCATTGCGCGACGTGGAACGCCATCCCGACATGCTCGTCGTCCGCGATTGGGTGCTGAAGCTCGAATGCGATGACACGGCAGTGAAATCATTGGCGATGAGAAGATCCTATTAACATCTCCCCCAAAGCTTTCCGGCTTCTGCTAGACTTTTACAATCGACGGAATTACATTGCGTCATATAGTAATCCACTATAAATGTGCGATCGTACTAGCCCAGCAACCGGAAGTCATGGTCTGCATAAATTTTGTGAATTCCTTGGGAGCAGCGCTATTACAGATTTTACCGTCCTTTGGCTTGCGAAAGCAAAAAATATCAAGATCAGTAGATCGCAGGTCTTGATGCTTCTGCCAAAAGCAGTTCAGTTTGGCGAAACGCGCGCAGGATTAGCCATAAAAATTCTTCTCTATGTGGTAACAGCCGCCATATTGCTGTTCTATAAATTGCTCTTGGGAGTGCGTTTGTTAACGCCAAGTTGCCGTGAATCCTACGGCTCGCTTGTGTTCGACGGGCTAATGGCGCCTGGCAGCACGGCCGAATGGGAATTTATCCATCAAAAAACTGACGCGAAAGCTCCAGGCGATAGCGCGAATCAATCTGGCGAGCACACGGGAACGGGTGTGACGCCTAGGACCCCAGCATCTCCGCCTCCTATTCCGCAACTAACTCCGGCTCAAGTGCAGCAACTCAATGCTCTTGGCATAAGCCCAGCAAGCATGGTTGCATCACAACTCTACATTGATAGTAATAGGGATGTTGACCGCTACTTGCGTTTGGAGAAACTCAGCCGAGAAATCAAGAACGCTCTGGCGAGCGCTAAGCCGGAACTAGTAGCTTTTCGAGATGGATACGCGAATAATAGCAGTTTTCTTGGCATGCAATGCAAATATGCGGTTGATTCGCTCCTAAAATATTTAGACGTGTTGAATGTTGAATTTTCGATACTCAATTTAATACTCGGCGAAAATGAATCTGCCGATCAGTTTATTAGCCGCATGGAAAGGTTTAAATCCGAAACTTCACCATCAGGTAAATTGAGTACGCTGCTAGAAATTCAAGCGAGTTTCGCCACAGATGTGTTTGCACACGAGACACGCACATTCATTAGTGGTATAATTCGACTATGGTTTGAGAGAAATGAAAAATTTCTCTGCCGTGCGATGGTGACTGCCGAAGCAGCTGATGTGGATTCTGCATGGAAATGCCTAAACCATTTGGCTGAAATAATGTTCGCCATTGAGAGCATCGAATGCGCCAGCGGATCGTGCGATAAAATTTACCACTGCTGTGATCAGATTTTTAGATTAACAGAAGCCATCGAATCCGCAGACAAAATAATTTGGAAAGATGGCGATTGGCTCGCGGCAGCAAACACCTGCGGTGCAATCGCTAATGCTGCACGTGCCGTAACGGCAAAACTCGGAAGCGTCACAAGGAATATCAAGCGAGATTTCTATCAGCAGGCGCGCGTAATTAGATCCAGGGACGGAAAAGAGTTACAGAAAATTTTCGCCCTATTGGTATACGTAGATGATACAATAGTGAGAATAGCCGAAAGTAAGAATGACGCATGGCATGAAGCATGGAACGATAAATCTAGTACAGTTATTAGAGACCTAGTTGACCGAGGCATACTTCTTCCAGGCAATCAAGGTGGTGGCAGCGTAATTTCCGGTGGATATGCTGATGATTTCATACGCAATCTAGATGGTGGCGTGTTTGACGCTATATTTAGCCCGGCGGAGAAGGAGCGCGCTTTGCAACTGGGAGCTATTAAAAGACTTTTAAATCATTTCAAGAAAACTATCCTATCTGGCCAGCCAGGGCGTGATGGTGTTCCGGATTACAATTGGATTAGGGAAAGAGTTGACGCACTAATTGCATGCGACAGCTGCGACGACGCAAAAGCACATTCAGATGAAATAGTTGGATCACTTCGGCCTTGGTTGCCTGCGAAGGGTGCTCAATCGGACCAATCCGGCGGAATGAAATAACTTGCCGCCGGGATGCAGTTCACCTAACTGGCGACCATGGACGCCATTCTGTCCCTCTGCAAGCGCCGCGGTTTTGTTTTCCCATCATCGGAAATATACGGCGGAATTGGTGGTTTTTTTGACTACGGCCCACTCGGCTGCGAATTGAAGAAAAACATCAAAAACCTCTGGTGGAGGGAAATGGTTCAACTGCGCGAAAACGTAGTCGGCCTCGACTGCAGCATCATAATGAACGGGAAGGTGTGGGAGGCCTCCGGTCACGTCGACGGCTTTTCCGATCCCCTGGTGGACTGCCGCGAGTCGGGCATGCGCTACAGGGCAGATCAGCTGTTTTTTTCACCGGTGTCCATTGGCGGCGAACTAATTGGCTATGTGGCACTAATGGATGGCCCACAGCTGGAGTCGGATGCACGTACCGAAGCGGAAAAATTAGCAAAAAAACACAGTCGCCAGGGAAAATTGGATCCACTGCAATTGAAGCCCATAGCTGAGGCAACTGGAGAAGAACTAAGTTTAATTCCTTCGCCGGCAACTGGCACCATCGGAACACTAACTGCTCCGCGCTCATTTAACCTCATGTTTAGGACGGCGGTTGGCGCGCTAAGTGACGCTTCAGCAACGACATATCTACGCCCGGAAACGGCCCAGGGAATTTTTGTAAATTTCCAAAATGTGCTGTCGTCGTCGCGATTGAAGGTGCCATTCGGCATAGCGCAAATCGGGAAAGCATTTCGCAATGAAATCACGCCGAGGAATTTCCTGTTCAGGTCCAGAGAATTCGAACAGATGGAGTTGGAATACTTCATCGAGCCCGATGCCGATTGGCAAACTATTCACGGCGAATGGATTGAATCCAGACTTAGCTGGTACCGATCCATTGGCATTGGCGATAAGTTCCTCGGTCTCGATGTGCACCCAAAAGAAAAACTCGCCCACTATTCCAGAGCTTGCAGCGACATCACATTTCGCTATCCATTCGGCGTCAGCGAGATGGAAGGCATAGCTGCCCGCGGAGATTTCGATCTAACGTGCCACCAAAAATGCAGCGGCAAGTCACTGGAATACTTCGACGAGGAATCCAAACGACACTACCTTCCACATGTCATAGAGCCTTCAGCTGGAGTTGATAGGGTGTTCTTGGCCGTCCTCTGCGCCGCCTACGGCGAGGACGAACTCGGAGGAGAAAAGCGCACGCTGTTGCGACTGAGCCCAAAGCTTGCGCCGGTGAAGGTTGCAGTATTTCCGCTGCTGAAAAATCGCGGAGAACTGGTGAACCTGTCGCGGAAAATTTTCGTCGACCTGCGCCGCCGGTGGAATTGTGTCTGGGACAGCTCTGGAGCAATCGGACGCCGCTACCGCCGCATGGACGAGATCGGCACGCCGCTAGCCGTTACCGTTGATTTTGAATCACTTGAAACCGAAACTGTGACACTGCGTTTCCGAGACAGCGGCGAACAGCTGCGCGTCGCCATCGAAGAACTGGAAGATGCCATCGGCGAACAGCTGGATGACAATCGGTAAAAAAAATTCAAATTTCCGCAAAAAGGGCGTTGGCCGCAAAAAAAAATCGCCTTGGCCAACGGCTGCCATAGCCTCCCACTTCGATGGCATCGGCGAATTTTGGTGAACAGCTTCGGCAGGCGAGAGAAAAGCGCCAGCTGACGCTCAAACAGGTGGAAGGCGAGATCAAAATCGGCGCGGATCTGCTTCAGGCGTTCGAAAATAATAATTTCAACTTCGATTTTCCGCAAATCTACCGCCGCGGATTCCTGAAAACCTACGTGCAATTCCTTGGGCTGAACGTGGAAAAATTTCTGGCGCAAATAGATGCACTGGAAGATAGCGACGGCGATGCGAAGGTTGAATCGCGCGCGACGGCCAAGGCCGCCAAGAAGGTGAAAGTCGAAGTGCCGCCAGACGAAAAGGAGGATGGCGACGGAGACGGCGAAGAGGAGGTCGATAGTAGCCCAAAAGCAAAGGGGCGTGACATTTGGAAGGTAATCGCCGCGAGGGCGCGCGATCGCCGCTGGCAGTGCTACGGAGCCGTGCTGCTGCTCACGATTATCGGTGGATTTTTCATTTTGCGGCCGTCGCCCGGGCGCGATCTTGAGTGGGACGAGCTCCTAGACGGCGACGGAGCCGATGTCGTTTTGATCGGGGCAAATGCACCTAAGAAGTTGACAATCATCGCGTCAGATGAAGTAAAGGTGCTCGTGCGGGAGAAAAAAACAAAGCAGCGCATCCACGCGTCGTCGCTGAAAAAGGGCGCCAGCGAAGAAGTTTCCATTCGCGAAAATGTGCAAATTTCCTATTCCGATGGAAATGCGATCTCAATTCGGCTAGAAAACGGCGAGCTGATAAAGCCGAAAAAGGCTGGAGCCGGC
>JAITDL010000069.1 GCA_031282565.1 Puniceicoccales bacterium
TCATTGCAGTGGATAAAGCGATCGCAGTGGCGTGCAAGTGCGCCGAGGTCCGTGTGGTCAAGTTCGACGTACATTTGCGGAATTAGTTTATGCGCAACGATTTCCCCCTCAGGTCTAAATCCAGGATCGCTCACGTAGGCCGCTAGCAATTGCAGCTGCAAAAGGATATCATCCGTCGTCGTTTTGCCGTCCAGCTGGAATGCTGCGAGTCCGACGGAAAAATCTGCAGAAAGTATGTGGCCCGCAAATAGATCGCGCAATTCTTCAGCGGAGTGCCTGCCGAGTCCACCTTCCTCGAATGCAAATTCCGCAAAGCGTGCCAGACCAGGACTATCCTTCGGTTGTGACAGGAGTCCACGGCCGAAGCGGACGCGTATGTGCACCTGCCCAGTCTCGAAGGCGGTCTTTTTGCAGCTAAGGCGCACGCCGTTGGCAAATTGCATAGTGTGCAGGCTAAGTCCTTCGTCGTAGGCGCGGCCAACTATTTCGCCTGGATGGCCGAAGTTACCGTAGGCAAATTGTTTAGCTGCGTCTGGAGCCGGCGGGCGAAGAATGTTCCGTTGGGAGCGCATGTATGTGCCGCGTAGTGCGTTTTCCGTAACCGTATCCGGCAAATTTCCGGAGACGTAGATTGAGCGATTTTTTGGCGCCCAACTGGCGCGAAAAGCTTCCCAAATGTCCTCGGCCGTGGCATTTTTTAATACTACAGCCGCGAAATCACTGTTCCAGGTAGCAGATGTGGGTGCTCTCCCACTGCATATCGTTCTCACCCAATTATTTGCAAGTCGCGACGACTGCAGCGAAGCTTCCTGTTTGCGCGCATTTTCGAAGCGGGCTGCCATTTCGCGCCGGGCCCTGTCAACTTCTCCCGCGGTGAATCCGTATTCCAGTGCGCGCCGCAGTTCCTGTTCGACTAAGCGAGTGGCCTCGAAGATTTTATCCCGTTCTGTTATCGCCTGAATTTCCGCCATTTGCAGTGTGTTGCGCGGTAATCGTGACAGGTTGGCATCGCCATCGATAATTGCTGCGTCGGGTTGCTTGCTGATTATCTCCAAGCGTCTCGTTAGGATGGAATTGGCAAGATCTTGCAGCATATTCTCTCGCCGCGATTTTTGACCGTCAACGAAGCTATCTACTGGCTTGCTGCAGCAAATTGAAACGCGCACTTGTGGCAATTCTTTGTCGCTGTGCAATTTAAAGCGCGTGCCAGTTGCCGCAAGGATGCCAATGTCGCAGTGCGCTGGTGCTGAAGTGGATGGCAGATCGCCGAATAGGAAGCGGATGGATTTTTCCACGGCTTCGCAGTCCAGGTCGCCGACGATCACAAGTGCGGCATTGGACGGCACATAGAACTTTTCATAGAAATCGCGCATGGCGCCGTCGTTGAATGACTCGATGGCAGATTTCTCGCCAATCGGGAACCTTTTGCTTATCGTGCTGTGTGGATAGTGAAACGCATATCGTTCGAGCGCATCCCTATAGTGCGGAGAATCCACGTAACGCAATTCCGACAGAATGACTCCGCGTTCCCGATCAATTTCGCTGCGATCGATTGACAGTGCGCCAAGGTAGTCGCGGAGAACGAGTAAGCTGTCTTTTATCGTCTGGCGACCGCAGTCCGGTAACTCCAGTTTATATACCGTTTCCGCGAATGATGTGTAGGCATTGCTGTGACTGCCGAACTTCATCCCCATGCGCTGGAGGAACTCAATGAGGTCGCCTTTGGAGAAGTTTTCCGATCCGCAGAAGGCGATGTGCTCTAAAAAATGGGCGATCCCGCGCTGGTCTTCCGATTCCATGAGCGAGCCCGCTGCTACGATGAGCCGCACGCTGGCCATATTTGGCGGTTCTCGGTGGGGCAGAATGAAATAGTGCAATCCATTAGCGAGGCGGCCGACCAGGGCTGCGCCGTCAACGGGCACCTCTTCGGACCATTCAAAGGGCAACTTGTCCATGGCAAATCCGTGCGCAACGCCAAGCCCGAGAGCAAAAACAGTAAAAATCCATCTCACCATCCAAGTTGGCCGGAACCTAGTGTCGCTACCGGTCGCCGCAAGCGCAATCGCAGGCGCCATCGTCAAAAATTGAAAAACAAACACAAGTGCTTGCGGGCCACAGCAAAATGTCCGTGGTGTACGATGCTTTGAGTGCTGCGGCCCATTTTCGCCGTTTTAGAATACCACTTGCAAAACGCAAAGAGAAAACGCGTTCCATTGCCGCGCAATTTGGTTCGGCATAGCGGCTGAAAAATCACCTGCCGCTGCAGCTACTAAGTCCGCCGCCGAGTCCAGTTCGGCGTTTTATTACATTCGGCACTTCCAATGACCTATGCCGATAAGTTGAATAATTTTCCGCCAGAAATTTGCGAAATGCCACCGCATTCGGCTATGCTTAAATTGATCACGTGTCAGAAGCCGCGTGCGCATAAATTTCAGCCGCCAAACTACATGGCGTGAAATATTGCTAGCATTCCAGCGACTAGGCCGTTTGGGTATTACACCCATTTGAATTAGTATTTGGCCGATGTCGCCAATTTAGACATGCCATTACTATTTGTTCGGCTGCGCCGTGGCGTGCGCGATTTATGACTAAGTGTCGCCTTAGAATTACGCCCGCAGTTACCAGGTGGTTTTTTGCCTTCACCGAAGCTAGCGAAAACTAGTTCTTCGGCGCCAATGTGCAGCGCTAAATTGCCATTTCACCGCAGTCTGAAACGGCGATGCAGTGGGTCCAAATTTCTTCCGGTGGAAGGGCTTCCAACAGCGATAGGCGCCGCGCAGATTGCAGCGAAAAATTCCCGGAGGACATGCGTCGGAGTTCGTGTAGGTGCGCCGGGCAGCGGAGTTTTTCGCCGATGTCGCGGCCGATGCTGCGAATGTATGTGCCCATGGAGCAGGAGATTCTGATTTTGAGCAGCGGTGCGGACCAGCCAAGGCTGTCGATGGAATGGACGTCGACGAGTTTCCTAATTTCCGGGACTTTCTTCCCGCGCCGCACCAATTTATACGCCGCCACGCCTCCAATCTTCGCCGCGCAAAGTGCCGGTGGCCGCTGCCAAAATTGTCCAACGAATTGGGGCAGTGTGCGTTCAATCTTTTCCAATCCAATTGCACTGCAGTGTCCGAAAGACAATGGTCGCCCCTCTCTGTCGTCTCCGTCCGTGGAAAATCCGAAATAAATTGTCCCAGTGTAAACCTTGCGGCCGGCCATTAATTTGTCAGATAACTTGGTGGCGCCGTTCAGCATAACAATCAGCAGGCCCGTTGCCATTGGATCTAAAGTGCCGCCGTGCCCTACTTTAACGCCTGGTAACTTTCTTCGCAGCCGTGAGACGACGTCGGCCGATGTTAGACCCAATGGCTTGTCGACGAGGAGTATGCCGCCGTTCCCGTGACGATTGCCGCTGGTGTCCAGTTCCATGTGATCGGCAAGCTAGTTCCGTCGGCCGCCGTGGCAAATGCATTTATTTCAGCAGCCGTATCTTGGCTAGTGGCGAACTATTTTTGCAGAAAAAATCTTGATTTCGGGTCGAAAGTGCAAATGGTGCCAGCGTCGGCGTGCGGCGGTCGTGCGCCACGGAACCAATTCTCACATCCAATGCGGCCTAAGCCGTACGGAGATAATATAGATGGCACTGCCTACAGCCCAAGAACTTTTCGATGCCGGGGTCCACATAGGACACCAGGTCCGCTGCTGGAATCCGCGTTTTCGCGAGTTTCTATACGCCAACCGCCACGGCATTTCGATCATAAACCTGGAGAAAACGCTGATCCAACTGGAGAAAGCCTGTGCCTACGTGGAACATATCGTCGGTGGCGGCCAGGATATTTGGCTCGTCGGAACGAAGCCGCAGGCCCAGGACGCCATTCGCGAGGCGGCGACGGCGGTTTCCATGCCGTTTGTCGTAGAACGTTGGCTCGGTGGAACGTTGACAAATTTCCACACCATTTACCAGGGACTTGAGAAGTATCGCAACTTTTTGACGCTGGATCAGCGCGGTGAAATTGACCGCATGCCAAACAAGGAGGCGGCTTCATTGCGGCGTAAGATGGTGCGCATGAAGGCAAACTTCGAGGGATTGGCGGACATACACGAGCCACCGGCGGCGCTGTTTATCGTGGACGTAAATTGCGAAAACATAGCAGTCAAGGAGGCCAGGAAAATGGGCATAAAGTCTGTGGCGCTGGTGGATACGAACTCCGATCCGTCCTGCGTTGACATTGCGATTCCTGCAAATGACGATTCGACGCGCTCCATAGGTGCAATCGTAGGGGCCATCTGGGAGGCAATTGGCAAAGGCATGGAGTGCAGGGATTTGCGCCAGGTCGACAAGGCGCCTGCGCAGGATGTTGGTGAGCTGCAGGATGTTGAGTCTTCCGTAACGCTTTCCAGCGGCGTCCAGATGGCCATGGATGCGCTTGAAGATATCGAAGTAGCTGAGGGGGTATAGGATGGAAATTACTGCAACTATGGTTGGCGAATTGCGCGAACGCACCGGCGCCGGGCTGATGGACTGTAAAAAGGCGCTCACGGAGTGCGGCGGCGACCTGGAAAAGGCCATCGTTCTATTAAAAAAGAAGGGCATTGCAGGAGCTGCAAAGAAGGCTGACAGAGAGGCATCCGAGGGGATTGTCGAGGCCTATATCCACACCGGCGGACGCATCGGCGTGCTGCTGCAACTGAACTGCGAGACCGATTTCGTCGCGAAGAATGAGCAATTTCGTTCGTTGGCGCGAGACATTTGTCTTCAAATAGCGGCGGCGAATCCGCTCTGTCTGTCGCGGGATCAGGTCCCGGAGGATGTTCTTCGCAGCGAGAGGGATGTGGCAGAAAGTCAGTGTGCCGGGAAACCGCCAAATGCCGTCGCGGCAATAGTTGAGGGGAAGTTGGCCAAATATTTTTCCAGCGTCTGCCTGCTCGACCAGCCATTTGTTAAAAATCCTGACATCAGCGTCGGCGATTTGATCCGCGAATACATCAGTAAACTTGGCGAAAACATTCGGCCCGTGCGCTTTTCACGATTCCAAATCGGTTCCTAGGGGCGATCCCATGGACGGCGGTGCCCACCTGCTATGCGGCGATGACGACGTGCTCGTTGGCAGGCGAGCCGAGGAACTTATTGGCGATTGCCAGGCGGAAATTTTGAGCGGCCGTGTCCTGTCTGCGAAGGACATGAAAAATCTCGCCGCAGCGCTCAGGGAAGCCGTCATGACTCCGTCTCTGTTCGGTGGAAGTGGTTGCGTTTGGGTTAGATCTGCTATTTTTCTCGGATGCGCTCTGTGCGCGGAAGCCGCTGCGCAATTTGAAAAAATTTGTGAAACGCTCAAACTGGCGCGTGACTTGGGCGTTGCCGTTGTGCTGTCTGCGTCGCCAGTCGATCGTAGGCTACGCACATTCAAGATGTTGAAAGCAATCTGTCGAACTGCGGTAGAAGTTGTTGGAGGCCAGGAAGGTGCCGAAATTGCCTTTGCCGATGGAGCCCGCCACTTCGGTCTGCAATTTGATTTCCATGGGAGAAGGCTATTTCTGGAAAAAATTGGCCAGTGCGCACGCAATGCATATGTGGAATTGGAAAAACTTGATATATACCTCGGCGAGAGGCGGATAGTGTGCGCGGAAGATGTCGCAGCCGTCGTGTGCGAATCGAATTGCGACAATTTTTTCGAGCCGGTTGATGCGTTCTATGGGAGGGATTTGCCAGAATTTGAAGCGGCCCTGCGAAAATTTTTTGGCGGCGGAGGGGAATTGCGGGCCGTGCTGGCGGCGCTGCAGAGCAGGAATCGCGTGGCAATGCAGCTAAAAGCCGTGGCGGCAGTGACATCATCAAGGGGAAGGATTTCGCCCCATGAGTTGGCCGGTGCACTGGATCGGGCAAAAAAGATGCAATCGTTGCCGCTGCCCAATGGCGCAGACTTTGCCGACGTATTTTCACAGAACCGCTGGTATCTGTGTCGAGTTCTTGACAGCGTCGAACGGTTTTCTTTGGCGGAGTTGCTGAGAATTCAAATTGCACTCCGCAAACTTTTTAGTGACGCAATTGTCCATTGGCAGGAGCTATCCACTGACCGGTCCGTCGGATGTTTTTTGGAGCTGTTTCACGCAATTAATTAACTTTCCCCAAATAGTTCTTCATCTAGACGCATTGCAATAAGAAAATGATTAGGCAGTAGCTCGTCGCAATATTGGCTAACTTTTTCGAGCGCAATGCTTACTTGTTCCGTTGCGATTCCATCTGGTTTGTCTATGTCAAGTTCTCCATCGATGAATTTACGCAATGTGGTGCGCTCAGTAGTTTTGCCGTCTACTTTGACGGCACATTCAGCATCCAAAAAGGGATCAAGAGCATCTTTAAGCTTTGCCGCCATTTCTTTTGCGACGCACTCAACCGCCTCGATCAATCTGTCGATTTTTGCGGCTTTTTGGTTTTTGTCTTGTTTAGGTTCTCCGTCTTTACCGACTACTAATTCACGAACTTTCTCACTGTCTAGGATGGCATCTAAAATTGCCGCAGGAAACGGTCTGAACACGCCTCCAGTGGCTGTTGCCATTTGCAAACAGAGGTGTTTCAGTTTAACTTTTTCTGCAATCGCATAGGCAAATAAATCATTGTTGCTAATACGATCACTAATTTTTGCTGTAAGCTCATCAACGCGGGCTTTATGCTCTTCGTCAACAACATCATCATCGCCGAGATGGCTAAGTAACAAAGCGGCGCAATGTCTCGCAATTCCTTCGGTTGAGTTTTTAAAATTCCTAGCTATTTTGTCGCCATCCTCAATTCGCTTACTAAGACGCCTGGATGCCTGTTCAAATCCATCAATAGCTTTTTCAGCCATAAAGGTTAACTGATGAAACCTATAGAACTTCTCAACAAACAAATTCCATGTCTCACGCTCCTTTATGGGATCAACGCCAACAGCTAGTCGAATATTTTTTCTGCTGTGCACGTCGACGCCGATGGCGTCAAGAAAGTCGGAGATAATTTCATCGCTATTTCGCGTATCTCCGTTGCTAATGCTAACGCCATTCGCCGAAGATGTTCGCAAAATTCCGTTGCTTCCAACAAAAACTTCACCAAAATTAATTTTCCGGCATAGCGCAAAAGTGGATTCGGCTGGAGAGAATTTGTCGTCACCGTCGCTGCTTTCTTCGAAGAAATGCTTAGTTAGTTCTACTATGTCCGGTGTAGGTGCGGCCGCCGGCGGTTTTCGCCCGGCCATTATCAGCTTCCAGAGTGCGCTATTTCCATTGCTAAGTTGTATTCTTGCACAGATATAGGCGCATAGCCAAATAATTCCAAGTGTGACCAAGCTAAGGCAAATTAGCGCGGTCCAATCGCCGAATGACAGCTTCTTTGTGGCGGCAGAAATGGCTATTGCTGTGCCAGTTATACTCTGGGCTCGTCTTCTTGCGAGGGGATAGGCAAACACCCTAGTGAAGTCGCTAAGTTCGACATTTTGCAATTTTTGCTCAGCAGGTTTAGTGGAATCCTGGGCCGGAAGCGGTTGATTTTCCAGCTTATATTTGGCTTCCGCCAGTGTAATTAGGCGTCTTAAGCAGTACGCAAGTTCATCGTTTTCAGCAACTTGGCCCAGTATGAATTTACCGCAGCACGTGTCCCCGCTCGGTTCAGCGGCTAGTGGGTCACTATATTCTACTTTTTCGTTTTCAAATTCTTCTAGGGCAAAATTTTTAAGCGCCTTCGAGATGCATGCTTCTATGGCTTCGCATGCGGCACCGATTTTACCGTCATGGCTTCCATCGGCATAGCGGCTTTTGATGTGGTATGTCAAAGAACCCATTTTAGCGGCTAGATCTATGGCGCTAAGCATATCAATTTTCATGCGCTCATTTTTACCGCTAGCAACCCAAATGAATAGGCTATTGATGACCTTATTCCGAAGTATGAAATCGCAATATTCGCCAACAATGGTTGCAATTTCTTTATTTTCTTCATCCGAAGAAAGATCGTTTTCTTTTAGAATGGCAATGGTGGCTTCCTCAATATCGTGTGCAATTCGTTGCGCAGCATCTCCTTTAAGAATTGTATTACTGGCAGCATATATCTGGAATTCGATTCCCGTGCGTAATTTACATATTTTATCATCGCATAAATCCAATAGTGTGTCACGGCGAAATGCGCGGATGAACGCATCTCTTTCGGTTGTATGAGTGTTCCAAGCATCACTCAATGTTACTTCGCCACCGTGTAAATCGACAACGAATTTGATTAAATCGGCGATTGATTGATTTGCCGTGGATTCGCCTTCCAGATCGGGAGTAAGCGATCCATAAAATGCAGCTGCAAAGCAGTTTCCGTCCCGGGAATGAGCAAAGCCAAAGTCATTAATGACGGCTACAATTGACTGTCTAGCCTGTTTAAATTCTGGCGGATTGCCGTTGCTAGATATAAAGAAAAGTTTCATCAGTTCGTCGAGGTCAGTCGTTGCCGTGACAGTTTTTGGTTCTTTTGGTTCGGCTGCAACCAAGCTGCCACTTGCTGCGGCGAAGAGCAGATTGATGGCGCTGCCGTCTTTTTTGCGTCCGTGTAGCACGATGGCGTAGGCTACGGCCCAAATTATTCCTAAAGTTATGGCGCTAAGGAAAATCAGCGCAACCCACTGGCCGAAACTGCGCCGGAGCAGGAGATGTTCGGCGAAAATGTTTGCTGCTGTCGCGGTTGTGACGAGATTTAGCATCGTCATCGAAGTCATCGCGCAAATAACTGGAAGGCAAAATGTTTCAACAAAATTTGACGGACGAATGTGTGCCAATTTGTCGTCGCTCATGGCGAACGAATAGGGGATGGTCGATGCATGTCAATAAAATACTGGTCTGCAGCTGGATTCCATCGGCGGCATGTGCATGCTAAAACTCAACTTAGAAACCGCCCAATTGAGGTGGATTTATAACTCTCCCGCAATCTTTTATTTCTTGGCTATGAAACTCGCCATCGGCGCTTTCCCAAAGTAAACTGATATCGCCGCGCAAATTCGTATTTTTGCCGACGACAATGAGGTCATTCGGGCCACTTCTTATGCTGTCACGGCCGGCTAGCTGTCCCATTGGAATGAATCGTGCATTGATTGTGCCGTCATCGTTGAAGTGAAATATCGTCAATCCGTTAGCTATGGCGTAGCATGACGCCATAAATAGAGCTCTGCTGTCCGGGCTAAGGGAGAGACTCTTAATAATTAAATCATCACGGCCGGTGGTTCCAATGCTTAAATTGCTAAGCCATTCATCAATTTTCCGCACTGTTTTATCATCTGTATCAAGGTCGTGTAAAAAAAACTTTGGAGTGACGTACGCATTACAACGTCCTGCTATGGTTTCGAGGCGTTCTCTTGCCCTAGCTGATTCCGAATTAAGTTTTGTAGACATCAACGTGGCAGCCGTTTCTACGATTAGATTTTCGCCGCGCTTGCCTCCGAAAAAGTGATAAAAAAACGCCAAAAAAGCGGCACATGTGACGCCGCGGTAGCAGAGACAATCATAGATCAAACCAATTGGGAATTTAGCATCCCCAGTAGTTTTGATTGAATGCCCACGGATGCCTGTGACATCAATTCCAGCGCCCACTTTCTCGGCTAAAATTCTCCTGTGAAGGGCTTCATGCACTTGCCTGAATGGAGCTGCGCTATAGTTGGCGCCGACGTTGCTGGAAACTGAACTGTACACAACCTATGTTGCCATGGAACAGCGTCGCTGTAAAGATTTTTAATGGGATCGACTCTTTGTTTGGGCGCGATAAACGCATATTTTGCTGTTGACAAACAACTTACGCTGCGACAGTTACGGCTGCAATGGAAATAAAATTTGGCAAAGTGCGTTCCATAGATGCGGACGTCTACGTGCAGAATGGCAGTGTCACGGCGCAGAATGGCTCGGTGACGCCGTTTACACTTGTTTGCGGCACCGTTAAAGGCGTAAATGCCTGTGTTCTGAGCGTTGGTGGTTCCGGTGCTAAGCTTAGTGCTGCAGAAATTAACGCCATACGCCGTTGCATTGGTAGACCTTGGGATGCGGCGCCGATGACTATTGAATACTGCGCTGGAGACAGTGTCGACGACGAGGTCTGCATGAACGCATTTCTTAGGTGCGTGAGGACCGAAGCTGTAATAAGAGCTCTGATGGAGTGATATGGCGGCTGACATTTGCACATTGACGTTGGCGAACAGATTACGCCGACAGACTGTCTGCCAAGGAGATAGGTTAATCGTCGGCTGGTGCGGCGCTAGGGTTTACAATCGTCCCAGTCAACGCGACAGATTGACTAGGTCGCGGCACTTTGCCGCCTCCTATCCAATGATTTCCGTTCTCAATAAATTCACCTCTGCCGAGAACGATGAATCCATTTCCGAGGCCAATTGTGCCATCTTCGCGTGGCCGTGCAACATCCACTGACTGTGTGCGCGTCGCAATAGTTGCAACCTGCGACTCAACTTCGCTATCACCAAATGATGTTACTCCGCCTTTAATAAATGTGCAAAGCGCCAAAAATAATAACTTGCCGTTTGGAGATAGCGTTA
>JAITDL010000070.1 GCA_031282565.1 Puniceicoccales bacterium
CAGACTCCCTCCACGACTGCGATTTTTTTTGCCCTCTGGCGCAGTAATTTAACTTCGATGTGCAGCTGATCCCCTGGCTCCACGACGCGGCGGAATTTTACGCGGTCGCAGCTCATCAGGAATGCCAATTTACCAGCCATGCCGGCGTGGCGCATCACCATAATTCCAGCGGCCTGGGCCATGGCTTCGATTTGCAAAACACCGGGAAATACCGGCCTGCCAGGGAAATGCCCCATGAAGAATGGCTCATCGATGGATACGTTTTTTATGGCGAGCAGGCGACAGTCGTCGGCCTCTACAACGCGGTCCACCAGCAAAAACGGGTAGCGGTGCGGTATGAGATTGATAATTTGCCGTATGTTCAGCGATGGAATGCAGTCTGGCTCCTCTGAAACCGTTGGCGCATTGTCCTTTGAGTTTTGCTCATCCATGCGCCGGCGCAATTCCATCACAAATTTCGCATTGAGGGCGTGGCCTGGACGAACGGCGATGACGTGGGCGCGCAGCGGAATGCCAAGCAGCGTAAGGTCGCCGATGATGTCCAAAATTTTATGGCGCACGAACTCGTCCTTGAAACGGAGCGGCTCCTTGGACAAAATCTTGTCTCCCTTGATGACAATTGCCGAATCCAGGCTGCCGCCGCGAATTTTCCCCATTTTCAGGAGTCCTTCAACTTCTTCGTAGATGGTAAACGTGCGCGCCGGAGCAATTTGAGAAATGTAGCTCTCCGGGGTGATGTCGATGGAGAGGTGCTGGGTGTGGAATCCGCCATCGTCTGCGGACGTGCAACTTATGCGCAGGCCATCGTGGGGAACGGCGATTATGGTCCTCTTGCCCTCGGAAACGCAAAGTGGTTGCGTTAGAGTAAATTCCTTCCTCTCGCCGCCCTGCTCAACGATGCCGGCCTGCTGGATTAGGTTCGCATACTCGCGGGCAGAACCGTCGAGCACAGGCGGTTCCTCGCCGTCAATCTCCACCAGTATGTTATCCACGCCAAGTCCAGAAATCGCGGACAGCAAATGCTCCACGGTGTGGATGCGCACGTCGCCCTTTGCCAATGTGGTGCAGCGAACTAGATCGCCGACGGTCGAAATATCCGGGCATAGCTCCGGCTTCCCTATGAAGTCGACGCGGCGAAAAATGATGCCGCTGCCAATTTCGGCGGGACAAATATGCACCGTAACATCCTGGCCCGTATGCAGTCCGCGCCCGCGCACACCCACTCTTCTTTCAACAGTCCTCTGGCCCACCGCCAACAACTTGCTAAAAATTTTCACCGGCGCAAGAGCTGATGTTCCCCCTGCGCACGGCACTGGAGTTGCGTTTCCAGCTGGGAAATTTCTCTAGGCCATAACTTGGCGATGAAATATGTCTAGCAGTAAAAGGGGTTATGTTGAATCCAATTTTTCGTTATTGACATCTTATTATTAATGCTGTTTTCACCAACTCATGACTATTGGTAATCTCAACAACATCGCTCCATGCACCTATGAAGTTCTACGCAAGATTTGCGGATATGGCAGTAATACGTTTACAGGGAAGTTTGGCTACGGCGTACTTAGGGAATCAATCTTTAGCCATACAATGGAAGTCAAAAATCTCAGAGCAATACTAGTCTCGACGAATGAGCTGGCCGAAATAGCGAATTATTCACATGGCGCTGGCCAATTCAGCACATGCTCGCTGATTTTTTTACGGCTGTTTATGACCGACACAGAATTTGCCGCAGCGCGAGAAACTGGCAAGATTGACGCAATTCTTCCACGCAACAGAGATCTAACCATTTCAACACTTGCCGTTGTCGCATTTTTTCTTCTCTGCCAATGCACTGACATTGGATCAACCGGCGTAACTCCATTGCTTGAAGCGCGTCACGCCGTAACCGTTGAAGCTGCAATCACCAAAACTAGGATGGACGCAGGTGCTGTAGTGTACGTCACACCTTCGACTGCTAGCTTTCGCCTAGCGCTTCCGGCAGGCGTCGACTTCGACTTCAGATGGAGAATATTTTGCAATTTTTTCGTTTTCGAAACATGCAGAGGGAAAACACTAGGAGAATCATTCGGGACTGCCATGGAGCGAGTAAAATCCAGCTGCTATAGTCAGTGGGAGACTGACAGGAACGCATGGCCTTTCTTTAGTCAAGTGCACTATCCGAGTTTGATAACTCTAGTTGGAAAGTTGCCGAATAGCACAATAACGGAAGAAGAAATGGTTTCAGCCCGCATAAACCTCTATTACGCACTTTGCCTACGCGAGATTACCAAACTTAGCGTTGCGGAGATTGGGGAGTTGTACATGCTTGGCGATGGCGAGGTCATTGCAAGGTTTGAAGGTATTGTGTTGAGGCAAATTGTAGAGCTGCCGGAATTTGCAGAACTTGGCCATCGACCTGCCTTTAATTTTCTTATGTCGCTTAAAACAGCGAGTACGCCATTTGCCGCAGAAACACGTGACAAATTCGTCACGACTGTTAAGTGTGCACCATTTGGACAGGAACCTGCAGCCATTGCTCCAGCGGTGATCGCAGCGTTTTATCCGGGTCGGAAGCCTGAACCCGCGTTCTACGTTAACTTCTGCAGGTGCAGATTTAAGCCTATTGAGCAGAAAGATGATGGCAATAGCTACGCTAGGGCGGTTGCTTCACAACTTGCAATGTTTGGTTCCAGCCAGGAGCAACACCGGGCATGCAGGCTAGCAATAGCTAGGCAATATCTGGTAGATTTTTGCGCGCAACTTCGTGGAGCTGTCGGGGCATTCCGCGTCGGCCAGCACTATACAACTGTCACTGCATTCGTTGGCCTCATAGAACGAGATATCGCAACCACATTTGGCGGCGGTCATTCAGCTAATATCGATTCAGCCGTGGCGCTGGTTGGGCGCATTGCACTAATATTCGACGCCATATGCCTCGTCGAGCTAGCGGAGGAAACAATTGCAAACACAGCACCCACACTCGAAGACGTTCATAGTGCTTCGCTCGCAATACTCGCTAAATTTGACGCAGCCGCGGCCATGGCTGCTCCACTAGATTGGCGTTTGCGCAGCATTGGAACGGCCCGCGAAAATTCCCATCACTTGCTTTGCTATATCTGCCAAATGGACCTGCTAGAATTTTCTTCCAGCTGCAGTGAGTTATTCCGCACGCAACCAGACGTAAAACGCAAATTTGACGATTGTGTTTGCGTTTTTGGCATTGGACACTACCATAATAGTCTCACCCTCGATCTTGCGATTGATCTCGCCCGTGGAGCTGCTGCACAGATAGCAGACGCAGGAATGCGGACAGCAATCGGAACTGAAATTGAAGCCATTATCAGTTTGGACGGTCGCAGCTGCGATATAAATGGAAAGATTGCCAGGATTATGGCCGCGTTTCGGTCAAGAAGAATTCATTTTCCACGCATGATTCCTCGCATAGAAAATTTTCAAACTACACTCGTCGATTCAGTGATGCGCTACAACTCCGTGCTGCCAGAGGCAGCAACGAATCCCTTCGCAGCAAATTCCTTTCACAGCTTCGTGTCATACTTAACAGGGAACGTCCTTGCTGTCGGATGTCAGTCATTCGGTCGCCACGAACTGCACGCACTCTGCAGGGCAACTGGAAAATATGTACTCCATCTATATCACGAAGGAGATGGAAATTTTGTGGGAGATCTTGCCGCGCCAACTGCAGCTGGCGTGGTTGCAGTCACCATCAGAAAATGCCTTCCGCCACAAAGCTCAGCAGAGGGAAAAACCCCAATCTATGAAAAGGCTTTCGTGGAAAATACACTCAAAATATTGGCCAACAATGAATTCTGTGATTATAGCAAAAAGGCCACTGAAGCCGTACTGAAGACGCGCAATCCAGATAGAACAGTAATAAGCTTTGACCAATTTCGCAACCTGTATCCTAGACAGGCTGAAATCATAATTAACCTCCCGCTTACGCTTATTGACGTGCCGAGAGAGCGTAATGCATTAATTGTTTGCTGCCTCCGCGATGGATACTGGCACTCATTAAAGTACATATGGATGGTTTGATTAAAGTATTATATGCTGTCAACAACCGCGACAGATAAACCATAGCCCACACCGCAGCACGCTGACAATGCCCGCGCCGGCCCATGGCCGGCGCGGTTTTACGACTCACTATTTTTAGACTTACTAGAATATGCGGACGAATGACAGCCCGGCCGAACAGGATGAGTAGTCTCCAAAGAACTGGCCATCGAGGTTGAAGTTAACATCCCAGCTGCCACCGATCATGTGCGTTGCGCCGATGGAGGCCGTGGCGCCATTTCTCCTGCCGTAGTAAACGTCTCCAACGAAAGGCATTGGTCCGCCAACGCCCGCTATGGTCGCATCGATGTCATTGTGCTTGCGGAAAGCCGCACACTGCCAACCTAGTTTCGCGCGCAGATGCAGCGGACCAGGGCGGAAGCTTTCAAGGCAAAGCCCCAACTCGCTGGTGGCGAAGTGGTGGCGGACTGAACCAAACGTGACTGCTCCAATTGGGCTGGCCGCTTTGGCAGTTTCGCTGAGGCCGTTTTGGCCTATCAGGTCGTAGCAGATGTCGACAAAGCAACTGCATTCGACGTCGCGGCCGCGCCTTATCCCGTGGGCCAACGCCAGGTCGAACTGGGCACCGAAGTCGTTGAATTTGCCCAAGAAGAGGTCGCCGCCTATGGTATTGGCGCGCTCACTGGTGATTCGCCCGTGTGCCAGCGACAGCGTTGCCTGGACAGAGTTCGTAAGGTTATTGTAACCGTGGCCAACGTAGCGGGCTGTGATTCCACCGATGCAGTCGCGGCGCTCGGACTTAAGGAAGCGTTTCACGGCCGGACCGTCGTAGTGCGCTCTGCAGCTTGAAATTCCTGCGAACACCCCTGCGTCGAACGTGCGCAGCTTTACTGGGGCAGATTTTGTTCCGGCAAGCACGAAGCCGAATGAGTTGGCGTCGTAGGAGAACGGATTGGAAGTCCCAGCTCTTTTGCGAGATATGGACCCGATCGGACCGGCAAATATGTCACTGCCGCCGAGAACAACCGATCTGCGGACGGAATTTATGGCATTTTGCTTTTCAAGCGCCAAAGCGCCACTTGCAACGAGAGCGCGGTCAAGTTTGTTCTCTGCGCCATAGAAAGATGAAAGCGTCAGTGCCCTGCGACCAATGGCCAATCCGCCGGCACTAAAGCCATTAATTTTTCCATCGCGCAGTTCACCATATATGTAAACATCGCATTCTCTAGCTAGCTCTTTTAGATCAAAGAAATCGGAAACTTTCCACAGCCCAACTGCGCCTTCACTCAGCACAACACTTTCCAATCTATCATTCGACACATCATCAGCGCCGAACACCCAAAG
>JAITDL010000072.1 GCA_031282565.1 Puniceicoccales bacterium
AGTTTGCAGCTATTACGAAGGTTAGCAATCCAAATCCAGACGCCATGACCGATGAGGCCATAAAAACATGCGCTAGAAATGCCTGCCGCAGAAGCAAATTCCTCTTCCCGCGCGCGCAACCAGATGGCATCTAGGGGCACGGCCACTTTTTTCTTGCCAAACACTCCATATCTGCTTCACACATAGGGCTTTATGAGCCCAACCGTCCTCGGCTTTTTTCCGCCCACTTCGGCCTGCGTAATCGCCACTGCCGTTGACAAATACGGCGACCCATTCCGCTACTGCTCAGTAAAAATCTTTCCCGGTACCTCCGTGGTCTGTGTTTTTGGGCCGCCATCGGAACTTCCAGCATTTGCCATCATTCGCTGCGTCGATGGAAATTTCGTGAAACTCGGCGACGGTAGCTGCGCAGGTCCATTCATTGCCGCAACAAAGTTGTCGGACTGCGACGGCAACTCCGATGAAAATCTCATCGCGCGCTGCAGAAACTATTGCTGCACTGGATGTTTTAGCAGCATCGGGTCCACGGACAACGCGACCATGAATGCTTTGCTGCGCAGACTTGGGCACACCAATCGAACTGGGTCGCAGTGTTTTTGGGCCGTCACACAACTTCCAGGCTAAGTTTTTTCATTGCCCCTGGCCCCGGCGCCGCCATGAATCGCCGCGATGGCGGAAAACCGTAACTCTGGGCAGCACTTTGACGTCGATGCAATTGCCGCCCTTGCACGCATAGAACTCGCTGCCGGAGAAAAGGAAATGCTCCGCGAACAGCTGGATAGAATCGTTTCCTATGTAAATCACATGAAAGATGTGGATCTCGATGGCGGCGAGCAGTTAACCGCTTTCGAGGAGCCCTGCAATGTCTACGACTGCGATGAGGTCGGGGAAAGTTTCGACCGTTCCGTGGCAGTGGAAAATGCTCCGCTGGCTAAGGATGGACAAATTGCCGTGGCGCGCGTAGTTGAGGGGCACTGACATGGCGGACGATCTGCACCACAAAACCGCATGGGAGCTGTCCGCTGCCCTGGAGTCGCGATCGCTGAGTGCCGTCGAACTCATGAAGTCGCTAATTGCTCGAACGGAAGCACTTGACAGCAGTCTGCACCCATTCATCGCCTACGACGGCGACTACGCCATTCGCCAGGCTGAAGAATCGGATCGGCGGAGGAAGGAATCGAAATCTCTCGGCCCACTGGACGGTATCCCAGTCGCCATCAAGGACAACATGTCCGTGCGCGGCTGGCCACTCACCTGCGGAAGTCGCATGCTCGAAGGCTACGTTAGCCCCTGGGATTGCCACGTGGTATCCCGGCTGCGAGAAGCTGGAGCCGTGCTATTTGGCCGCACCAACATGGACGAGTTCGCCATGGGATCTTCCACGGAAAATTCAGCTTTTTTCACGACGGCAAACCCCTGGGACAGAAGTCGCGTTCCCGGCGGAAGTAGCGGTGGAAGTGCCTGCGCCGTAGCCTCTGGCATGGTCCCTCTGGCCATTGGAACGGACACCGGAGGCTCAATTCGCCAGCCGGCTGCACTCTGCGGCATCGCGGGACTAAAACCGAGCTATGGTCGTGTAAGTCGCAGCGGTATAACTGCTTTTGCCAGCTCCCTCGACCAGGCCGGCCCCATGGCTAGATGTGTCCGCGACGTTGCCATTTTACTCCGCGCAATTGCCGGCAGGGACCGGCACGACTCAACGTCATCTCCTTTGCCCGTTGCAAATTACGCCGACGCACTTGGCCGCAAAAGAAACTGGACCATCGCCGTTCCCGAGGAAATTTTTTCCGCCGGCATCGATGGCGCCGTCGAAGGGGCGGTGCGAAAAGCCATAGAATTTTACGGCGCAAATGGCTGCACAATCAAAAGCGTCCGCCTACCGGACTCCGCTGTGGCCATAGGAGCCTACTACGTAACTGCGACGGCGGAAGCGTTTTCCAACCTGTCCCGCTTCGATGGCATCCGCTACGGCCACCGCTCGAAATCTGCCAAGGACACGCTGGAAATTTATGCGAAATCTCGCGGGGAGGGATTCGGCGAGGAGGTAAAGCGGCGCATCATGTTGGGAGCTTTCGTTTTAAGTGGAGGCTACTACGACGCCTACTACGGCCGTGCCCAGAAAGCTCGAAATTTTATCGGCCGCGCATTTGACGCCATTTTCGAATCCTCGGACCTCGTTCTCACGCCAACTTCTCCGACGACCGCGTTCCCCATTGGAGAGAAATCCAACGACCCTCTTGCCATGTACTTGAGCGACATTTACACGGTCTCCATAAATCTCGCCCGCCTGCCGGCAATCTCCATAGGCTGCGGTTTTTCTCAGCAAAATTTACCCATCGGCCTCCAGCTCATAGGGAAGCCATTCGGCGAAGAGGATCTTCTGGCCGCGGCACATTTTTTTGAGAGCCACCACGATTTTCATTCTAAACATCCAGCCCTTTGACGCTTAGCACCGTCCATTTTTGCGAAATCTGCCGCCGCCGCCGTCTTTTTTTCTTGCCGCAGCCGCAGCCCTTCCCATGGAGGTGTTTCGCCGCGGGTGTAGTATAGTGGCAATACGCGAGCTTCCCAAGCTTGAGCGGAGGGTTCGATTCCCTCCATCCGCACCGCCGCCAGCAGCCCATGGACAGCATCCCTCCCATCGACCAATTTCTGCTGCGACACGGGGAATTAGCCAAACTGATGGCCGATCCTAACTTCTACGGCGACAGGAAAAAATCCGCGGAAATTGCCAGGGAACATCGCCGCCTAGGGGAACTCATCGAAGCACATCGCCGCTGCGTTAACCTCGAAACAGCCAAAATGGAAGCGGGCGCAATTCTCGGCGATCCGTCCGCCGACGACGACATCAAAACCCTTGCAAGGGAAGACATTGACCGCGTTTGCAGCTGCGAAGAAGAGGCGCGCTTTCACCTGCTGAGCTTGCTCGTGCCAGAGGACCTCGACGACTCGCGGAACACAATCATGGAGATCCGTGCAGGAACGGGTGGAGATGAGGCAGCACTCTTCGCCGGAGACCTTTACCGCATGTACACACGCTTTGCCGAGCTTTCCGGATGGGCCGTGGAATTGCTCAGCGCCAGTGGAGCGGAATGCGGTGGCTTCAAGGAAGTTATCTTCTCCCTGACCGGCGAAAACGTCTACCGCACTTTGAAATACGAGAGCGGCGTACACCGCGTCCAGCGCGTCCCCGTAACGGAGGCAAACGGCCGCATACACACGTCGGCGGCAACCGTTGCAGTTCTCCCTGAAGCCGAAGAAGTTGACGTACAAATCGCCCCCGAAGAACTTGAAATTACCGTATGCCGGGCAAGCGGACCTGGCGGCCAAGGAGTTAACACGACCGACTCAGCCGTGCAAATTCTCCACAAACCGACCGCCATGATAGTCATCTGCGCCGACGAACGATCCCAGCAGAAAAACCGTGTTAAAGCCATGAAAGTCTTGCGGGCGAGGCTTTTGGAGAAAAAGCAACGCGAGGAGCGGGAAAAATACGCCAGCACCAGGAAAAGCCAAGTCGGAAGCGGTGATCGATCGGAGCGCATTCGCACCTATAATTTTCCACAGAGCAGACTTACTGACCATCGCATAGGGCTCACGCTCTACTCATTGCCGCAGATCATGGAGGGGCAACTAACTCCTGTGCTTGAAGCACTTGGCCATGCAGCGCTGGAATCACGCATCGCCGAAATCGGCCGCGGAACGCCGTGACTCGTCAATTAAACGGCCGCCATCGAGCACCAATCTCCTATGCGCCATATGGTTAAAGGCGTTTCCATGGCTGACCACGAGGAGCCCGGACCGGCAGCGGTCGCATAGGCCGCAAAGCAACTCAACCACAGCTCTTTCCGCAAAACTATCAAGGCTTCCCGTTGGCTCGTCGGCCAGAAGAAATTTCGGCCGCACCATGGCAGCCCGCGCCGCCGCTAGACGCTGCTTCTCCCCTCCGGAAAGGTCTTCGCAGGAAGCACTTCCCCTGTCGCCCAAGCCAACGGCTTCTAGGAGCTCAAGTGCCCTGCCTTTCGCTGCGCGGAACGAACCCTTTCCATGGCTGCGCCATGGCATCATAACATTTTCCAGAGCAGTTAGTTCCGCCAACAGGCACGGGTTCTGAAAAATAAAGCCAAATGTTTCACCGCGCAGACGGTCGACGGCCGCCCCAAGTTCGCCAGGAGATCGCCCCTGCCAGCGCACGGCGCCTCCAGTCGGATGTAGAAGTCCCCCAAGAACATGGAGCAACGTCGTCTTGCCGCATCCTGAGCGCCCGGAGATGACGCACACTTCGCCGGGGTTTAGCTGGAAATTTACGCCGTCTAAAACCTTAACAGCCTTCCCCGCAGGACCATAGGCCATCGAAACGCCTTCCAGGCAAATGCTCTCACTCTCCATGGCGCAGAGCAATAGACGGGTCGGTCCCCATGGCCCGAATGGCTGGAATTAGTCCCGCCGCGGCCGCAACGGCAAGTGCCATGGAGCAAATTTTGGCGACCTCGAACCAGCTCCAGTGCATGGGTAAATTGTTGAACGCGTAGTAGGATAGCAGCCGCTCGCCGCTCCCGAATGCGCCAACTAGGATTGCCAGCAGAGCGTCGCGAAACCGAAGCACCAGCGCCCCAACACCTACGCCACAGCAGGAACCGATCGCACCGATGAAAATGCTCTGCATAAAAAAGCTTGCCCCTATGGCGCAGCCGGAAAAACCCATGGCCCGCAAAATGCCTATGTCCCTCGCCCGACGTGACACGTGCGCCGCCAAAAAACTCCCCATGGCAAATGCCGCCACGGCCACGATGCCCGCCATGGAAAAAAACATTGCGGCCCTCTCCATGGCCAAAACTGCCACCAGATCGCCGTTCATGTCCATCCAGCTAACCGCCCCTAGCCGAGAATTCCTGTGTTGCGAATTTATGTCGCGTACAACCCTTTCACAGTCAACACCATCGGCCAGACGCAACTCATAGCCCTTCGCCGAATCCCCATCGCCGCAAAGCTCCGAGAGCGCCTGGCGCAGCAACATAATTCGTTGGCCATCAGCTGCGCCGCGCCTAGTTGGAACGTATCCCTTTGCCGGCACCTGCAGCGGCAGCATGGTTTCTCCTCCGCTTCCGATAAATGTCCGCGGAGAAAACAGCAAAAGTTCCTCCCCGGGAATAATTTCCAGCTGTTCGGCAACGGCGGATCCTAGCAGAACTCCATCGGCAGGAACGGCGTCACCGTCAATCCCTAGCGCCAACGGAAATGCGTAGCGGCCTCCAAATTCGGCCAGCACAAATGCTTCGTAAAACGGGACTACCTCCTCCACGCCTTCCACTTCCTCCAGCTGCCGTACAAGTGCTCCATCCACTGGAAACGGCGTCCCATCACCGACCAGCGCCGCCTCGCCGTGGAATCGGATTAGTTGCTGCCGCATATCCATTTGGAAGCCGTCCATGACCGACAAAACCACCAGCAGAACGGCAACGCCTAGGGCAACACCGGCCGCAGCAGCAATGGCGAATCGGCTCACTTTTCCTCTGGGGAATAGCTGTTTCCATCCGTAGTACGCTGGCCACCAACATCTCACTGTCATTTCTCCAACCTAAAAAATTTATTCCCGTTTTTCAGGCTACACTGGAGCACGGCTTCGTATTCGTATTCCATCAACTCTGCGGCAAATCTCGCCGTATGAACCATATGTGCCGGCTCGCAGCACTTGACTTTTTTCTCGCTGCGCAGCGGCTCTGGGATCAAAAACGGCGAATCCGTTTCCAGCAAAAATCGTCCGACGTGCGTGAACGTTATCGCCTGCTGCACATTGACATTTCCCTTGTGGGTTAGCGTCCCCGAGAATGACACAAATCCACCGCTTTTTTGCCATGGCACAAGTTCTTGGTAGGAGTAGTCGAAGCAGTGGATCAGGGCCCATTCGGTGTCAACTTTTGCATCTTTCAGCGTGCGCTGCACAATGTTCCACGCGTCCAGACGGCCTTTCTCCTCTTCGCGGCAGTGGATCACCAGAGGCAGCCCAAGATCCCTGGCAATGCACACTTGGAGGAAAAATGCTCGCTTCTGCCTCTCCGCCAACCGCTGCGGCGATGCACTTTTCGCTGCGGAGAACAGATCGATGCCCGTTTCTCCGATTGCCACCGGTGCAATGCGTTCCACGGCATCGATAAACTCCTTCTGTGCCGGAACGCCGCCATCCAGTTCCGTGGGATGGGTTCCGACCGTGCAAAAAACTTTCCCGGGATTCAGTTCCACCAACTGCCTCAGCGTGTCGACGCCGTCGAGCGCCGTTGCCACGGAGACAATTTTTTCCAATCCTGCTTCCCACGCCCTGGCCAAAACCGCATCCCTTTCCTCCGGCGGAAATCTGTCGATGTGTGCGTGGCTGTCCACTTTCGTTGCCTTTTGGTTTGCTGGCGCCTCCGCCCGGACTCGAACCGGGATTGGCGGTTTAGGAAACCGCAGTTCTGTCCTTTGAACTACGGAAGCATGGCCGCTGAATGGCAAAAGCGTTTTGGGCTGTCAAGGGATCTTTTGGCCGCCGTGCTTTCCGTTGAAAAACTCGGAGCAGAAGAATATATATTATTATTATATGTACTGTGAATACTGTGAACAAGTCTGGGAGGCCGCACTGGAAGCCGCGCGCCAGGCGGACCGGCTGTGAATAATTTTGTGAACAAAATGTGAACAACTTTTTTATTCACCGGTTATTCACCGGGTTATTCACCGTTTTCTGTGAATAACTTTTTTCACGTCGCAAACTTCCATCCTTTGGCTGTGGAACACATTTTTCAGACGCCTAGCGCCCGAGATTCAGCAGCAGTGACGCATCGGCGGGACTCATATATTTTGGCAGTTTTCCGTTCCATTTCTTCACGGCCTCGTAGGTTATGAGCGACGGGTTCTCCTGGAGCGCTTTCGCCCTGATTGCCAGGGATTCCGCCTCGGCCTGTGCGGAAACGAGCAGCTGCCGCGCTTCCTCCTCGATTTGCGCGGTGCGATTTTTGGCCTTAAGAGCATCCTGTTCAGCAGTTACCTTGCTTTCAATGGCCTTTTCGAAAGCCGCCGAGTAGGACATGGCGACGATCTGGAATCCTGACGAATTTATGTAGGTCTTGCCCAACTGGTTGCGCAGGCGTTCGAGAATTTCCCTGGTGGCCACTTCCCTGTTTGCCACCAAGTCCTGGGCGTTCCATTTGCCTATGACATCCTTGATAATTCCTTCGATGGCAGGGGTTATTATTTTGTCCTGGTAGTCCGTGCCGACCTCCTGGTACATGCGGAAGACATTCGTGGGGTCGAGGTTATAGTTTACGACGTAGACTATGCGCGCATGTTGGATGTCTCGGGTGTAGACCTGTGTTTCTGCAGTAACGCGTTGGGTTCGAACATCCATTGTCCGCATGTGCGAGATAAATGGCGTGATGAGATGGACGCCCTCGGGGTAGCTGTGCGGGGCCACTTTGCCGAGTGTAACCTTCACGCCCCGTTCGCCTGCGCCAACCATGGCTATGGGGTTCAGCAGATAGAGCGCTGCGGCCGCAACGGCGATAAAAATGACGCAGCCGATCAAAATTCTCAACTGCCTCGGGGTAAACGGGTTTTGACCTTGGCGGTGGAACACTCCACGGCCATAAACTTTGCCTTCATCCATGGGATTCGGCTATTCCAGCGCAAAGATCGCCAAAATCAAATAAATTGCAATGGTCAAACCGAGTAGAATGGAAAATCCAGCCAGCAATTTTCTGCCGTGGGAGGCGTAGAAATTTTTTCCGAGGGCGATGCACAGACTTATGAGCAGTGCGTTCAGAGCGAGAAATAACGCAAAGAAAAGAGCCATGAGCCGCAGCGCCATGGGCGGAGCATTGTCAAAGCGGCAAGCGTGTCAATGGCGGAATGAAATCCGCGGAAGAAAATAGGTAAAAAATAGCACTAGCAGCAATGAACTTAGAGAGGCTAACAACAATTGCCGTTGCGGCATTGTTTGAGTCGTGCATAATCGCCATTGCAATGGATGCAGCAAGATCAGTAAACGTGTCGGCTTTTAATTTTCAGTCTCCAGAACTAAACCGGAGAGGAACAAAGGAAAAACTCGCGCAAGCGGTCACCAAAAAGGCAATGCTTCTTTCATTGTTTACGACTGGAGAAGGAGCGGCCGTAAACGACTACACAATGGAAAAATCAAGAACGGAATCGAGCAAACATTGAAGACACCAGGCCTTTGTGCCCGCTTTTGCGAAGCACTGAAGGAATTTTTTGCGCGATTTTTCCAAGGTTATGACGCCACGACTGATGATCAGCGCGATGGAAAAATTATGGACTTTACCGACAGAATAAATGCCGCAGCAAATTTTGATGAATTAGCCGACATATGCGGGATGTCCACGGGCGACTTGGAAAGAATCTGCATGGTGGTAAGAGAAAATATGGATAGCGATCTTTCATCAGCCCTTGGCGACGCAGGAAGGCAAATACGCGAAGCAAAGTTCGCCGAAATTCTCAGCACCATTGGTAGAGATCCAGTTGCTGGCCTTGTAGAACTTTTTGAATTTTTGCGACTTGAAAACGAACCTGTCATACTGAACCCTCATATCAAAACAGGAAACCCAGTTGAGAAAACGCCTGCACAAATAATTGCCGGCACATGTGAAAAAGACCGAGGGTTTGGATTTTTGACGGACAGAATAAAAAGTGCGCGATCTCTCGAAGAACTTAACAGGGTGATAGCTGGTTTTTCCGGAACCTTCGAAGCGGGAGGGTTTAATTTAATGTGTCTACCCGGAGAGATGTGTGAAGGAGAAAATCTTGAATTGCTCAAGCAAGGTATCTTTCGTGCCTTGAGTCATTTCGCCAGGAGAGCTTTCGATCTACCGCGCAGATGACCATAGAAAGTATACGAAATAGTGCGACCTAACGTTCGGCGCATGGAGAAAAGCGTATAGCACAGCGATGGAAACCAATGGCTATCAGCCGATCCACTGGCGTCGTTCTTTTTGGGATCCACTAACAGGAATTCCAAAAGAGCTTGAGGTCGAGACAGTTACACAGATTGCATTTCTCCAAGTAGGGGAGAACGGAAATAGGGAACTTGTCCGGAAATGCGCTGAAAAATCCTTGGCTGCGAGGAGCGTGTGCGGTGCCGTGATTGGCAGAGGAATTGCCCTTGGCTTACTTTTCGTAGCTGGCATCGTAC
>JAITDL010000077.1 GCA_031282565.1 Puniceicoccales bacterium
AATTTTCCAACTTTTTTCAACTGGCCGCGTGTTTGAAAGAATTACTGAAAAATTGCGCGCGGCGATGCGGTCGCTCCGCGGACTGAACACCATCACGGAGAAAAACATAACCGGTGCACTGCGCGACGTGCGCGACGCACTGCTGGACGCCGACGTTTCCTTCGAAGTTATTAAATCGTTCCTCGAAAACGTCCGCGAACGGGCCCTTGGGAAAAAAGTTATTCGGTCAATAGATCCTGGGCAGCAACTAATTAAGATAATTCACGACGCGCTCACCGAATTGCTCGGCGGCGACTACGAATTCACCGAAGTAAAGCCGCTGCGAATTTTGCTGGTTGGGTTAAATGGCTCCGGCAAAACGACAACGGCAGTTAAATTGGCTAACCATCTGCGGCGGAAGGACTACGAACCACTTCTCGTGGCCTGCGATCTGAAACGTCCGGCGGCAATTGATCAGTTGGAACAACTTGCATCTGAATGGTCTCTGCGCTGCATCGCCGACAGGGACTGCAAATCGCCGCTGAAAATGGCAAAGCGCGCACTCGACGAAGCGGAAAAATCCGGTGCCGATGCCGTCATCTTCGATAGCGCTGGCCGGCTGCAGGTTGACGGCGATCTCATGGGGGAACTTGCCGACCTGCAAAGGGTCGTTGACGCCCAGGAAATTCTTCTCGTGGCCGACGCAGCCCTTGGCCAGGAAGCAGTTGCAATTGCCGCAGCCTTCAAGGAGGCGGTGCCACTGACCGGCATCATACTGACAAAAACTGACGGCGATGCGCGTGGCGGTGCCGCACTGTCGATGAAATACGCGACCGGAATACCTATCTGCTTCGTGGGCAACGGAGAAAAGGGTGACGACTTGGACGTCTTCCGCGCGGAAGGCATGGCAAACAGAATCCTTGGCATGGGCGATGTCGTTGCCCTCGTGGAACGTGCACACGAACGCGTCGACCGAGAAGAAGCCGACCGGCTATCGAAGCGCATCAAAAAAGCGGAGTTTGATCTTGAGGACTATCTATCTCAGATGGAGCAAATTGAAAAAATGGGCTCCATGGGTTCACTCATGAAATTGCTGCCGGGATCGCAGTGCGCAAATATTCCAAAAAAGGAATTGGAACTCATGGGCAAAACGAAGGCCATCATCCGTGCCATGACCGTTTTAGAGCGGAGAAAACCGCAAATCGTATGCGGCAGCAGGAAGGCACGCATCGCCCGCGGGTCCGGCGTCGAACTTAAGGACGTCAACCACGTGCTTAAACAGTTCGAACGCATGAAGAAAGGCATGAAAACCCTCAAAACGCCAAAGGGGAAGGCGATGATGCAAAAAATGACGACGCAGAACGCCATGGGGCAGATTTCGAAACTTTTCGGCGACAAATGACATGGCGCCGCGGCTTGCAACTGTGGAAATTTTTAGCGGCCCAGGAAAACCGCTCGACTATTCTGTGCCGGAAGAACTTGCCAATAAAATTTGCGTCGGATCCCTGGTCGAAGTTTCGCTGCGAAATCGCCGCTGCATTGCCGTCGTTATATCATTGGATGGAAAGACTTTCACTGGCCAGGCAAAGGCAATTTTGAGGGCCGTCGGCGATGGACCATTTCTGTCTAAAAATTTGGTTTCTTTGGCGCGCTGGACTGCCGCCAACTACGGAAATCCGCTGTGGAAAATTTTCGAATTCATGGTGCCAAAAAAATTGCGCAAACTGCAGGCGGCAAAGAGAAAACGCACATCCAAAAAAACAAAATCGCCGCCGGAGCCAGCGGACAGAACTGGATTCCTATGGCCTCAGGATGAGTGACTTGCAGACATTTTTTTGATCAGCAGTTCCGCCGCCGCCAGTGCCTCTTCCCGAGAAGATAGATGCCCATCTAGCTGCATCTCAAATAGTTTGCCAAGAATCACACCGACAAACGGAGATTGCTCCAACTCGAATGCGGCTAGCAAGTCCCTGCCGCGCAAAATTGGCTCCGGAGGAGAATGCAAAACTCCTTCCGCCCTAGCCATTTCCTCAAGCCTATCTTCGCCGGACAAGTCGTAACTCGGCAGCGCCCGCCCGAGATTGTCGCAGCGGGCCACGGCCAGAAGGAGATCGATGCGCTTGACTTTCCACGCCAAACGGCGGACGGCGCCAACAGTTGCAACTTTCGGATTGGAAAATCCGCGCGGCAACATGTGCGCGTCGATAAGCGGTAAAATAGTCTCCACCAACTCGTTTGCCACGCGCATCCTTCCGAGAAAATTTTTCGCGAGTGGCACCCCAGCTTCGCCGTGGCCATGGGCCCGCATTCTGCCATCTTCGCAGAGCACGTAGGTCGCAGGCTTTCCAAAGTCATGGCAGAGAACAGTTAACCCGATTGCAAGAGCGTCAAATTTTTCCAATGGCCGCCGGCTAGCAAAGACATCCATAGCAAGCTTAACATGTTCCCACACAGATCCTTCCGGATGAAATGTCGCGTCCTGCTTGCAGTCGACCAGGGCGGCAAGTTCCGGAAAGAACCGCAGCCAGCTGCAGGAGCGCAAAAATTCAAGACCGGCGCCAATGGCTTTGCCAAGGAGGATTAGCTTATTAAATTCTCCACCAATGCGTTCCCCGGAAAGATGTTGCCCGTCAAGCGCACGGCAAAGCTCCACCGTTTTTTCGTCAACGGAGAAGCTGAATCTCCCAACAAATTGCATGGCACGTAGCACGCGGAGAGGATCTTCGGAAAAGCGCTCCGACACATGGCGCAGCACGCCTTTTTCCAAATCGCCGACGCCGGCAAACGGGTCCACGATGACATTTTCCAGCGGGTCCCAGTAGATTGCATTTACCGTAAAGTCCCGGCGCAGAGCTGCATCGACAATGGACATGGCCGGATCCACGGCCACGGAAAACTCCCTGTGCTTCGCGCCAGTCGGCCTCTCGTCGCGCGGCAGGCCGAGGTCGATGGGAAGATTCTTGAAGCGATAGATGCCGTAGCACTTACCGACGAAATCGAGCGCATCTGGAAAAAGCTTTTCCAGGTCATCGCCGCCAATGGAAAACACTTCCAAGTCCCACTCGTAGACCTCCATTCCAAGGAGCATGTCCCGCACGCATCCCCCTACGAGATAGGCTTTTCCGCCTGCATTGTGAATTTTTCGGCAAATTTCACCAATTTTGTCGGCCGATGGTGCAGGAAGAACCGGCGGAAGGACTTTCATCGTGTTCGTGGACGATGACGGCCGAAACGGCATGGGGAGGCAATAAAAAAAATAGCGGAATTCGCCTGTTTTGCCAATTTTGATTGACTTTAACCTCTTACGCCATAGGCGCTTAGCCATGGACACAAGAAGGATCACAATCCCGGGACGTGTGTATCTCGGTGAGCCGCCAACATCTGTCGAATACAAATATTTTACGGCCAGAGACGGCAGCGACGTTACGCAGCTCGTGGCACTTGCCAGAATAAGGGTAGCAAGAAGGCCGTTCACACATTTTGTTTTGATAGCCCTATTTCCATGCGCTTGTAGGCATGCAATTGCGCTGGCTAACGATTTCATTTTGTTCCAAACAGGCGTGGCATTCGCTGACGACGGCTCGACCCACTTCGTAGATGCCATAGCTGCAGCGCATGTTGATCCTGACGAGGCCAATTGGCTAGGGAAATTTGATAGATCAGTTGCGGCCACACTCGCCAGAGGCTATGTGCGTCCACTCAGCGAATATGGAATGCTTAATTCCATCTTTAGACATCCGCGAGCTCTTCTGTATATGAATACATTAGCTCAACAAAATGCTTTGCTTCACAGCGATAATGCCAGAGCGGTTGCTTCAATGTGAATTGGAGCTCATTCAACGGTTACCGACTTGGCGAGATTGCGCGGGCGATCGACGTCGCAGCCGCGGAGGACTCCCATGTGGTAGGCAAAGAGCTGCATAGGAATCGCCGCGAGGATGGGCTGCGCTATGAAGTGCGTCTGCGGGATCACTATGGCCCTGTCGACCATGGAAGCTGCGGCGGAACAATTTTCGGAAATCACTGCGATTGTTCTAGCTCCGCGGGCGCGCACCTCCTGAATATTTGATTGAATTTTTTCCAACATCCGACCGTCGCAGGCCAGAAAAAATGCCGGACAATTTTCGCCGATGAGTGCAATCGGCCCGTGTTTCATCTCCGCCGCCGCGTAACCCTCTGCGTGGACGTAGGAAATCTCCTTGAGCTTCAGGGCGCCCTCGATGGCCAGCGGAAACATGCTCTGGCGGCCAAGAAAAAGCATATTTTCGTAGTTTGCGTATTCCTCTGCGATGGAACGAATTTCACCGTCCAAGCGCAAAATTTCTTCGACATTTTTCGGGACTTGGCGCAGCGCATCAACCATTTCCACGCCATCTTCGCAGGACAGATCCCGGAGGCGGCCGAGGTAGATGGCCACCATGGCGGCTATGCAGAGCTGCGACGTAAATGATTTGGTTGCAGCAACTCCGATTTCCGGTCCAGCGTGCTGGTAGATCCCTCCGTCGGCCTCCCGCGCTATGCTTGATCCGACGCCATTTGTTATGGCTAAAACTCTAAACCCCTTGCGGCGAGCCTCTCTCATCGCCGCCAGCGTGTCTATGGTTTCGCCGCTCTGGCTAACCGCGATGACAAGCGTATTTCGGTCAAGTGGCGCGTTGCGGTAGCGGAATTCCGATGCATATTCAACCTCAACTGGCACGCGGGCAATGCGTTCAATCAAATATTCGGCGGCGAGACAGGCACAGCGCGCGGAGCCGCAGGCGCAAAAAATTATGCGGTCAACCTGGCGCAACTCCATGGGCGACATCTGCAACCCGCCGAAGTGGGTATTGCTGCCGTCGACGGAAAAATGTCCGCGCATGGCATTCTCGAGGGCAATTGGCTGCTCGAATATCTCCTTCAACATGAAGTGTTCGTATCCATTTTTTTCCACAAGTGCCTCGTGCCATTCAACGGCCCGCCTGGCCGCCTCCACCTTCTCCCTGCTCAGCGTGCAAATGGAAAAATCTCCGCCGCGCAGGTGCACCAATTCGCCGTCGTTCAGGAAAACTGCGTCCTTGGCGTGGGAAGCAAATCCAGCGGTGTCACTTGCGAAAAAAAATTCACCGTCCCCGACGCCGAGAACCAGCGGGGAACTGTTGCGGGCACCGACCATCTCGCCGGGAAAATCACCGTGCATGACCGCTATGCCGTAGGCCCCGCGCACGTGGAGCAACGCCTTCCTAACTCCTTCTAGGAAAGCGCTATGTCCCCGTTGATCCACCTCCTTGGCGCAGTGGTAGGCGATCAGATTTGCAAGCACCTCGCTGTCCGTCTCCGAACTTGAAAAATAACCCTTTTCCTTCAAAAATGCGGCCAGCGCTAGGAAGTTCTCCACCACGCCATTGTGAACGATGACGACCTTTCCGTCGCAGCTGCGGTGTGGGTGGGCATTTTCCTCGCTAACTCTACCGTGAGTCGCCCAGCGCGTGTGACCTATGCCAGACGTGCCGCGCAACTCCATGGCGCCGAGCTTCTCAACCAGCGAGTCAAGTCGGCCGACGCTGCGGACAACGGCAAAGCCATCCAATTCCCACGTTGCAATTCCTGCGGAGTCGTAGCCGCGGTACTCCAAATGCCTAAGCCCATCCAGCAGAATATCTTTTGCCGCCCTGTTACCCAGATAGCCAATTATCCCGCACACGGCATTGGACCGGCTAGAGGAACGCGCTCACCTGCTTAATCAACTCCGCGCAGCGGCAGCTGTAGCCCCACTCGTTGTCGTACCAGGCCACCACTTTAAAGAACCTATCGTTGAGCTCAATGCCGGACCCGGCATCAAAAATCGACGAATGGGTGCAGTGGACAAAGTCCGATGAAACCACCTCGTCGCCGGTGTAGGCCAAAATTCCCTTCAATGATCCGGAACGGGTTGCCTCCTCCATGGCTCTGCAAATCTCTCCATAGGAAGTCTTTTGCTCCGTCCGAAATGTGAGATCGACCACGGAAACAGTTGGCGTCGGCACGCGGAATGACATGCCGGTCAATTTCCCTTGTAGCTGCGGCAGAACAAGTCCGACCGCTTTCGCCGCCCCCGTCGTCGACGGAATGATGTTGCACGCGGCCGTACGCCCACCCTTCCAGTCCTTCTTCGATGGCCCATCGACGGTCTTTTGCGTGGCCGTGTAGCTGTGGATCGTCGTCATAAGTCCCTCTTCGAGACCGAAATGCTCCAGAATAACCTTGGCAACCGGCGCGAGACAGTTCGTTGTGCAGGACGCATTTGATACGATATTATCTTCCGCTCTAAGGCTTTGACAATTAACTCCGCGCACAACCGTCTTCACGCCATCGCCCTTTGCCGGAGCAGAAATTATAACCTTCTTCGCCCCAGCGGCTAGATGTCCCGCAGCCAACTCCGCCTGGGTGAACAGGCCCGTCGATTCGACGACGATGTCAACGTCCAAGTTTTTCCACGGCAGCGACACGGGCCCATCCTTGCATGCCAAACACTTGATCTTGTGGCCATTGACACGCAAAGTTTCCTCGTCCGGGGCGTCGACGGTGCCGGGAAAGCGGCCCTGCGTCGAATCGTACTTCACCAAATATGCCAAATTGTCGGCGGGGACGAGGTCGTTTACTGCCACAACCTCAATGCCTTCCTCCCTCAATTCCATCTCCTCAATGGCGCGGAAGACCAAACGGCCGATGCGCCCAAAACCATTGATACCAACGCGAATTTTCTTTGCCATCGCCATCCCTCCGTGGACCTAAATCCGCATGAATCTAGCGCAGTTGCATGCCCATGCAAGGGAATTCGTTCGCCATGTCCGCGACAAGTTTCATTTCACCGCACAAAAAAGAGCAAAAGTGATCCGAAACTCGCAACGGCGACATTCGGCAGCCACGCGGCCAGGACTGGAGTGATGATGCCATTCATGCCAAGTGCCTGGCAGCAACTCGATAGCAGGTGAAACGCTATGAGCAATCCGGCGGCCTTGGATATGGCCCCGAAGGAATTGGACTTCCTCCGTCCAAGCGCAAACGGTATGGCACAGAAAATGGAAATTAAACAGC
>JAITDL010000037.1 GCA_031282565.1 Puniceicoccales bacterium
CGCCATAAAAACCAGTGACGATCTGGTCCATGTGTTGACCGAATTCATGGGCTATGTAATTATACAGACAGTTACTCCGGATTGCAGTTTCTTGAGTTGGCTTATATTCCTGCGGTGCAACAACCCACAGCTCTACGCAAATATGGCTGCGTGCCTAATTCGCTGCGGAGAAATAACTCTTCAGTTTTACGACGTCGAATCTCCCACGCCGTCAGCTCCTCGCGTTCACACCATGCCGCTGGTTCCACTCAGAATGCACAATGAAGAGCTGGGTCCGCGTCTTTTCGAAATGCTGCGCGTGACCATAGTTAGATACTGCGGCATGCAAACTCTAGTGCACAGTGAAGTTCAGCTGCTAGCGATGAGGCTTGCTATGCCGGATGAAGCTATGGGCCAATTTATCGAGGTGCTGATGGAACACTACGCGCAAACGGCCGGCTATCATTTAACCTACCCGGTGAACGACATCGATTTTCCGATCGACCTCTTTAAGCGCTACGTTGGAGAAAGAGGAATTCATCCATTTGAGTGGTTGGTAGAGATGGGGATACTTAGAATTGACTTTGATGTTGAAGCTCAAATGATAACGCTATTTGTCACACGCGAAGGAATCATATTGTCGGTGTATTTTCCGCGCGTACCGCAGTCACCCAGCGAATTGACACTTGACGAAGTGCGTGCCTCTGGCCGCGCAAGTGCCGATGCGCTCCATGACAATCCAGCAATTTTGACCGTTCTATATTTTTCTGTGAAATGGTTTATTGACCAGTTCCCGCAGCACAGTGAAATAGCGCAGACAATGGTTGAAGCTTTTTCATTCATCATGAGAAGTTCCGATGAAATGGACGTGGATGACGAAACGAGCGAAATGAGGAGGCGTCTTTTTATGGCGGTTTTTAAGCTAAGCTACAAGGATACGACGAAATTGTGCGATCTGGAGCAGTCACTCATATTCGATGACATGGCCCCAGCGGCTTGCATAGCAGCGGAAATTAGAGACGTAAAAAAAGTTTTTATCGGCGAAGGAGATTATTTTGGAAGTGTTGCCTATAGCGTTCCGCTATACTTCAAGATAGCAGTATTGATTGCCGGAGAGCATTACCTTGAAATGGCTCCAAAATATATTCAGGTGGACCCAGATGTGCACAGGCACTGGTGGAGGAAGTCCGTATTATTTGAAGCGAAATGTGACAATGCTATCGAGCTATTCAATTCGCTGCACGCATGCGCCATCGCGTTCCGGTTGAAGCCTGGAACCCGTGTTATGGTTTCAGGGATTGATAGCGACGGATCAGAAGTCGCACACGATTGCACGGCAATGATACCAAATCCTCACCTGCCAGCAGGCGAAGTTTGCCCGGTTATTTGGACGCAGTATAGATACAGAGAATATAGAACGCACATTGAACGTTTGCGAAGAATTGCGGCCAGAGGCCATAGCTCTTTGGCGCACCACATTAATAGCTGCAGAAAGGGAAAACATTTCTGTGGAGATCGACTTTCGCCGGGAAACGCTGAACATCGTGCGTTCGTTGTGGAACTTTCCCGGTGGCTTATGGAGTGGAGGGCTGATGCTGCACCGGCGCCGAAGGAGCAAATTTGCTATGCCATCGTTGGCGGAAACGCTGAAATCCAAATTTCACCGAATACGCCGTACATGAAATACTTACAGTTTATTGGCGAACTTCCAGACATTCGCAGGTGTGAATTATTTTTTGCCAATCCGCGGTGTTGCACGCCTGAGCTTGTTTCTCCGAACCCACGAGATGACGGCCCGGCTGAATTTCTTAGCTAGGGTGGCGCCTTGGAAATTTTGGTTTGGCTGACGAGCTGCGGTTGTTTTCTGAAAAATATTCTTGCGTCCGCGGCTGGCTGGCCCAGTTTCCGTCGAAGGTAGCGCCCCTAGCTCAATTGGACAGAGCACCTGACTACGGATCAGGAGGTTACAGGTTCGACTCCTGTGGGGCGTGCCAGTTTCGGGGTCGTAGCTCAGTTGGTAGAGCGCCACAATGGCATTGTGGAGGTCAGGGGTTCGAATCCCCTCGGCTCCACCAGTCCTATGCGCAGTTTGCCGTGAATTACGCTAGAAAGTGCGGTAGATTGTAATGGTTGCCGTGTTCGATGCCCTTTTGCTGCCGAAATGGTCTTCCATGGTGAGTGAGCAGATGAAGTCCTTTGCTAGGCGGTGACTAATCCCGACGGAAATCGTTGCGCTGTGCCTATTCCCGTAGGTAATGCGCTGGGGCATAGTTTTTACGTCATTGGCATCGGGCCCGCCGCTGTATTTTCGCAATACCGCGCATTGCCACCCGATTTTCCCAAAGAGATGCATTGCGTTCGGCTGCGCATCTTCAATTTTTGCTGCGAGCTCCGTCGTAAGCATGCGGTGTCGCAGTTTCCCAATGTCTTCGGACTCATCGCCCATGCCGTCGCGTTCCATGAAATTATTTTGGGCAATTAAATCCATGCGTAGGCCGGCTATGCAGCTAATTTCGACTTCTCCTCGGCGGAAAAGCCCACGGGATTCGAAAACGCTCACCTGCAGGTCGCTGTCATGGAATTTTCTACAGTAGTCTCCGCCGTCGTCAATGTATAACTTGCCATCGGTACATTTTATCGAACCGCTGCCGAAGGAGATGGCAACGTTAGTCGAGCAGGATAGGCCGCTACTTTTTCTGCGAAAAAAGCGTGCAGAACTCGCTATGGCGAAGTCATTTCTGGAAAATTTAAAAAACAGATTATTGTCTTCTGCGAATACGGAGCCATTTCCATGGACGATTCCTCCGTAGATCGAGATTTGGCCGCCGCGTTGCTCGATGGTAGTGAATGTTTTTGAAAAGCCGAACCTGCACCCGTTGATTCTGGTGCGCAAATCGATTGGACAAAATTTTTCGTAGGATTTTGCTTCGCCTGACGCGATCGGTCCCGCAAAAACCGATGAGCCGCCTTCGGCGATAATGCCGTGGAAAATGTTTGCAATGTGCATCTTTTCCAGTGCTACCTCGCCGCTGAGTAGAAAAATATCAATGGCCTGGTTGTAGTCGCTGTCTCCATCGCCTTCAGCGTCACCGCACAGCGTTTGGCACAGTGAAAGTTGCAGCAGCAATGCGGCTCCGATGATGATGCGGCGGAGGCGGAACGAGTTGGATTTCCTGAGCGGGCTAGTGAACACGATTAATTTTTTCAGCTAATTTGTCGGTCGTAAAGCGTTTTCCACGCGCACTTTGTTTGGTTTTGCCCGGTCTTGTGAGCGCAAATATCTAATGGGCATAGATTTAATCTATTTCGCGTTGATTCGTTGACTAGCGTCAAAGTTGTCCTAGATTCGCAGACGTGATAGACGGTTGGCAACATTTTAGAAAAAATTGGCTGTGGTTCGAAGAATTTGGCATTGGGCTAGATTTCAGTAAGGTGTTTGTTAAAAGCCCTTTATCTGAGAAAGAACTGCACTCGGCGCTGGATGCCATGGAGAAGCTGGAGGGCGGATCCATCGCTAATGCGACTGAAAATCGTCGCGTCGGCCATTACTGGCTGCGCGCGCCGGATCTTGCGCCGGAAAAATACCTGACGGCTGAGATTTCAAAAACATTTGCCGATGTGAAAGCCTTTGCCACTGGCGTGGTAAACGGCGAAATAGCTGCTAGATTGGGGACATTTAGCGACGTGCTCTGCATAGGCATAGGTGGATCGGCGCTTGGGACGCAGCTCTTGGCAGATGCTTTGGCGTACGGGTCAAACAATTTGAGCATCCATTTTATCGACAATACCGACCCCGACGGCTTCGTCAGCGCAGTTCGCGCCATTGGAGATCGGCTCTTCAGAACTTTGGTGATCGTTACGTCGAAATCTGGATCAACTCCGGAGCCGCGCAATGGACTTGCAGTCGTGGAGGATATCTTTCGGGAAGCAGGGTTGCATTTCCCGGATCACGCCGTTGCCGTTAGCTGTGTCGGCAGTTCGCTCGACAAAAGGGCGCGCGATGAGCGGTGGCTCGCTAGATTTCCAATGTGGGACTGGGTCGGCGGCCGCACCAGTGTGACATCGGCTGTCGGTCTTCTGCCTGCGGCACTTTGCGCCATCGATGTCGACGCTTTTATCTCCGGAGCGGCGGCCATGGACCGGTTGACTAGGTGCAGGGAAAATAATCCGGCGCTGCAGCTTGCGGCGGCGTGGTACGGTCTCACAGGAGGAAAGGGTTTGGCCGACATGGTTGTGCTGCCATACTGCGATCGCCTCAGCTATTTCCCAAAATATTTGCAGCAGCTAATAATGGAGTCGCTTGGCAAGCGATTGGACAGGAAGGGAGTAGAAGTCTGCCAAGGTTTGACTGTTTACGGCAACAGAGGCTCCACTGACCAGCATTCCTATGTGCAGCAGCTGCGCGACGGTCTGAAAAATTTCTTTGTCATATTCGTTGAGGTTCTTCGTGGTCGGGAGCAGCGGAATTCAAATGCCATGAGGGTCGCCGGCGAATATCTCGAAGGCTTTTACCTTGGAACGCGCGAAGCCCTGGCCGACGCCGGCAGGTCCTCCATCACAATTACGCTTCGCAGCCTTAGCGCGCATTCGCTCGGCATGCTGATCGCTCTATTTGAAAGAGCGGTTGGGTTTTATGCGGAATTCATCAACGTCAACGCCTACGATCAGCCAGGAGTGGAGGCCGGCAAAGCTGCTGCGGATCGCATACTTGCGCTGAGAAACGACGTTGGGCGATTTCTTGGAGGGCAAAATATTGTGCCAAACGGCGGCGACGCGGAAACTGTTGCCGCTGCTATTGGAAGACCAAATGACGTCGAAATGGTGTTCAAGTGGCTTGAATTTCTCCGAGCCCAGGACGATGTTCCGAGGATCTAGGCGATGCGGAATTCTCCGCTGAATTCTTTTTTGAGGATTCCGCGGACACAGAGGCTCTGCATTGACATGGCGCATTCGAGAACGTCCATGGACAGCGCGGCGGCGACGTCGTCGACGCTGCTTGGCCCGCTGCCTTCGAGCAGTGTCCAAATTTTTTCTTCGACGTCGTCCAGCTGCGGTTTTTCCTTTTTTACATGCACTTCGAAGTCCAAGAGACTTTGCCTGTTAGGGATCCTCGGAGATGGGGAATTTTTGAAGTATTCTAGAAATTCCTCGGCGGAGCCTATCTCCGTTGCGACGCCGGAGCTGATGAGTTCAAGGCAGCCTCCGTTTGTTAGCGACGGCTCACCGCCAACGGCGAAAAGTGGTCTGCCCTGCTCAGATGCCATTCGCGCGGAGAACATGCTGCCGCCAACTGGTGGGGATTCGACGACTATGACCGCATCTGATAGGCCAGTTATGATGCGATTGCGAATGACGAAACTGCGCTTATCGACGTGGCGACCAACGGAAAATTCGCTGACAAGTGTGCCGTCTCGGCGAACTGTGTCGTAGAGCCCTGCGCTGTCCGGTGGATATACGACATCCAATCCTCCTCCGAGTACGGCAACGGTGTGGCCGCCGCCCGCCAACGTTCCGGCGTGGGCGGCGGCATCGATTCCCATGGCGAGGCCGCTGACAGTCGCGATGCCGTTTTCGGCCATGGCTTTGCCGAGTTCGTGGGCAAGTTTTTCTCCGGCGAAGCTGCATCTGCGCGTTCCGACGATGGCGACGCAGCTGCAAGCTGGCAGAGGTTTCCCAGCGCAGTGGATTCCAATTGGCGCATCGCCGATAGATTTTAGCGTGGCAGGGTAGTCGTCGGCAAATATGGGGATAAATTTAGAGCCAAATGCTTCTATGGCTGACAGTTGTCGATCGAGGTCGATGAAGTCGCGCCAGTGGGTTATGCGGTCGGCGGTGTCGGGAGACAGTCCGACGGTGAACATGAGATCATCCTTCGACAGAGACAGAAGACGCCCGATCTTTCCGTTTGTTTTTTCAAATATGTTGGCAAAACTGCGCGGTCCTATGTGCGGCAGAAAACTCAGAACGAGTGCCGCTTCCGAATCGTTGTACTGTCGAGTTTGCGCCATGCACCTGTGGCCAACGGTTTAGGGGAATGGTGCACGGGCAAGCGGCACAATCCGCGGGTCAGCTCCGCAGAGTTTTATTGACATGCGATCGTCAAACGTCTTTCGCTGGCCATGTTCCGTGAGCGTGAATTGCGCCGTACGCAGCGGAGTTACAGGACTGGCACCGACGTAGTACGTGACATCGCGATCGGCGAGTGGCGAAACCACGGCACCATCTCTCCGATGGAAGGTGTCGCCAGTGTGGACAGAATTCCGTGATCCTACCCCGTTTGCATACGACGAATTCGACATCATCATCTTGCCCATCCGACGGCTCAGTCGTCGGCGAGGGAGATTTCCTCCGCCTCCTGAACCATTGTGGCAAGTTTATGCATCCAAGATTCTGTCGTGTCAACAAAATCAGCAAGATTCTCTTCAAAAGCCCCAGGATTGTGCAGCGGCAACTGGAAACGAGTCATTATCACCACAGTCTGCGACTGCTTGTCGATGGCGATTGTGAACCCATTGCTGCCGTTCCAGAAAAAATTAATTTCCAAGAGTTTTTCAAAAATATTCTCCCTGCCGCTCAGAGGTACTTCGCCAAGGTAGGCGTAGACGAGCAGCTGTCCGTATTTCTCGTCCAACTCGAGGTTCAGGACGATCTTGTCGTCGAACATCAGCATGCAATGATTGTTGTCTAGGGACAACTCATCCAGCCGCAACGATTTGGCCAGGCGGCCCAAAATTTGATTAACTTCCGCTTTGAGATCCATCTCTATCTTCCGCAAGTTCAGTTAGCCAACCCAAGATGGGCGATTCAAGTGTTTTTTTGCTCCGCGTCGACATTTTTTTAACGGCAAAATGCCGTCGGCAACGGCCGCCGCGAATTTGCGGCAGCGCAGCCATTGACATTTTGCCATCCATGGACTCACTGATGAGTTTTCCATGGGAACAGATCACACATACAGGGACACGGCCGACGCCTGTCGCATTTACTTCATGCCAAATCTTTTTACCGCAGGGAATCTATTTTTTGGATTTTTAGCAATTATTCGTTTCATCCAGGCGAAATATGGCTCCATGGTTGGTCACAGCCCCGTTGATCTCTACACCCAGGGCATTTGGCTGATTGTCATCGCGTCTGTTTTTGACCTCATCGACGGCCGCATAGCCAGATTCGGTGGGCGCACGTCGCTTTTTGGCGCCGAATTCGACTCCCTGGCCGACCTCGTTTCCTTCGGCGTTGCGCCGGCATTGCTTGTTTTTTTTCTCATATTGTCGCCGTCGCCGGGGAACTACCCTCAGTACCTCGATTCCATTTTCCTAAAAGTCGGGTGGCTGGTTGGATTCATATACCTGCTCTGCTGCGCGGCTCGACTGGCGCGGTTCAATGTCCTGACTACTCCACTGCTGCCGAAGAGTGAAAAACACGCCGCCATCAGGGATTCCATTGGCTTGCCAGTACCGGCTGCCGCCGGTGTGATTGTTGCCGTTGCGGTCATAATAGTGCGCGCGGAAGTTGCTCCGGCATTTGCTGCGCTTCTTTTGCCGCTCATGCTGATGGTTTCGCTGCTCATGGTGAGCACGATGCTCTTTCCGGTTTTCAAGCACATTAATTGGTCGCTGCGCACCGGTTTCTTTACATTTCTTTGCGCCGCAATCATTTGCTCAATGCTGCTATTTTTTTCAGTCTATTCCATAGCCATAGTTTTCCCCGGCTATGTCGCCTATGGCGTTCTGCGATATTTTATTAGGACGCGTAGCAGAACTGGGCAAACCCAAGAGCGAATCTCCGCTGCGCTCCATGGCTTCACCGATGAAAATGCCGCCAATGGAGCTGGGTCGACGGAGATAGACGACTAGGCGCAGTCGCAGGCTTTGCTGTGAATCCTTTGGCTGCTACTGTCCGTCGATTGGCAGGCTCCGGTGGAATTTACGCCGTTCACCCATGTCTGCGACGTAACTTCTTTGGTTCGTGGCGCGTAGCTAATTCTTCCGTGGAGCATATTTACCAGCGATGACGCAATGGAGTTTTTTAGGGCGCGTACCTGGCGAAAGGTTATGGAGCAATCGTCCAGCTGGCCATCTTCGATCTTCATTTGAAAAATCCCATTAACCAGATGTTCGACGCTCTGCGTGGTAACCTTTTGCAGGGTTCTACTTGCGGCCTCACAGGAATCAACGAGCATGAGAATTGCCGCCTCGATTGTCTGCGGTTTAGGTCCGTCGTAGCGGTAAAAGCTTTTGTCGACGGTGCGGATCGCTCGGCCGTTTGCCTCCTCAAGGTTTTGCAGCCGCTGGGCTTTTTGGTAAAAATATTGCATCAGCGTTGTGCCATGGTGTTCCGCCATAATTTGGATAACGCGCGGCGGGATGGCGCCGGCCCTTGCGATTTCTATGCCGTCGCGGACGTGACTTTTCAGGATGAGCGCGCTGATGCGTGGAGCTTTCTCCTCGTGGGGGTTGCCATCAGTTTGGTTCTCGATGAAGTATTCCGGCTTTGCAATCTTTCCGACGTCGTGGAAGTAGGCGGCTACGCGGCACAGAAGGCCATTTGCGCCGATTTCAATGGCAGCCTGTTCGGCTACATTGGCGACCATGAGGCTGTGGTGGTATGTGCCCGGGGCGTAGAGTTGCAATTGTCTCAGGAGCCGGTGATTGAAATCGGAAAGTTCCTGCAGCCGCACGTTACTGGTTAGGCGGAATAGGCGTTCCAATGGGCTGAGGAATATGATTGCCAGAAGGCCGTTGCCGACGCCGGCGGCCAGAGACGCGATTGCCTGGGCCAGGCTGATCGACCAGCGCTGTTCCGCCAGTGCGCCAACTGCCAAAGCG
>JAITDL010000094.1 GCA_031282565.1 Puniceicoccales bacterium
ATGGATGCAATCATGGCATTTCGCCGCGAACTTCTAGCCATCGCCATTTCGGACTGCGCAGTCCGCTACGCTGAGGCCGAGTACGCCGATATGATCAAAGGACTTACTGGAAAAGGCGACAGAAAAAAATGGGGATTTGACAGGGAATTTGCTAGCGGACTCTATAGAAAGTCGGCCGACGGCACGGTGAAACTACATAGCAGCAGAGAGGTTGTTGAAGTTCCAGGCTGTGGAACCAAAGCAGCAATACATTGTCGTGTCAGCTACTGCGAAATATTGGCTAATTTATTCTCCACCATACGGCAGTGGTTGCCTAAAATCAGCATCACACTATTAATCAATGGACCGAGTGGCAGCAATAGGTTCGCCGACAGCGATATAAATAGACGCAATCTTACAACAGCCCTTTCATTGTGTTGCGACCCTCGACATCACGTTGGACCATCGGCGAGCATCGACGAGTTTAGCTACCGCATTAGAACGTGTGGCTGCCGTGGTCTGAAAATTTATTTTCCGCAATTTGAGCCTGAAGATCGCGTTGGAGAGATCTCTTACGTGTACGGCGCGACTGTTGTAAATCTAAATCGTACCGCCTACATCACCATTGCCTAACGTTGGTTAAATTGGCGGTGTCGAATCTTGTAAGTAGCGAGCAAATTAGGCGGATTGAACTAGAGTAAAACGCGCAGCTTGCGCAACGCCGCCTGCTCCATGATTCGCACGCTCTCCCTGCTGATGCCGCGTTTACGCCCGATGCTTTCCAAAGTCATTGGCATTGAGCCATCTAGGCCATAGCGAAGGCGAATTACCTGGGCTTCTGCCGGGCTAAGTTTTTCAATGCCGCGGCGGATGGCGTTGTGGAGTGAAATCGATGTGATGTTCTCCAGCGGAGTCCGTTGGCTGACATCGACGAGCTGCTCAGGAAAAATTTCTTGGCCATATTGGCAATTGGAAACAGTTTCGCCGGAAACATTTCGCAGTGTGCCGGTTTGCGTTGCGGCACATTTCGATCCATTTTTTTTGCGCTGTCCATCGCCGCAACTTGCCGTCGCCAGGAGATGAACGGGGAGATTTAGTGGCCCCCGTTGGGCGGCGATGGCACGGCACATGTAATGGCGTATCCACCACGTGGCGTAAGTTATGAGTCTTATAGTTCCCCGCGGTTGAAATAGCTCGATGGCGTGAAAGACCGCCAGGTAGCCTTCCTGGATGAGGTCGTCGAGCGGCAATCCGAAGCGGCCGTAGCGCATGGCAAGTTTTCTGATTATGCCGCCGTGGGAAAGTGCGATGCGTCCGCGGGCGTGGAGATCGCCTGTCTTGGTGCGCTCCAGGAGCTTGCGTTCCTCTTCAAGGGTTAACGGTTTCGCCCGTGTTCCGTCGCTCCTAGCACTCGCCACGAAATCACTGTGTCCAGTGTGAATAACTTTGCAATCGTAAATAGCTGTGCCGCGCGAGCGAATTGTCTTTTCGTCGCCACGTGTTTTTGCTAGTCAAGTCAGGTTGTGCATTTCAGCAGCGCCTCATTTTCAGAAATTTCTGCCGTCGAGGCAGCTTCCTTCATCCGCAGTGGACAAACAGTTGCCGTTGGCGGATTTACGCCGGCCGGATCCGTAAAAGCGGTTACCAAGGCTCTTGCGGAGAGGATTAGGCAAAGTGGCGACGGAGAACAATTTCGCATCAGACTTTTGTCCAGCGCCTCCACCGATGCAAACGTTGATGAAGCGCTATCTTCCGTTGGGGCAATTTCTTATCGCATGCCGTACCAGTCCAGCTCCACGCTGCGGAAACAGATTAACGGCCGGTCCGTTGAGTTCGTCGACACGCATCTGTCGACCATGATGCCACTGCTCAAGTGCGGTGCCCTCGGCAACATAGATTATGCCATCTTCGAAGCCGCTGCCGTCACGTGCGATGGTAGAGTCCTGCTCACCAGTGCCGTAGGCGCAGTCCCGACATTTGCTCGGCTTGCCAAGTCGATCATCATCGAAATTAACTCCTACCATCCAGACAGCCTCGAAGGTCTCCATGACATCTATGAGCTTGCCCCGCCGCCAAATACGCGAGAAATTCCAATTTACAGGGCGTCGGACCGCATCGGGGCCACGCTGCTGCAGGTCGATCCGAAGAAGATAGTTGCCGTCGTTAGGACAAATGCTCCGGACTCGCCGCCGCCATTCCAACCGGTCGATGAAATATCAAAAAAAATTGGTGGGAATATCGTGCAATTTCTTTTGCGGGAACGATTAAGCGGTCGCATCCCGCCAAAATTTCTCCCGCTACAGGCCGGAGTTGGGAATGTGTCAAATGCACTCATGGCCGAACTATGCTCCGACCAGGCATTTCCGCCATTTGACATGTACTCCGAGTTGCTACAGGACACCGCCTTTGAAGGCATCGAATCGGGGCGGGTACGTTTTGCAAGTAGCGCCGGGCTGGCACTTTCGCCGAATATTCTCCAGCGCATCTACGAAAATTTGCCGCTCTACCGCAAAAAATTGGTGCTGAGGCCGCAGGAAATTACAAATCATCCGGAAGTTATTCGTCGTCTCGGACTTATAGGGATCAATACCGCACTTGAAATGGATATATGGGGAAACGTTAATAGCACTCATGTGTGTGGGGCACACATCATTAACGGCATAGGTGGATCAGGCGATTTCACACGCAACTGCTACATTTCCATATTTGCCACGCCGTCGACGGCCAAGGGCGGGACCGTAAGTTGCGTTGTTCCGCTTTGTTCGCACATAGATCATACGGAACATGATACGCAAATTTTTGCCACCGAGTGTGGCATAGCAGATTTGCGCGGCCGCGGACCACGTGAGCGGGCAAAAATGATAATTGACAATTGCGCCCATCCGGATTTTCGGCCGATGCTGCGCGATTTCATGAATCACAGTCCGGAAGGCCGTGTTGGCCTTGACATTAGCCGCGCATTCGATGTGCACGGCGCATACATGAAAACTGGATCGATGAGGCCGCAGCCCTAGGGTGGTTCGCAAACTGTTCCAAATGGTGGCGGTTCCCGCATTAATAGTGGAATCGCGTAACTTGCTATGGCTAATTACGCTAAATTACATATCATTCTCTGCCGCATGATTGTCTGGTGAATTCGCAGTGCGTAAATTTGCGCTGCCAAACGGCAATTTATGCAGCATATAACTAATGACTTATTTGAAAATGCCAATTATGCATTTCCGCTAGTGCTAATGCTGAAATAAAAATTTCGTTGACATCGAACGCAGTACGATCCAATGGCAAAATTTCCGTTGCGACGGCGAAATCGTGCGACTACCATGGAGCTGATGTGCGCGTCGGATAATGCACTAACGAATGCGGAAATTGATCTATTTGCCGCTGGGAGGAGTGCCGTTTTTGGCGAATGCAACCGCGGAGGGCCTACGCCGCTGATAGATGGGAATATTGGCAGTCGCATGAGTCGCGAAAACGCCGGTGCCGTTGCCAAGGAAATTGTGACATATTTGCGCACTAACGGACCAACATTTAGGATGAGAGTTGCTTTCCTTAGGACGTTGAATTACGGCACAATACGTGCGGTTCTTTTCGCAATAAATCATCCCGATGACGAATTGTTTAATCTCATGGCGCACAAAATTACAAATATTTCCCGCAAATTGGTGTAGCGGGCGCTGGGTGCTCATTCGAAGCGGAAGATTTTTCCTGAGAAATTGTTGTCCCGCAAAAAATTCAGGAGGTAGGATTCGCCATCGCGCATCGCTGCAGCTTCTTCGGCAGTGCCATCGCGCAGTCCGGCAAGGTGGAGCCATCCGTGGATGATGTAGAGCATGAGTTCATCGGAAATATCTATCTTTCTGTCATTTGCGCTCTGGGCGGCATATTCGACCGATAGACATATTTCGCCGGCGAAGTTTTCTCCGGGATCACCTGGGAATGTTATTACGTCTGTAGAACTTGTGTCGCCGAGAAATTCTCCATGCATGACACGAACGGTGTCGTCGTCGAGGAGCGCAACGGAAAGTTCTCCGTCTGGAATTTTGTAGCGATCGGTGGAGTCCAGTGCCCTCAGTCGACTAATCAGGTCATCACCGGAAAACTGCAGACGTTGCACGAGACAGCAGATGGAAATCTCCCTCACCGTGGCACCTATTGCCAATGCTGCGGCCAATGCAAGTTAATTATTTTCATAGGCTGCGATAATCTTCTGTGCGCTTTCGATGAATGTTTTAATTGCGGCAATACATGCTGCTCTGCCGACCTTACTGTCTGATGAAAATGCAGCTGCTTGCGCTTTATTGATGCCGCTGAGACTTCCTTGCATATTTGAAAGCGCATCAATTGCTTTATTCCATTTTCCAGGCGATGGCGGAAGTCCGTCAAAAGTTAATGTGCCAGGCCCACCACAATATGCAATATTCGAAGCAGCATGCAATCCCTTTAAAACATCATCAATGCCTTGTGCGGCATTGCATTTACAATGATTTAGCATGTTTTCACCCCTACATTTGGCTTGGAGGCAAATGTGCCTATGGACTGAGTTTTCAGTGCCATCTTGTTTGGTAAATGCAGTGTCTGCAATATTTAGGCCGCTGAGTATCGGCGATGCTTTTTCGATAAAAAGTTCGGTTAAAAATATATTAAGATCATCACGGGTGAAATTTTCCAGCAATGTCACATTCGTGCCTTCGAAGGATATGGATTTACCGCTTGGGCCACTAGTTCCAGCAGGAATCACCTTTTCCGTTTTTGCTTTCACGACGGCTGAATACAATTCAATTGCAAACTTATCATTTTGATCTATTTGTTCGTTAGAATTTAATTTCCTAATTGCGCCAAGTTTCCTGCGGTAGAACATCGCATAGGCGATGAGCGTCACAATTGCACCCAGGAATCCAGTTACTATCGAAAACAGGATGAATAGCGCGAGCGCCTTCTTGTTGGGGCCGCTTGTCTTTAGGATGTCAGCTAAATTTGCCGTGATTTTTTTAAGTAGGCCGGTGTCGGTTCCAGCAACGATTCCAGCCGCTGCGCCGATAAGTGGAGCAGTGCCAATGGGCAGAACATAAAACGGCACATCAGATTTTAAACCACACATAACGCAGCTACCATGTGCGACGGCGCCGAGCTGTCAAGTGTTTTCACCTTCTCGTCGGTTGACGCTGACAGCTAAAACTCTTTCTTTAGAGCCATTTCGATGCCATTTTCGCCGATTGACATGTGGACGTTCCTCCTCTTGACGAAAGCCCATGTGCAGAATTCGCTAATTGCGGCGCCGGCTATCACGTCGTGGACGTAGTGCCTCTTTGCGTCAACTCTGGAGTAGCCAGTGAAAATGGCCATTAGATATGGAATGACTGCTCTATTTAGCCCGTATCGTCTGTGCACAAATGACGCGCCGAAGAATGCCGATGCCGTGTGCCACGATGGAAATGATTTTCTGTCGCTGTGATCGGGCCGCCACTCCTTCACGAAAGTCTTAAACCCGCCAATTGTAAGCTCGATGGCTGCGAAGCTGCGGAAAAACTGTCTAAACCCTTCGTGGTCACTTTCGTTCATCGCCATACCGAAGGCATAGGTCGGAATTGTGATCTGGAAGTAGTCGCCGAAATCTTCGGCCTTTGGATTTGCAAATGATTGCTGCGTAATAATACAACATAGGACGAGCAGTAATTTTTTGGCCATGGCGCTACCTCACGGGGCGGTTGTGACTGCGCTTTCCTTTGACTATCAAGAACTTCTCAGCCACATGTATATTCTATCAAAATCAGACAATTTGCGCCAGCATAAAATTTGCATTCCGCCCATGGAATTAAAATCGCGCTGATCAATTTTCTGCCAGGTGCAGCGAACCGCTAATTTTCACGGAATCTATTTTTGCGTGGCCGTGTTCATTTGTTTCAACAGGATATGGAACGTGGTATCTGTAGCGAACACCACGCGCCTTGATGTGACCTGGATCGATTTCCCAGACTCCGAGTGCAGTTAATTCTTCCCGCTGAGGGCCAACGCTGGCGTCAAACGCCGCCGGACTCGTCTCGTGGTAATCGTAGTCGACGTCAAGTCCAGTGCTAGTAATGGTAATGTTAATGTCGTGATTTCCAGCTGAACCGGCATCTGAGATTCTCATGCCATTAGTAGTATTTGTGCGAATTGATTCTGCAACGTATGCGAAAAACGATTGTCCTTGGAAGCCGCTGACAAGCAGCGCAACCATCTTCTTCGTTGCCTCAAGATCTCCATTGTTAGCATCATAGATGGCGACTAGAATCCTCCTGCGGAAGGAATCATCTTGTTCTCCCTCCCCTTTTTCAACGGCAATAGTCTTGTTCGCAATGCTAATTGTAACGGTGCGCTTCCCAAAATTGCGTTCAATAAAATCTGTGGCGAATAGTACGTTGTTTTCTTCGCCTCCGGAAAATATTTGACGAATTGTATCATCTGATAAATCACATGGACTTTCTTCTTCACGAAGAAGACAATCGACATGTCCTTGATCATAGATCGGTCGCGCATTTTTGTTTGTCTCATTATTCATGGAGTCGCATATTTTTTGAGGTCTCGCTAAAGTTCCTAAATTAATTCCGTCTCCAGCTAGTTTCTTCCTAGCAACTTGTGCTGCCAATCTCATGGCAACTCTCTCGAAGATTCCTGAATCTCCTCTTGCATTCCAAGGAATAACATTATCCCGAAGGAATACTAGATGTCTGGTAACTGCTTCGGCTGTTGCTTTGTCCTCTGGCATAAATAATATCGCAAGAGACGCTGAAAGAGTAAAGCGCAATAGGAGAGCCACTTGGAGTCTTCCATACAAACTTAATTTGTATAGCCTGATCGGGCCGGTTGTTACGCCAGTGAGTGAATATAGAACATGGAGTTTCCACGGTTCCAGTGCGGAGGCGCTTTCAGCTGCAATTGCTTCGCCAGCAATGGCGCTAAATCTGTAGTGCACAGCATCCAGTGCGGAATTGGTATTGGTGGCATGCATAGCAGCATGATATTATTGCGCGAATATCAGAATTGCGCAAGTTGAAATTGGCAAATGCGCTGGATGTCACACATAGGCAGCGAACCGCTAATTTCCACGTAACCTATTTTTACGTGGCCGTGTTTTCACCAATTGTTTGCCTTAAAGATAAAATCCTTGGCGTCGTTGATTTCTTGGAATTTGGCTTGGGCCTCAGCAATATTGTCTGGGTTTTTGTCGGGATGCCATTTCATGGCAAGTTTTCTGAAGGCGGCTGTGACCTTCTTTTTATCCCTTGAATCACTTTCCGTTATGGCGAGTGCTTTGCATGCGTCGGCATATTCCGATCCAGCGGTGGAAGTAAATCCAAATGGGCCGGAGCCGGATTGGAAGCTGAAGCTATCGTGGTCTACAGGAACTGATGCTTGGTTAAGAACTGTAACATTTTTCCCGTTGAAGCTATTTATTATGGCTGCGAGCACTCGATTGGAATTCCAGATGCCGCATATGTACACCGAAACAGCCTTCGCCGTTGCCGATGGTAAAGTTATGTCGCCGATGTGCGCTATGCGTCCGTCTATAAGATATGTTGCTGCACTGTCGCAGGACCTGATGAAAATTTTATCAATCTCGCTGCACATTGAGCAATCTACGCCAAATGGGATTATGCAGCTGTTCAGGACTAGCGTCTTGACGCCGGGACCAAGCGTAAGTGCCCCATCGGCGATGATAAAATTTTCACAGTGAACTAATTCAGCAGAATGTGGAACAGTGAGAGTGCCGCCTGTTTCATCGGGGAAAGCTACATCCGATGCAACAAACTTTCTAATGTGGTGGAGCTGGCTCAAATCCAAGGCGTATTCAACAGTCACATTGGCGAGCATGAGATTGGAAATGTTCGGGAAGTCATTCAAAATGTGGAGATCTTCTAGGCCGAGTGTGAGTAGAATCTTCCCATCATTGCCGCAAAGTTGGACGGTAAAATAGCCTGATAAAACGCCGTCTGGCAAGGCGCTGACGCAAACAGATTCTGCAGACCTGAGAACTGCAAGCTGGGCTCTGGACAGAGTAGCTGCAGGATTTGGATTCGCGCCCTGCGGCGCGCCGCCTGACGAGGCAAATGCCGAAGACGATCCGAATTCAGTCTGTTGATACGCATAGGCTTGCGGATTGTCAGCCTGACCGGGAAACGGAAAACTATCTGGCTTCAGGTGTGGTGCCTGTGTTTGATTTTCGCGCAGCCTCAGTCGTTTTCCGCGTGTGTGCTCATATCTTTGCAGGAAAATAAGATAGCAATTGTGTTCTACATACTTAAGCTTATTGTCGCCAACGATGCATGCCGCAATGAAAAACATAATGCCAAGTGTTGCTATGAACATGGCGATTTTGAGTATATCTCCAAGCGGGCTATTGGAGAGCTTCACTGCGCCTCCGAGCGTGGCTGCTACGTCGTAGGCGGTAATATGACGGCCATGCGAACTAGTGATCCCCTTTGTTCTGAGCTCAAAAATGACATGTTCAACTATGTCTCTTCCGGCTAAAAATAAATAGACGTCGCCAGCCCCCGGGTCTGTGACCGGTCCAAATGAAGTTGCACCATTCATTCGATGCAACCGCTATGGGGAAAACTGGACAAAGTCAACATTTTTCTGTCTGGCGATGGCCATCGCGCAGCGCCGGCTGCAAATGCGGCCTGGCGCTTAAATTTAATTTGTGCATACATATTCGACAATTGCTAGCAAGCTAAGTAAATTACCGATGGCGTCATCTCCTCTACCATCGCCCACGTCGCCACTGGCCAATCCAAGAACGACGTCTTTCACTTCATTGGACAAACCAGGTGGAATGTCTAGAGTGGTACGTTCGCTAAATCCGATGAGAAGTGAATGCGCTTTGTCCGTGAATACGATTGGGCTATCTTCCGCGCTGACCGTTGTCACAATGGATCGCGTTCTTACGATTTGCGCAAATCCTTCAGGGTTGCTTCCCCATTCCGGATGCACTTTTGCAATTAATTCATTTCTTTTTTCTTTTGCGCATTGCGCTAGGCCAAAAAACTTGAGCCATTCCACCCCATTTGGCGAATTGGCGGCGGCAATGAAGCGGGCTATGTCTCTGAAGGTAAAGCATTCGCAGCCGCTTGCTTTGCCAGCTCCAAATTCATATGCTATGCCCCCGGCGATGGCTGCAATTTTGACATAGGTTCCAAGGTTTGTGCGGCGTGCTCCAATATGTTCAACGGCGCTAACAAGTTCAGCTACTCTGCTTGCTGCGGCGAAAATTGCTGCACAGACGTCGTTGCTAGGATTATCGCATGCGACAAAAATTTTGCGCAGTGAGGTCGCTGTAGATGCCAAAGATCGAATGAATCCCAATGTGGAGGCGTCTTCCGTAGGATCGTGCAGTGCCAATTCGACGGCGAGCTGTTTTGCTTGCTCAATGAAAGTCGGCACGGCGAATTCGCCAATCCATTTTTTTAAGACTATGGTAAATAGCGTAGCCTGGAGCCCTCCTGTGTTCGCTAGGAAACTCTTCAATATTTCAATTTGTTCGTCTATTCCATGCGGAGTGCTAAGCATTTGAAGATCAGCGCAAAGCGATTCAATTGGCCGCCATAGTCCCATGAAACTATAAATGTCACACCTGAACCAGAGCACATGCTGTGCCAGTGCAGCTACATGGAAATGGCGAAAAGTAGTATGTTTTTCGCAATTGCCGCATAATGCCCTAAGCGTCGGCGTGGCGCCGTCGATTGAATCTCTAAGTTTTGCCGCATGTGTCTGTCTTTCCAACGCCTCTATTTGGGACAGAATAACTTTGGCTATATTAAGCATTGCGGCGCAATGCTTACGAAAGTATTGGTTTTGTCAATGGGAAGTTTTACGTTTTTTCAAATTCACAATTTAGCGCTATCAATCTCTGGGTCGCAGCAATATGCAGCTGTGTGGTGGGAGAAATAGATTTACGCTTTGCTCCATGCCATTTGCTGGAATTTTTTCGCTTCCAATTCCGCCGCAATTTCCAGTGCCACCGCCGCCGTAGTGGAGTGAATCGCTGTTAAGTATCTCTGCCCAAAATCCACCGACCGGTACGCCAACGGCGTAGGATCGCAGGGCCACGCCGGAGAAATTACATGCTGCCAACATGATTTCGCCAACGTTTTCACCAAGGCGTAGGAATGTCAGCGCACCGGCGCCGGCGTCGTCAGGATTAACCCACCGAAATCCACGGCGATCGTCGTCGTAGAGTCCCAGCCACGGCAGCGAGCGGTACAGTCTATTTAAATCCCTAACCCACCGCCGCAAACCGCTGTGATTCATGTAGGATAGCAAATGCCAGTCCAGGCTCCGGAAGTGGCACCATTCGTCGTGCTGGCCGAACTCACCACCCATGAAGAGGGATTTTTTCCCTGGCCAGGCCCACATGTAGCCGAAGAGAGAGCGCAGCATGGCGCACTTCCAGTCCATGCGATCCGACGGCATGCGCGCCAGCAGCGATCCCTTGCCGTGAACAACTTCGTCGTGGGATAGCGCCAATACGAAGTGTTCCGTATATTGGTATAGCATGGCGAAGGTCAGGCGGTTGTGGCTGTGGCTGCGGAAAAGCGGATCCTGGGAGAAATAGTCCAGCGTGTCGTGCATCCAGCCCATGCCCCACTTGAAGTCAAACCCGAGCCCACCAAAGTCAACGGGCCGCGTGACGCCGTCGAAGGTTGTGGATTCCTCGGCAATGGTTATTATCCCAGGAAACTGTCCATGCAGCAGCGCATTGGCATTTTTCAGGAAGGCAAGTGCCTCGAGATTTTCCGCGCCGCCGTAGATATTTGGAACCCACTCGCCGCTTTCCCGACCGTAGCTGCGGTAAATCATTGCCGCGACGGCGTCCACACGGAATCCGTCGACGTGATAGCGTTCGCACCATGAAATTGCACTGCAGAGCAGGAAATTCGCCACTTCGTTGCGGCCGTAGTTGAATACCAATGTGCCCCATTGGCCATGTTCTCCGATGCGACTGTCGGCGTATTCGTAGAGGCATGTACCGTCAAATTGCGCCAGCGCAAAGCGATCTCTGGGGAAGTGTGCCGGGACCCAGTCAATGATGACGCCTATGGATGCCTGGTGGAGCGCATCAACCAGGAACTTAAAATCATCGGGAGAGCCGTAGCGGGCCGTCGGCGCAAAATATCCCGTGCTCTGGTATCCCCAGGAACCGTCGAATGGAAACTCCGCCAGCGGAAGAAATTCCACGTGGGTGAATCCCATCTCAACGCAGTATTCGGAGAGCAGAGGCGCCATCTCTCTGTAGGTCAGCGGCCTATCCCCGTCCTCTGGCATACGTCGCCAGGAATCCATGTGCACTTCGTAGATGGAAATGGCCTGCTGGAATGGTTTGCAATTTTTTCGCTGACCCATCCATCCGCCGTCATTCCATGTATATGTATCTTCTCGGCAGATAATTGCCGCAGGTTCGGTTGCCCGTTCGTAGGCCAGAGCGCAGGGGTCCGTGCGAAGCTGGAGATTTCCATCGGCGCCTACGATTTCGAACTTATAGAGATGCCCAGGAGAAAGATTTGCTACGAAGATATTCCAAACGCCAGATCCTCCGAGTGGATTCATCGGCAGATATCTGCCATCCCAGCCGTTGAAATCGCCGACCACGGATACGCGCTGAGCATTTGGAGCCCAGAGGGAAAAACTTACTCCGCCGATGCCGTCTACGGTGGCCACATGCGCACCGAGAAAATCGTGCATGCGCAGCCACTTCCCCTCTGCGAAAAGGTGCAGATCCAAATCGCCTACGGTGCCGTGGAATCGGTATGGATCTTCCATTTCCTCCGTCGATCCATCGCGGCGCGTGATGCGAAATCTGTGCGAAAACGGCTCGCCGGTGGCAATTTCGCACTGAAAAAGTCCGCAGTCGCTGAGTCGCTCCATTGGCATTATTTTTTCATTTTGGATGTTAACTGCCTCGCAAGAGACGCAATTTGCCACATAGGCTCTCAAAACGTGACCATTTTCGCTGCGGTTCCAGCCGAGCACATCCCGTGGTTTCCCGCAGCGTGCGGACAAAAGCGATCTAAGTTTCTCATCCACAAGAGAAATCTACCTATGGGAACAGATCCGCGCCAGATTTTTCTGCGTAAAAATAACGAACCGTTAGCAAACGGCGCCGTTTAATCGCTAAAAAAACGCTAATCAATAAAATAGCACTCAAAAATACCGTCGATTGATTCAAAAACAGTAGCAATGAGCGAAACACGATTATTGGCTGTCGTTAGAGGTGACGACGGCACCATTAGAGGTGTCACCGGAGATCTCTATGATTCCCGTAACCCTTCACACATTGGCTGCGTTACTGAAAGGAGGTATATGGAGTTCATAAACAGTGGGGCCAGAATGGCTCCGAATCCGATGGTGCAGCGTCCCTGTGCTCTCAACGGATGGGAAACGAACCGCATCACCCTCAGCATGTGGGGTTGAGCGCGTGTTCCATCTAGGATGGTAAATGTCTGCTCCAACTGGTAAAACTGTGCCTTTCCCGAGCACCACGACGGACGCCGGTCTCTGTTGTGTTGGGCTCTTCCTAGATGGAAAGGGCGGTGGAGTGTGGAAGCGTATCAGGCGGCATACGGCCCCGGAGTCGTCGTGGTGTGTGGATTTCCAAAGGCTCTTTAGGGAGAACCGGGATGCCACAGTTATCTACGATGAACTTTCGTCGTGCTATGCCGCCATGCCCGATCTTTCGCAGGTGCAGCTGTTGCGCTATGTGACAACTGCTCCGTGGTTGGCCAGGGACGCCGACGCCGTAAGAGTTGGGCTTGCTTTCCGTGATCCAACTAGCAAGTTCTTCACGGATACCACATGCACGCTGAATCGCTACGAAATAGCTGGTCCTACCGGGCAGCTCCTCAGGGACATAGGGGATGCGGTCTGCAAGGGCGGCATAGGTGTGGCAATTATTGATGCATTCATGTGGCTGCGAAACCTGTTGGTTGGTCCAGCGGCGGTAGTTTCTCCGCTGTACCTGCTGATTGGATTGGCCGTCGGAGTTCTGATGTATCTCGTCGGACTTCTGCTGCGTACAATCTATACCAGGGTATACTGCCGCACGGCTGCGTTCGCGTTCGATGCCAATGGACTTCCAGATGCTAGTGTTGCCGCCGCTGCTGCCGCTACTGCTGCCGCTACTGCTGCCGCCGCTACTGCTACTGCTCCTTCTGCCTAGTTCGTCATGCGTGGAATTGGTGCGTTATATTGTTCGGCTCGCGGGACGGTTTCGACCGTCCCGCTTTTTTTATCTTCGATGGCATTTTGCGGCTGCCAATTTTTCTGCGAATTCATTTCCCATTGCCGTAGGGTCGAGTGTTTTTGATTCCGTCAGAAAGATCACCAAAAAATCATTGCCAAGCAGTCCATCCGTTGGCGTTTGGCGAAAATTTTCACGGAACACCCTACGCAGTCGGTTGCGCCGCACGGCGTTGCCAACTTTCCTTGACGCGATGAGCCCCATGCGCGGCCGTGCCGTGGAGTCGCCACTCCGCTTCCGCACAAGCAAATAGCCGGAGCACCTGCGGCGGTCGCGGGATGAGCGAAATAGCTGAAAATCCGCTGCAGTGACTATGCGGCGACTGCGTGGAAATCGGAAATCAGACAACGGTGAGCCTTCTGCGGCCGACGCGGCGGCGATTGGAGATCACGGCCCTGCCGCCGGCGGTGCTCATGCGCTTGCGAAACCCGCACTTGCGGACTCTGACAATCTTCGATGGATTATAGCTGGGTTTCATCTCGCGACCATCTAGATGCAGTCCGCCTGCCGCCGCAAGTTTTTTTTAGGGCAAAACTTTCCGTGGCCGTCCTCCGGCTGCTGGGAAAATTTCGCATTCCGACAAAAAAACCTTTACACGCAGTTGCTTCCGTGTCAGAATTCTTCGTGTGCAGTGGGTGGAAATTGCCAAACTCTTTCCTGGGAAGTGCTCTCCTTGCTCTATCATTCGCCGCGCTGCTGCCAACATCGTCATATGGCGCTGGAATTACGGCAACGACAGATGGCAATAAGCGCACGACCATATCCTATGACGGCACAGGCAATAGCCTCGAGGCCGAAGTTAATCTGACTAATGGCGACATCAAAGTAAGTGCAGGCACGCCAAGATACGCAATCCAATTTGCTAGCGACCTAAGCAGTCACATTTCATTTTTTCTAGGCCCCATAGTACTATCAATAAGGAATGACAGCGGTGAGCTTCGTGAGATTAGCGTGGATGGTACGACACAATCTGCTGCGGCCACCATTGATTTTAACGGACTTAATGGTGCTGATGCGCATCCAATTTGTATAAATTTCGCAGATTCAGTCGGCGGCTACAAAATTTCGGCATCAGCAAGCGGCAAAGGGGTAGCGACATTCGGCTCCATCTATGACAGCTCCGGAGCAATCAGCGGTCGCCTTAGCAAATGGGCATTTGGAAATTTCAAAGGTTGCAACTTTTCCGCCAGCGGAACTTCCACGGCAATATTTGGCATTGGATACTATTGGGACAATGTCACCAACTCCTTTAATAATTGGACATTTGGCGATTTTGAAGGTTGCGACTTTTTAGCTTTGGGCCAGAATGCTACTTATGCGGAGGGAGCTTCCGCATTCGGCTCAGGATATTGCTCTAATAATAAAAGTGTCGCGACAACCGAAAACTCATTCAACAACTGGGCATTTGGAAAATTTCACGACGGCAATGTAATTTGCGCCGTCGCGAATGGCACAAGCAATAGTCTTGGTGATACGTTTGGGTTGCATTTAGCAGCATTTGCAACGGCTTTTGGGCCAGCGGGAGATCAAACGACAGACGGCAGTTCGACGTTTGCCAATTCTTTCCAAAACTGGTCCGCGGAATTCGTTGGCAGCCAGACTGTTGCAGCTTTGGCGTACTGCAAAACTTCGGCAACCACCGCCTGCGCCAACTGCCTGGGAGGATGGACAAACGGCGACATGCGCTTCTATTTCAATAATTTAGACGGTGAAGAAAATCCAACCGTGACCGTCGCCGGAGCGAAATTTGGCGGTTTGACATTTTCCGGCGGCACGGAAAGCAAGTATGCTAGTCTTAGTCTACTTGCCAACCAGGGCAACGGAACAGCCGACGACGGTTGGGCCAAGGCCGTTTCGCTGGGGAATCGCTTCCAGCTTAACGTAGGTCGCACGAGAGAAATGCAAGACGGCTGGGAGATGGAGTCGTCGAGAGAAAGCGGCGGAAGAACTGCCCAGGGCGCGCCGGGAATTTTGAATCTAATTGGAGCCGTTTCGCGCACTCCCTACGCGAATAAAAAAGGTATTGGCGAACCCGATGACACAGTTTTACGCATCGACGGCGGATGGACGGTAAATTGCTTCAGTCCGGTTAGAGACCTGCGCACCATAGACTTAATCAATGGGAGGCTGGTTCTTGTGAGCGCAAACACCGACGACGGAGCCAATTGGAATGTCTTCAAAGCTGCGGCCGACGAACTTGGAAGAAAAATTATAATAAAAGACGATAGCGGAGGAATTTATCGCGGAGACGCCGACGACGAAACTATCTACCCAGCGCGCGCCGGCCACGTGGAACTTTCCTTCGACGCATACCCGGTGCGGGGTTCGCTAACTATCTCGGCTGACGACACTTTGAAATTCCATATCAGCGAAAATACATTCGCCGGCGACGAAGATTGTGCCGGCAAATTATTCGCCACCTACGCAGACGGCTACATCGAACTCCTTGGCACGGAAAATTCTATGATTACTTTTGTGGACGGTTGGAGTCTCGCCGTTGAGACAGGCGGAATCGATATTCCAAAAAACGCCATGGCGGTTATCGTTCGGGCCCAGGGAGATATTGTTGACGACAGCATCTTGCATGGAATTGACTTCGAAGCCGGCGGGACGGGATACGACGTTTTTGACGGCGGCAATGTCGGCCTTGGCGATGGCGTAGATCTTTACCGCGCAACGACTTCCGCTCCTGCTGCCACTGGATTCTTCGGCGAAGACCCCGACGTTGAAGGTGCATTGGCGCTCTACTTGTTTGAAGGCGATGGCATTAGCGGTCTAGCACTCGCCGCCGCTGCCATTGATCTATCAAACGTCGACGACCTGGATCAATCTCCTAGCGAGGGGGATACGTCACCGACCGAAGAAGATGGCGATCAACAGCAGGACCAGAATTATCTCCCAGGAGTTAAATTCTATGACCCTACAGAAAATTATTTACCAAACAGAATAGTTTACGGCGCAGATGCTGCAACAAGAGTTGTAACAGTGAATGTAGCTGGCGGCAAAACCGTTAACGATAGCTATGGAATTCAGTTTGATACTAATCTGCAAGATGAGATTACATCATTTCCCGATTCCGTCGAACTCCACATAGCGAATAGTGACGGTTCGCGAAAAACGCTTAGTGTGAACAATACTGGCGCTAGCGCAACTGCCATCGACTTTAACAACCTCAGCGGCACGGAGTCATGTCCAATTTGCGTTGTGTTTGATGACTCCGATGGCGGCTATAAAATTGAAGCAACCGGCGGGACGGCCGCCGTGGCCTTGGGCTCCGTAGGAGCTGTGGCAAATCCTTCCAGCTCAGCATCTAATACCCCATTTGGCGATTTCCCAGAAGGCGACGAAATATTTACCGCCGTGAATGGAAATGATGTATTTGCCACAAATTGCCTTGAGACGGAAGTCCATGGCGCTGAACCGGCTGGCGATGGAGCGAAGATTTTGCTGCAACATGTTCCAATTGCTGCACTTGCGCTGAATGAGCTCCAAACTTTGGATGCCATGGTGGCGGCATCGCGCTGCGATGGAGATGGAATTTTTTGCCGAGCATTTGCTGCCGTGTCACATATAAACGACATTCCACCGAGTCCATCGGAGCTTCACGGCAGAAGTTCAGGAATCGCAATTGGTTATGCTCGTAGGCTAAGAGGTGTTCACTCGACGCTGGCTGGGAAAATTTTCGCGGCGGCGGCAAGTGGCAAGTTGTTCGATGAAAATA
>JAITDL010000062.1 GCA_031282565.1 Puniceicoccales bacterium
CGCAGGAGGATCAAGGAAACTTACATGGTTCGCCGCAATGATGCAGGGCCCCACGGCTGGAACGTACTCTTCTCCGGACGTCGTAAAATCAAAAAACTCGTCCAAGATTCTGTGGCAAAACCAGCGGCAAACCAAAAACGGCACCGACGGCTCAGCAATGTCTATCCATTTCAATTTCATTTAAAAATTCCCAACACAACCTCTTTGATTTGCCAAATATTATCGACAATTTTTTCCATTTCGCCAAACTTTAAAATAATGCTTGCCTCAATCAGTCTGTCCACTGCAACCTTTAGGTCTAGCATTAGGCCGGCCTTATTTGATAGCATGGCAACGGCAGTTTCTGGATATTGTTTCGTTGCAATGGCGTCAACAATTGCGTAAATAATGATAGAAGCCTCATGCAAACGGATGGCACGCAGAACATCATTTCGCCGATCAATAGGTTCACATTTTTTAGCATTTTCTGCAACACTTGCGGAAATGGCGGCGCTCCTTTTTCGCGTACATTCAGCGGCCAATTCCACAAGACATCCATCGCCATAGTCAGACAGCCTATCGCACACACGCGACAATGCGGTAATTATTGGCTTCCTAACAAATAACTTAATGCGCTCACAAATAATTTTTACTTCGAATTTTCCTGTCGGCAAGCCTATTGCTGCGCCCAGTCCGTCAGACGGCCAAATGCCAGAGGATTTCACATATCCAATTACGCTCGACACAATCTCCTTGAGAGCAGCTTGCTCTTCTACGCCACGCACTTCCAAGGTGCCTAGAAAATCCAAAACCCATGCCTCTTTTACTAAATTGAATCCCGGCAGATTTGGGTTAGTTCCCTGTTTTAACTTTTCAAGTGTTTCGCGCACGAAATGCAGGTCACACAAATAACTCCACCTTTCAAAATTCAAATCATTGCCGTCGTCGAAGTGCTCGGTTTTGCCGAGCCACGATTCCACTTCTTCTATTTTACCTCTAACGATCTCAAAAATCTTTTCAACGCGCAGGCGAATATCAAACGCGGTCTGTGCGGCAGAACTTTTCGCCGCCTGCTGTTTTGCCGAAGTTTCACGACTGGCAGGCGGTTGAGTAGCATGTGAAACTGGTACGCTATGCCCCGCTACGGCGCTGTCATAGGCACTTTTTATGTCGCCACAGATCTCCCTCACTTCATTGACAGCCGTCTCAATGGCGTCTAATTTGCCGGCAAGTAGTGCATGCTGCAGCGCCATAAATGCAGCGTTAAGTTCCAGTGCAGTATCTAGCGGTAATACGCGCTCTATTGCAATTTTTTTTATTCTTTTCGTATCATAGACAATGTGGATCGTTTTGGCGAGAGACACAACTGCCGCATACAACTGCGCAGCCAATAGGATGGTCTCGAAATATGAACATGCGCGACATCTGTCAATGACACTTGCCGGTATAGTTTCAAGCCGCAATGACGTATCTCTGCATGTTTCATCAAAGCCAATGATGGCGCGCCTATTCTCTTCATCCCCTCTAGCTAGGGCCCGCAATTCTTTCAGCTTTTTGGCCATCATTTTTTCAACGTAGCCATACATGGATCCCACTCGCCGGGCCATGACTCCCACACGGAAATCGGCATCGGAAGCTCCCTTTAATCTGCAGAAAAATTGTCCTCCCGTGGGGCAAAATATACAATCTCTAATTTGCTCAGCAAAATCTTCCATGATTTTGTCTAATACTTCCTGCGCATTCAACCTATCAGCAATCGTTCCGATGTTAACAAACTCTTGAATCCTACTTAAAAATTGGCGCAACCACGGGGTATAAAGGAGATATTCATATTGGCGGGTTGTAGGCGAAATCATCCTTTTTAGGGTGCCTTCAGCATAGCATAAATCACAATAGAATTCCCACATTATTCTAACTGCAGGGATTCTGTCATCGAAATTATCATTTTCCATGAGGCGCGCGACAAGGGCAGAAGCTGTGTCGGTTAGTTTTTCAGCTAGACATTCAATATTCGTCCGAGAAGGGTCCGGCAGCTGTGATAGCGGCACAACTGGAGCAGCTGGCGACGGTGGCGGAAGCGTCACAACGGCATCTGCTGGCGGTGTAGGACTTTCAGCTTGCGGCGGTGGCGGCACAGCCGCATCATCAACCGGCGGCGTAGGATCTTCAGGAGGTGTTGGCGATACAACTGTCTCCGCTGGCGATGGCTGATTAACTACAACAACATGCGGTTGTGCGGCAGGACTTTCAGCTTGCAGAGGCGGCGGCACAGCCGCATCATCAACCGGCGGCGTAGGATCTTTAGGCGGTGGTGGCGATACAACTGTCTCCGCTGGCAATGGCTGGTTAACTACTAAAGATGGATTATTTTGCGCAGGCGATGGCGGCTGCACAGAACTGGGAGGCTCTGCATCACCTGTAATCGGCGGCATGGTAGGCTGATTTTTTTCACCGGCATTTTGCCGCGCCGTTGGCAGCTCAACGGAATCGGACGCCTTCCGCTTATTCTTCTTTTCATTGCTGCAGAGCGCTATGTAATTTTTTTTGTGCGCCGCATTGAAATAGCATAGGAGCGCTAGGTAAATTAACGCCGTTATGCCTGCAGTCAGCACGTGAATGAACGCGACTAAAACTTTAACTCGTGTCCTATTAGCTCTTTCAATGTGCGAACCCAAAAACCGTGTGCTAACGTGGAGGGTCAGCGCAACTCCAGTTATTAGTGGAGCCAAAATCATTTCCATTGGCACAGACATGCGTCCTGCGTCTACGCGATCACTGCCAACCAGGCTCATTTCCCAAAAGTTGTACGTAAAGACAAAAGAAAAACAAGCAAAATACGACTGCAAACTGAAATACAATTGAAGCCTATGGCCGCAACTTAATACCTAACTCATTCATCCGTTTGCAAATTAACTCAACGACACCGTCCATGGAAAGTTCTGTTCCATCTATGCGCCAAACGCCACTGGCCAAATCAAGTCGTTCGCTGTCGAGTTTGTCCCTCGCAACGATGTCGTCAACTAGACCTTCGCCGG
>JAITDL010000047.1 GCA_031282565.1 Puniceicoccales bacterium
GTCTCTGGTCTCTGGTCTCTGGTCTCTGGTCTCTGGTCTCTGGTCTCTGGTCTCTGGTCTCTGGTCTCATCCACAACCAATTCTGACAGGGGAATTTAGGAATGTAAAGAAAGTTTTACAAAAATTGGGGAAATTTTTGATTTCAGCTAAATCGCGCGGGTTTAGATGTTTAGTGCTTCTTCGAGTTTCGCTTCGGCTTGGAGACGAAGTCCAGCGACAGTGGGCAGCCGCCGAGGTGGAAGCGCTCCACCAGACGATTCCTAAGTCGCGTGAGCTGAGTACCATGGAGCAGCCGTTCGTCGTTGCAGTAAATGCGAAGGGCCGTCGGCGACGTCGAAGTTTGCAGGGCATAGAAAATTTTAAACGATTTCCCTCCGCCGTGATTCTGGATCCCGTCGCCGCAAAGTTCTGCCATGAAGCTGTTTAGCTGACCGGTTCCAATTTTCACTGCGCTCCTTTCGCGGAGGTCAATGGCGCTGGCGCAGATTCCGTCAACGGCGAGGCCGCTTTTCGCTGAAAGGAAGATGATTGGGATGGCCGGCCATTGGAAAAGTTCCTTCCGCAGAGCTCTTTCGAATTCTTCGCGAAAGGTGCCGATGTCTTCGTACTGTGGAAGTGTGTCCCTGCTAACGGCATCCAGCGCCAGGTCCCACTTGTTGACGGCGATGGCGAGGCATTTCTTTTTCTCCATCACGCTTGCTGCGATGGACTTATCAAATGAACTCAACCCTCTGGCGGCGTCGAGCACCAGAAACACGACGTCGGCCTCCTCAATCGCTCCATGGGCCCGGCGGGACGAGAAAAACTCAACGGGCGACGAAATTTTTTTGATGGCGCGCAGGCCAGCCGTGTCCAGGAGCCGCATGGGGTGGTCGCTGCCGCCTTTGCTGTAGGTGAAATCTCCGTGTATTGTGTCTCTTGTTGTTCCGGCTACGGCACTTACTATGGAACGATTTCCGCCGAGGAGACAATTTGCGATGGACGATTTCCCGACGTTTGGCGCGCCAACTATGGCCAAGGTGGTTGGGCGTTCGCTATCAGGTTCAGTGGCAACGGCTTGCATGTCGGCGTAGATGCGTGATTCCAGTGATCCGATGGCGCGGCCGTGTTCAGCGGAAATCGCCACCTGGCTGCCGCCAAAGCCGAGAGGCGACCAGGAGTCGACGGTGGCGTCCATGGCCTCATTGTCGATTTTGTTTATGGCGAGCACTATGCGCTTCCCGGTTTTGCGCAATTTTGCTGCGATTTCCAGATCCTGGGGCAGTGGGCCTGAGCGGCCGTCGACGACGAAAACTAGCAAATCCGCCATGGCCAGGGCCATGGAAACCTGATTCTCCACGGCCTCCACAAGCTCGTCGGGAGTTTCTCCGCCGCAGAGACATAGTCCGCCGGTGTCCAAAAGCGTTGCGCCGTTTGGCAGGTCGGCGGAAACGACGTCCCTGGTTACGCCAGGTTGGCCGTGGACGATCGATAAACGTGAGCGGGCCAGGCGATTAAATAGTCTGCTCTTTCCAACATTGGGCCGCCCAACGAGCGCGATGCAGAATTTTTTCGCCATGGCGCGTCATTGCAGACACGGCGCAGGGAATGACGCAACAACAAAAGAAACGGCGAATTCCAAATGGCCGGCCGGCAGTCCAATTTAGTCGCCATAGCTGCATTAGTCTTCGTCGTCGGCAAATTCTTCCTCGTCGCCGGTAAGTTTGTCCTCGTCGTCTGTAAGTTTGTCTTCGTCGTCGGTAAATTTGTCCTCGTCGTCGGTAAATTCTTCCGCGGCGCCACCGCCTAAGCAAACTTCGCGCTCGCTGTCGACAGCTTCCAGTAGAGCATCGCCGTCAAGTTTTTTCGCTGTATCACTATTTGAGGAATCTTTGCGTTGTTCGCTGCTAAGGTCCCATTTGATATCGTCGACAGGTTCTTCACTTGAGGAACTGTATGAGGAATATTCTTGCTGGATGCTGCCATGGTCCAATGGGGTATCGCCGTCAATGCTGCTGTCGGTGGTGTATTGGTCTGGTTCGGTGGAATTCGACGATTTTTTAACGTCATCGTCATCATCGGCAAAGCAAGCTGAGGTGACGGAATCGAAGCATATTGGGTCGCGCCTTTCGCCCACTGCAATAGCTGGCCAAACTTTAACTGGCTCAGCTGGTGCGGTGATCAACGGCGAGGTTTTGGCTTGGCGCTGCGGCGGGCTGTTGAGTGTTGTCTTGGGAGTGCTTTTCGGTTTCTGCGGTGGAGTAATTTCCGGTTCATGCGGAGCACATCGCTTGATGGCAATGTCGCCGGATTCCGACGGCTGCGGAGCTGGATCTTGTGAGGCGGTTCCGCCGTCGCCTTTTGTGACTGCGCGCGGAAATCCGTTCCATGCCGTGGAAATAGCGGCGAACAACCTTCCATATGCCGATTGTGCTAGGAATCCTCCCAGGACGTAGGATAGGATGGCAATAACTGCAACCAGTGGAAGTAAAATGGCGGTGAATATTCTGCAGAAAATTAGACGTGCAGCTGTGACTTTCACACCTCGGGCGCTGCTCACGATCCCGCAATCGACTGTTCTGCGAGATGTGACGGCGGAAACAAACATGAAGAACAGAAACTGCGGATATGCAGGAAAGTCAATTGAAAAAGCGAAGCGTGAAAAGTGAGGGCGCCGCGCTGTGGTGTTTCGCCGCTACCAAAATACTATTTCGCGGCGCCCCAACAAATTTTGCGGCCAATCTGCTGCCGTTGCTGCGGAGAATTACAGGGTCCGAAAGCAACGACGCTCGAAAAAAATTTTTGACTTTTGATGAAAAATTTGCACAATAAATTAATCCGTGGTCGACAAGATTGACAGTCCCGATTCCGGCCTATGTGCATTCGCCGCATTTCTTGTTGGTTCTAACATAGCTACGCAAGTATTTACGAATTTGCGTGCTAAGTGCAAAGTGCTATCTTTGGACGATGTCCCAGGAAAAATTGGCGGGGCTGTGCGTTTTTCCAACACGACCATAGGGATAATTTTAAAAATCGCACTCTATGTATTCTCCGCTGGGATTCTATTTTTTGTTTATTTGTGTGCCATTAATAGCGATGCATTTAAGGTGACAGTTGCCAGCTGCTGCAAAGTAGTTTCGCATGGGCTTCCAATGGAAGCTGGCGCGCCGGAAGATTCCGAAGTGTCTCTACATCAGGCGCCGCCGGCCCAAAGCCCAGGTCCAAGCGTTCTTCCGCCGCCGCCTACGAAGCCGCAAAACATTAGCGATGAACAGCATGAATTCCTGCTGGGAGCATCAGCTGTTGTGATTTCGTCTCTTGACAGCGATCTCATAGGCATAGATCGCACCGATGGCGTGCGCGAAACCATATCCATCACCTATGACGATCTAAATAAGTTCTATCCGAATATCAGCAAAGTTGTTTTTAGCGGCAGTGGGCATACGTCGGGTGTAGATCTTTCACGGCTCACGGCGGTTGAGGCTGTTGAGGTTGATGAAGTAAGAATAGAAAAATCGCTAATTTTGGGCCCTGGAGTGAAGCTGCTTACCGTTAAAAATTCCACAATTGGCGAAATTAATCTATTAAACTGCGGCAATTTGACCGACGTAACATTTTATTGTTGCGTGGAAAAACCTCCAACTTCCGTTGGGAAATTAATATTTCCGCTGTATTCAATGGCGAAAGTGTGCATGGACGGCGTTTGGTGCGAAGACAACGATTGCATTGATGCGATAGCTTCTCAATGTCCGTATGGCGCAGTAACCAACCGTGCAGTTGCGTTAAGCGAAGCGAGCCACATGGCGCTATGCAGTGCTGCTTCAGTTGAAATTATTCCGAGCTGCGACTGTAAAATGCATGTCCGAGTGCCCTCCATTGCAGGTGGGGAAACAATTGAAGTAGTAATTAGTGAAAATGATTTTAATCGCTATGCAAACATCGAAGAAATTACTATCAGCGCAGATTTGCATTGCCGTACAGATTTTTCACGTTTGGAGCACATAAAGAAAGTTGCGTGCATCGGTGCTAGGGTGGCGGGTGTGCTCGTCCTAGGTGGGAATGTGGAAACTTTCATTGCCGAAAATTCACATCTTGAACATGGATTTGATTTTTCGCGCTGCAGCAAGCTTTCTGAGGTGCGATTTGTAAGCTGCAAAGATAGCTGTTTGGGCGACTGCGACATTGTGAAGTCAATGCTTCCACCTGACTGTAATGTGCAGGTGTATTTGGTAGGTGAATGGACCCATATGAAAGATCTTGAGTCAGTGCGCAAATATTTTGCTGATATTCAGGGAGTTACACTTACGTGCGATGAGCTGGCAATGGACGATGGACGCCTCTATCGCGACAAATTGGGCAGAGTATCGCGTGTGAAAATTTGCGAGTTTAATCCTTCCAGCGGCGTGGTCAAAATGCATCTAGGCAATGGTGATCTAAATGAGTATGGTTCAGAGGTTGTTAGTGTCAGTATCGCCGCGATGAATAGCTATGCAAACATCGAAGCGATTGTTCTCGAAAATGCGATCATTACAGCATCCGTCGATCTTTCAAGTTTACGGCACATCAGGGAAGTTGCTTCCATTAATACGCACGTATGTGGCGATATTATTTTTGGTGAAAGTGTTGAAGTGGTTAGGATGGAACGTCCATGCATCAAGGGTGCAATTGATTTCAGCAAATGCACTGCCCTCAGGTCGGTAGTATTCGATGCCTCCTTCAAGGATAGAGGCGCCGCCAGTGGAATGGTAATTTTCGGCGAAGTGAAATTCCACCAAGATTCGAATGCGAAGGTGCTGCTAACCGGCGTGTGGGAAAGCCACAGGAAAATTGATGATATGCGCAAACAACTTGCAAAGTTTGCGTCGCTTGAAGTTAGGTGCGATGTGACGGAAACTCTTGATGAGGGATTTCCTGGATATCATGAGCTGCTGGGGCGCTCATCATCCGTGGAAGTTTGTGGCCGCAGCACAGCGTATGCATTTTACATGACAATGAAATGCCTAGATGCGAATGGTGTTGCAATTGGAACTGCCCATGCTAAAATTCGCACACTAGGCCGATATAGAAATATTGGGAAAATCACCTTCACTGGCGGTGTCAGATATTCTTTTAATGCTGATGATTTGATTAGCGCCAAGGAAATCGTTTTTGACGACGGCTGCATATATGGCGAGATTGCTTTTAGCGAACATGCTAGTGCCGTTGTGATGAGGGGGTGTGAAATCGGTGCAGCCCTTGATTTCTCCAAGTGCAGTTCTCTTCGCTGCCTAACATTCGATAATTGCTATTTGCATGATAGTGATAACGATAGTATGTACGAGCGCAATGCTGAAGTGAAATTCCCAAATTGTTCGGATTTGCAGGTGATGATAGTTGGCGGTTGGCAATACGGTGACAGTCTTTCCGCTGTGCGCAAGCTATGTGCCAATGCTGGAATTGCTGTAGCCAAAGACAGTGCGACCATTGTCACAAAGTAGCGACCGATGAAATCTAATTCCCTGGGTGATTTTTTGGCAGATGGATTAGGTTGAATGGCGCCGCCGCGGTCTGGCTGTCGGTTGCCGCTGTGGCAAACTAAGTTTCCAAATCAAACGGTGCAAACGGCCGATCCCGAGAGAGGTATTCCATTGGTTCTCCGTGTTAGACTAGGTCTGCGCTCGGCGATGGGAATTGAATCGAACAGACGATTATGGAAAAATATTGCGGCAAACGGCAACCGCTTAAGTTCCAGCAGGACATGGATTTCCTCTCTGGGGGAAGCATATGGCCAGTCGCACGTCAAAAACGCATCCCACGGAGCGCGAAACTGGAAAACTAATCACGGAGAGGAATCGGCGGCCGATTTGCCCAGTCGGCCGCTAACCTTTGGCTGCGGTTCTGCGTTTGTTTGCAATTCACTCCACCTGGCAATCTTGCGGCAGCTTCATGCCATGTCTCCGCTGGCCATGTCCGTTGGCCAGCTGCATGCCATGCTTCGCGGGATGGGTTTCATAGTCGGCGTGAAAAATTTGTCAAACGCCGTCGAAGAGCTGGAGCGGGCCGGCCGTCTCGAATGTCGATCGGATGCCGGCGTGCAGCCACGCTACGGGATAGTTGAACTTCCATGGGATGATGGGAGGTGAAATTTTTAGGCCATGGCACGGAATGAACTGCAGTTTCGTCTGAGATCGGCAAAAAATCTCGCCAGGAAGGTGCTGTGCTGCGAAACATGCCC
>JAITDL010000087.1 GCA_031282565.1 Puniceicoccales bacterium
CAGGGTTGGTGTCCAGGGTACTAAGACTTATTCCGCGATTTTCAGCTTGACCATGGAAAGCAGCAATAAACATTTTACCAGCCGATGTTTCGTCTGGCGATTTTATGCTGGGATCTTGCGCCTGCTCCAATGTGGCGCTTTTCGCAGTGCTGGTGATGTATTCATCCCAGACTGCGCGACCAATGCCCATATTGACAACGTATTGAAATAGTAGCGAAATCAACATGGCTAGGTGCGCGAATTGCGAATTGGTTGGCGTACCCTCCTTATATACACGAAGTGCAGAGCCGTCTGCGCCCTCCCCGTAGTGTACTCCGGCAGTTTTCAAAAGACATCTACGCAGCTCACACGACATCATGCCGCGCAGTAAAAATAGCTTGTCCAGCAGCGGCGAAAGGCTGACTTGATTTTTGCTTCCGAATGTAAATGCGGCATCTATTGCAAAACGCGCACACAAACCAGTGTTGTATAAAGACTGTATATCACTAAGTGAAGCAAATGTCGTAGATTGTACGCTGGATGTATCTTCGCCGCTAAAGTCCTTAGAAATAACGTAACTTGCCAGATCCGTAAGTTTGCACTCAAAAATCTGGTCAGGTCCTCCACCAAACCCAAAGACAACTCTAACATCTTCAAAATTGGATGTCGACCGTGCCGCCCCAGTAGTAGACAGCCTGACTCCACATCCCTCCTCGTTGCATTTATGTTCGCCAAGTATGCGCAGGAGCATGTATTTTGCCAACACTGGTGCTATTTTGTCTGTGTAGGCCTCATCGGTCACTGACGCCTGCCCGTTTTGCGCTAATTTTGCAAGATCTCTCGCCTCACGAAAATCATTAGCGGTTACTTTCAATGTCGCACGCTTCGCTGCTGAAGATGTATCGGCAGTCCACCCACTACGAGCGCTATTCGCGTATGTGTTCAGAACTAGTTCAACATCAACAATATCTGGATCGGATTCCGACAAGGCCGTATATATTTGCTGCACTGTATCAAAGATATAATTATCAACCTTAACGTCGGACGCATTTTGGTCCGCCGTTATTAGTGAGCACATCGGATCTAAAACCTTGTGGGCTTCATCGATGAACAGTCTTGCGCGATGGCGGAATGTATTTAATATGAATGCGATGGCTGCTACGCGTTTCGTTAGATCTTCCGGCACACCTGCATCGCCAGCTGTGATAAACTGCACTATGTCGAGCAAAAGCTGCATAACTATCCTGTTCATCATCGCATCATCGACGAGGAGCACAATGTCGTGTTCGGTTCTAGCTCTTTTTATGATGGAAACCATCTTCTCCAGTATGGCTGTATCTTTCGAGAAGTTTGACAGCCAATTTCGATCCGTATTACTTCCTGCTATGGCGCCAAGGTATTGCACCTCGACTGCCACACCAAGGGCATCTGTAAGATCTTTATTTACGGACGGCACCAAACTTGTCGGGACGAGTACGACCGGCAAGCCACCCTTTGCATTCTCCATTAGGGCGCCCAAAGGCGTTATGACCTTCGTCTTCCCTCCGCCCATGACAACGGAGACAATCCTACCATTTGCCGCACCAAGTCGCTTACGATCATCCTCCGGCGTAACGTAGCTAATGGCCTGACTCAGTTGAAGCAACTGTTCCTTTCGGAGGATAATGCCCTCAAGAAATTCATAGGCAAGCGATGCCAAATGTAATGTGCCGTTTTTTGAATCATATATATCGGATGCGCCATCTGTTACTTCCTCGACAGGCGGTCTTGCGCCTCGTGCAACGGCGGAATAAAAATTATAGTCACATTGCGCTTCAACATATGATACCGTAGTTTCAAAAATGCTAGCTACGTCGTTGACACTCAACTCACTGTTGAGTGTCATAAGCCTTGACATGAATCGTGCAGTATGATATCTAGTAGCATCATCGCTCGTCTGACCTACCAACAGCAGCAGCGGTACGGCGTCGGCCGCGGTCAGCCCTCTGTCAGTTGTTTTATTCAATAGGCCCTCAAGTTTTCGTTTTGCATCACCCACAGCTCGTTCTAAGTCTGCCACCTTAGCAGTGGCGGCAGCATGTGGATTTTCCTCGCGGAGGAGTTGGACTCTTGCCGTTCGCGCGCGGTGAAGTCTAGCACCTAGGGCATTAGCGGCGTCGGAGATTTTAACAACAGCTGGTGAACTTCTTTTTATGGCTGCGCTATCGTTGTATTCCATTTGAAATATGGATTGCGCGCTATCTTTAAGTGATACTATGTTCCGTGATAGGGTGGCAAACCTTGTGTCGCAATCATGGCGCCCTTTATTTCTGCGATCTATTTTAAGCAGTGTTTCTGCATCGCTGAAAAGCGTAACGTAGCGACTAATCTCTCCAGCGGACAGCACAAGTCTATAATCAGGAGCTGCCGATCCGCCGCGACTCCTCCCGTCAACCCGCCTTTCTTTTTCCTTTGCGACATAGTCATTAAAAAAAATAGCAACTTTGTCTAATTCGGCGGTGGTCATTGAGGTGAGAGCATCTACTCCGGAATCGCAATGGCAGCGGAACATGCATAGCGCCTTCATGTGATCTTTCCATTCGACTTCGTCGCCGAAGCCGTCGATTGTCCTGATAAGTTCAGCGTAGAGAGCTCTTTCGAATTCGTTTGGCGATATTCCAGAACGTGTCCGTGCTTTCCGAATCAGCGATGCTGCGTCCCTATATTCCGCAGGTGAATTGCGCAATGCAAGAAGTGCCACAGCTAAATAGCCAGAGGGCGTATCGCAGAAATAATTGTCTGGTCTCGCTGAAAAGTCCTTTGGCCTGAACGAAACATTGATTATTTCATCGGCAAATTTTGCTGTCTGTGGCGACTCCGACAGAAAGATATCTTTCGCCCGTACGAGTAGTTCGTAGCGTTCCGAACTGGAATCAACGTCACGCAGGACGATACCGCTATCGCAGGAAAAAAGCGGGTTGAATTTTTGTTTTGCTGCTTTGCTGCCTGGTTTGGTAGGTCTGCAAATTAATTTTGGCACTACCCTTAGCGATGGATGACGAATAAGTGCGAGACCATCGCTTGGTGGCGTGCCGCCAAACTGTTTGCTAACGAAAACCAGCGGCGTGTCGCTATCGTATTTGAGTCCACCGATTTCTACCGAACGAACTGCTAATTTAGGATTTTCGCTGGCGGTTACTATTAACCTGTCCTCATTGCCGCCTATAAATGAGCTAAAATAGTCAAGACCCGAATGCGGTTTAACTATTCTGCCAATGGATCGTTCTTTCGCAAACAGAACTACTCCATCGCCATCAATAGCTCCACGAGTGTCACGTATTTTATAATCTTGAAATCCGACACATTCGAGCACGAAATCGACCGTCGGACATTTTCCAGGTTCGGCATCGCGTTTTGCAAAGCGAACACGCGCCGTACCACCGTGTAATCCTGGCGGGTCAGTGGTTTCATCAATTTCAAGCCACATGTCATATTGGCCTGAACTCAGTGCTTCCGGAACGTATTGGGCAATGCCAGCATCCAGCAAGTCCTGGCGATTCCTTAGTAAAATAGCTGATTTCGCATTTCCGCCAAAGAGACTGTCTTCTCCAGTCGTCACTTTCACTTTAATGTACCACGGCTCTCCATGTCGCCCAACGGCAACCTGGACGCCATGCTTCGCGTACCTGCTGCTTACAAAGTTCGCCGTCGGACCAGCGGAAGTGATGTCGCAGGGCTCTTTCCCAAAACGTTCATAGTAGTCATCTCCACCGCCATCAATTGTCCCGAATTTGGCAATAAGCTGATGACCTCCGCTCAAGACAAATCCAAGTGAAGCGCATCCACCTAGGCACTTCCATGCGCTGTGTAAAGTGCTCCTAATTCTGAGCATTTCGCTGAAATTACTATCGAATGAAGTGGCGGCAAAACCGACATCTTGATTTGGACACATGTCGCCGATATGGTGCCCTTCATACACAACGGCTTTATCTGGATGGTATGGCTCGTTATCTTCACCCCAGAAAAATATTGGGTACCCTGGATATCTTGTCGGAAGAAAACTTTTCGCCGCAATGCTCATGTACGTGCCAACGGACGATCTGCCAAGGCAAGACGCACAGCAATTTGCGGACATGCGCATTATGTCTTCCCCGAGTGTGGCCATTAGTATTGATTCGGATGGGCTAAGTTGACTCGGGTCTTGTGATCTGAGATAGAAAAGTGACGTAAATGCGTGGAATATGGCACTGAGCCAGTATACGCCAGAAAATCTACCGTCATTAGTGTCTCGTTTCCAATGTTTTGGGCTGGTAAGAAATCCGTCAGAATGGAATTGTTCTCCCTCGTGCAATTCGGGATCGACAACGTCGCCACCACCACCGGCAAAGCCTCTATAGCGATATCCATGACCAATTGTGCAGAGTTGGACCTTAGATGCTCCATTGGCGATGAATTTCTCCAATTCAACCTTCATGATTTGAATTTGCATGCGATGCAGCGCCATTTGCTGCCCAAATGAAAGTTTAGTTGATGGACTTTCACGCCTGTTCCTGCCGTCAGCCGTACTAAAACCCATAACATCTTTAATATCTAATCCGCCTCCTATGCCTAATATTGTCGGAGAGGCCGATTTGCACGTGCCACTGAAATCGACATTTGATCGCAAATATTTTATCACAAAGCCTCTGCGCAGTACGAATGTTGTATCCCTGTCGAGCTCTTTCATTGTTTCGACAGCCGAGTTTTCAAAAAGATAATGACCACCTAGCCCACATTCAATTGCTTTAATTTTGCCTATTCGATAGGCCTCAATCGCCGAAAGAAATTCAGCTACGCGTGACATCCCGATAAAGTCGCTACCACCCTTTATAATTCTTGCCGGCTTTTCATCTCCAACTCGATTGCCAAATCGATCCACTTCCCAGTAGCCAAACCCGAAAGCTCTACACGCAGCATTGAAAAGCAATTTCACATTGCGGGTCATGGCTTCCGGATTTGTTTCCCATTCGGCTGCCAATCTGGTGTCCGCTGCAACTTCGGTTTCACCAACGGTAACTTTCTGTACCCTGCTGAGCGTCGCTACAAATTCTCTGCTAGCCTGTCCGTGTTCGTCGTCTTGAAATATTCTTAGATCTTTCATTATGTCTTGAAAGATGCTTGTTATTCCAAACTTTCGCCCATACCAGTAGCGCGCCTTTGGTAGACGTCTTTCTTCGGAATAAGCTGTCGTAAACAATTTATGATATTCCTCTATTTGCACCGCCCTGCTTTTCGCTATGGAAATGAGCCAATCTGACTCGTCTTTTGAAGAAATGTCGACACGTTCTGCCGGTGCGGCTGTCAGAGCAGAGATTGACATCTGCGCAAGTGCCATGTCTGCATCATAATCATCTCTAGATGCGCCACCTACCAAAAATGAATCCGAGGCAGGAAGCGACACGAATCCCGATGCAACTATTTCAGCTATCCATCTTAGTTTTAGGGCGGAACTCTGTGGCACTTCCCCTATTAGTAATTTCGATTGCAATCTAAAATCTTTTGCCTCAATGGCTCTGACGTGTGCAAGCAGGCGTTTCGCAACGCGGTCTACCATTGCATGGTCAAATCTAGGATCGAAAGTTGCCGTCGCAACGCCGTTTTCCGCGCGCGAGACCGTTGCGCAGCAAGGCGCTGCTAATCCTCCTGCGGCCATAGCTTTTATTTGTTGGTGCGTTTTCATGACAACTTTTTGGAAATCAGCATTCGTGCTTCCAAGGTTTTTCCCAACGCCTAAAATGCTATGAAAATCTTCGAAATTGCAGCTGGTGTTGCCACCGGAAAAGGCATGCATGAGCTGAATTTTTGCTCGAAACACCGCAGATTCCTGCAGTGAAAAATAGCGTTCGACCCTACGAAATCCAGTAGCTAACGACGTTAGCGCCCTAGTCGGAATGGCCATTCGACCATCAATGCACGCGTCGAATTTATTATGGCTGTACGGAGTATTGGCGCCAAAAAGTGTCGCCTTTAGAT
>JAITDL010000045.1 GCA_031282565.1 Puniceicoccales bacterium
AGAGCGTGACCAAGCCGATGGCGCAGCAGTGAGCGACATTCCAGCGCAAATAATTGCCGTTCTGCCTGTTACGCAGCTTTGCCATTGACAAACGGGCAAATTTAATCATGGCGCGACCGTGGATAAATTCGAGAACGCCGTAGCCCTTGGCAATCTTAGCAAACTCACTCCCGCTGAACGCGCTACTTTGTATGCGCGCGACAACTATGGGAATGTTTGTTTAGCAACCGTGACGCCAACGCGCAGAAGGAAAACTGCCACAGTCGTTTTCGTTCAGCCTGAAGACAATTTTCCAGCTACGCTGCGGGAAAACTTTGGCGCCAAACCGGGAAATCTAATTCCAATTTTCGCATCAATGGAAAACGGCGAACACATGCGCGTTGGCAGGTTTCCGCTGGCAAGCAGGGCACCGGCAGATGGCGGCAATAGATCGCCTAATTCGTTGCTGTTCTGAACTTTAACATTGACAAACAACCAATAAAAAGTCAGGTGAAATAATGGAACAAATGAAAGCTGTACCGATCCCACAGGGCGTTCAGTTGTTCGTCTATGACTGCTGCGGAAATGTGCGCCACATCACGCAAATTCCAACCAAAAAGATAAAAACAAAAAAAGCTACCCTGGACGATCAAGACGGAGACTTAATAAGCATGTTGAATAAATGGTTTGCTGCGCTCAAAGGCGGGAAAGTTCCAGCCTATTTCAGCAACGGACCAGGACATTTGGCCTACGTCGGCGACTTCATAATTTGCGACCGAGACACACGGCTGTCTCCGTGCGAGATGGCAAGACGGAAGCGCCAAGCCGTTCCCCAGTGACTGCGTCCTGCCGGCAACGGATATTTCGCCAACAGAAGTGCAATTCATTGTTGTTCTGATGTTTACGAAATTTAACCGTTGACAGGTGCGCAATTTTAATGCAGCCATCCGCCATGGGCACATTCGAAACTTTTCAGATAGGCTGTCCTGATGGATTTTTTTTGCTTGGCAACGACGGCAGTAAACATCCGGTCACCATAACTCATTCACCGGATGGAAATATCAAATTCAATCCCAACTCAGGCGTAACCATTGATGAAACTTTTTTCCGACAGTTTTGCCATGCGGACTTAAAATTTTATGTATGCGTAGCCGGCATCAATGGCAAACCAATGCTCGTATACACTTTTCCAGTGCAACTCCCCAAATTTGGGTAATGGCGGCGCAATTCAGAGTGAAGCACGTAGCTGGCTAGACATCAGGCGCACTTTGTATTGTATCGCCGTACCCATGAATAATGTGTTTTACCACTCCGATAAATAAACCCTCCGCATCTTTGTTTCCATCTTTCGCCATGGCTGCGAGAGCTAGTAAAATTTGTCTTCTGCATAGTTTATTAGCGGCTTTGGCGATGGCATCACGTCCCCCTTCTGCGAATTCGGTGACGCATTCTCCGACAAATTTGTAAAATTTTTCTTTTGTCAGTTCGGCCTTTCTGCCATCCATTTTTTTTCGTGCATTTACTCTCTCAGCCTCAAGTCTCGTTTTATCATCCGGCGATGAAACACTTTCTTTTAGTTGTGTCCTGGCCATATTGTATTCAGCATCAAATTCAAGATACTGTTTGTCAGCTTTTGCTTCACTATCCGTCACGATGAAGCCATCAGCACTAGCACTACAAAATCTTCCCAGGACTTCACATTCTGACTGTCCCTTCATGTACACAAGAATCATTTTAGGAGAAGCGGACAACGGAAGACCAGCACTTTTCATTGCTGTCACGGCCGCAGAACAGTTATTGGGGAAGAAATTAATTATGGCATTTTCGGCAACATTAAGTCCGTTTACATGCGGCTCTCTAAATAGCTCTCCAATTTTCGCATCATAACTACCACCGTGCTTCTTTAATGCCTGTATGATTTTGCCGAATAGTTCATTATTCCCAGCCAGCTGCTGCAAAACACTCTCATTAAAATCGAGACGCCACCTATAATTGCTGCTTGGAAAATTATATAGCGCGTTCCCGACAACTGAGAGCAGCTTTGTTTTCGCTATGAAATTCAGACCAGCAAAAAACTTGATAAAGTCGTCAGTATGTATATCGTCGAATACAGATTGGCAAAACCATACGCATCCGCTAATCATAGCGGCAAAAAAAGAGATCGCGAATTTACCTTTTGCCTTATCACAATCTTTGTTTATTTCATCAATTAGTGCTTTTAGTCCTTTATCATTTTCAAACATTTCCAATGCTGTGAGCGTATCGCATTCCTTAAGTACGCATATAGCAATAGATTCATAATCTTTTTCGCTAATTTCTACCCTTTTCTTGTGCGCAAATTTCATGAGTCCAGCTAGGAGTTCTGGTTCGCAGTCGCCATTGCAGAATTTCTCGATGCCTAGTATCTGCTTTTCAAGTGCCTCTCGGCCTCGTGCAATATCTCCTAGCGCTTCAATTATCTTGTGCCCATGTTGAGTACGCAAAATGTCTGCAAATGCATCAACTTCTAGAATGCCATTTATTGTATGCGCTATTTCACTATTATTTTCCGCAAGATAAAACAGATGATAGCAACCTGCTGCCCCACTAAGAAGTGCTGCCAATGACAGCCGGTCATTTAATATAAGTTTGACAACTTCAACCCACGGCTCGACTTCGTAAGTAAGACATCCTTTGTCATCTCTGCGGATGCCCATCCAAACACTTGAATTTGCCATAGCCGCCAAAAACTCCACGTCTTTTGCCAAATGTTCTCTAGCCCAGTCCTGTCCTGCATCGGTCTCGATAAATATCCGGAAACGATTGCGGCCGCTTTGCTCGGCGGGATGAAATATATCAATCACTTTCATACCGCCATTAACCAAGATGCTCGCAAGAATGTCGTTTACTGCTTTAGTATCAGCTTGACTGTTGGTTCTAGGGTTAGTTAGGAAGTCAATCACTCCACTGTCTGGAATCTTCATCGTTTCTACAATTAGTTTGGCTGCAATGGTTGGATCAAGTGATTTAAGCCATTCTAACATTCTCGCGCGACCTTGTTCATCTGTTGCGAGGCAAATCGCAGAAAATACCGACCGGGATTTCTGTATAGCGAAAAACGTCTCAACCTTAGCGGCAAGAGCTTTCACCGCCTCTTGGGGAGGTAGGCTAAGCACGAAATCAATGTACTCATCGCTAGAAAAGAACGCGTTAAAGAGTGCAATTATTGCACCTTTCGCATTTTTGTGTTTAACTTCGCCAACTATCTCTGCACATGTTTTGCCTTTTTCATTTGCATACTCTAATATGCGGTTATAGAGTGCAAAATTTTCTTCGTATGTACGGCGCTCTGCGTATTCTTTAACCTTTTCGACGCCAACTCCATCCAAATACTCCACCGCACCTTCGACATTACCATCATCAAGCATTGCAAGAAACCCATCAAATGTCCGTTCACTGGCCGGCGGGAGCGCTCCAGGTTCGACCGGATTCACACTAAAACATAAATCTCTCAGGCCTTTCAAGTCGGCTATGAGTTTGTAGCTGGATAATTTGCCTTCTCTGTGTATGGCCTCCAGTCTGTCAATTATTGATGGCCGCCCGCCAAAAGTGCCAATGAAAAACTTACGCAAAGCAGCGTTGTTTTTAGACATCTCCAGATACCGGCGGTCAGTTTTCCCACTATTTAGCAGTATAACCGCCGCCGCCACATACGTCTCATGATCAGGATTTCTCGAGAGAACTCCTCCTAGGGCGTCGCAAGTATCAGCAAGTGTTGATATGAACATATGACAATGTTTTTCGTAGGCAGATATAGGGAGTTCGGTAAGCTTTTGAAACTTATCAAAGATAGGCGACAGAGCAACAAGCACGTCGAGATACTTGAAATTCTTTCTGGCCGCAACGATTATCTTCCTGATTAAATCGGTGTGCTCAGCCATAAATAACTCATGCCAATGTGCTGCACGACTGGATAACAACCTAAGGACTGCCTCAATTTCGTCGCCAGTTGTAATCGTTCCATTCTCTATGCCTGCAATTAGGCTCGGCGCTCGATCCAACAGTGCAGCAAATGCAGCATCCAGAGCAGGGTCGCCGGAAGATGCCTGGACGACAACCGGCTGTGAAATTACAGACACAGCCGGAGTATGCGAAAATACAGGCGCCTGTACATTTACCGCCCGCGGCACCGGAGGCGGCTTGGGTACAGACACAGGTGCAGCAGCCACTTTCACCGGCGGAACTATGATTGGTGAGCTGGAATCAATTACACTTCCATCCGAGCCAGATTCGCCTCCGTCGCTCAGCTGCATACCATCGCCGCTACCAGACACGCTTGGATTTGGTTGAGCAATACTTCCATCGCCACTCACACTTCCACTTACTGGAGCACCATCTCCGGTGGGTGGCGTAATAGCAGATCCGGTACTTCCTGCGTCGGCGCCACCTAGTTCAAGTTTCTCGGCCGCCGCTCCACCAGGTGGCGCTGGAACTTTGGCTGCCACTTTGCCGTTTGTCAGCGAACACATCACCGCCCCAAATGGAACGCGCGGGTTATTTTTGTTGAAAAATGCAAGAACAAAAATGACCAGCCAATATATCCCAACAGTTATGATCGTGAGAAGTACAACGACAGCACATTCAGGATTAGAGAGTTTGAAACTTACACCACTTGCACTGCAGGCCTTGGCGATATCATTTGGCGTAGCATCTGTAAATGCACGTGCAAACTTCATATACGACTTGTTGCCAATGCCTGGATCTGTAGCACCAAGTCGCGTCATTTGCCATTGATCGCAAAATTTATTGAGACTGTCAACCTTCAAAATGTGTGCGCAAAACTGCAGAATTTTCATTCATCGCCGGTGAAAGCCTGACAACTTTTCACAAAGTTAACCTCTGCCATAGGCACAGCATATCAAGCGCCACAGATTTGCGCACTTGACAATTTGGTTGCACGCCGCCCAAGTTTGCCACATCTTCGGAACGTCGATGTGCAGTGACCTAGATGCTGAATTGCCATTGCGGAGTCTCGAAACCCAATTGGCTGAGCTGCGACGCAGTTCGGAGGAATCCCACGTGGATGTGTCTGAAGAGATTGCGGCCATCGAGGAAAAAATCGTCGAACTGCGCCGGGAGCTGTACCAGCAGCTAGGCATCTGGGACCGCATCCAGCTGGCACGCCATCCGCAGCGGCCCTACGCCATGGACTACATCGAACGCATTTTTACAGATTTTCAGGAAATTCACGGAGACAGACTCTTCGGCGATGACGCCGCCATCGTGTGCGGCCCGGCACTGTTTAGGGGGAATCCGCTGATGGTCATCGGCCAGCAGAAGGGCCGCAACGTCAAAGAAAACATTCGCCGCAATTTTGGCTGTCCACACCCTGAAGGCTATCGCAAGGCACTTCGTGCAATGAAATTAGCTGAAAAATTTTCCATGCCCATCGTTGCGCTCATTGACACCGCTGGAGCTTACCCTGGAATTGGTTCCGAGGAGCGGCACATAGGCGCCGCCATAGCAAACAACTTGATGGAAATGATTGCCATTGACGTCCCAATGGTCGGCGCCGTCATAGGTGAAGGCGGCTCAGGTGGCGCCCTGGGCATAGCGGTAGTAGACAGATTGCTCGTGCTTGAAAATGCGTACTATTCAGTGATTTCACCGGAGGGATGTGCCGCCATACTGTGGAAGGACAGATCAAAGGCGGCCGATGCGGCAAGTTCACTACGGCTCGATCCGTCCAAATTGCTGGAGTTTTCCATCGCCGATGAAATAGTGCCAGAACCAATCGGCGGAGCGCACCTTGACCACGACGGCGCAGCGGAAATTCTCGGCGAAGCCATCGCAAGACATCTGGAAGAACTTAGAAAATCTACGAATCTTCTGGAAAACCGCTACCTACGCTACCGCTCCATTGGAGCTCACGAAACGATCGACATGCCATAGAGATGTACCGCCCACTGCAGATTTGTTTGAAACTTCTCCGCAAGGCCACCAGGTCTGCGCTTCTGCTGCTGATAGTCGTAACCGCCGCATTTGCCATGATGCGCGCCGTGCCGGGCGGTCCATTCGATGGCGAACGGGAGCTGCCACCGCAGGCACGTGCCGCCATTGAGTCCTACTACGGCAGCGACAAATCACCACTTGTGAGTTATTTCCACTACCTAACAAACGCAATTGGCGGCGATCTCGGACCCTCATTCCGCCAACTGGGTTGGTCAGTCGGCGAATTAATTTCCGACAAAATAGGCGCAAGCCTGGAACTTGGAGCCTACGCCATTCTGCTGGCGATTTGCATCGGCGTACCCATTGGATCGATGGCCGCACTCCATCCTCGGAAACTTGGCAGCCGCCTTTCCATGGCCGGCACCACACTCTTTTTATGCGCCCCGAGCTTTGCCCTTGGACCAATCCTGAGCTGCATTTTCGCAAGAAACCTCCACTGGTTTCGCGCAATGGGATGGGACGACTGGCGCTGCAAAGTTTTACCGGCTATCACATTGGGGCTATTCCACGCGGCGTTCATCGCCAGGCTAACACATAAATCGATGGCAAAGGAATTTTGCAGACCATACGTCAGAACGGCCCTGGCTAAGGGTCTTTCCATGGGTATGGTATTCCGCCGCCACATCTTCCGCAACGGCATAGGGCCAACCGTTGCCTACCTCGGACCAACCTGCGCCGGCGTCTTGAGCGGCACATTCGCCGTTGAAAACATTTTCCATATCCCTGGACTTGGCAGACTATTTGTCGAATCCATGTGCAACCGCGACTACGGCATCGTAACCGGAGTCGTGCTCACCTACGCTGCCATGATAATAGCATGCAATTTTTTGGCGGACTGCGCATTGGTGATGATAAATCCACAGCGCAGCACGGCGGATTAAAAATCGCCGGCGAAATTTGTGCTACAAAATCGTAAAAATCAGTTGACATCACTCGCGACACATGCTTGCAGCGTACACATGAATTTTAATAGCGTTGAACTCACGTCAGTCGAAAGACTGTGCCCGGCGGATTTCATGTACTTTTTCAAGGTGAAAGCCGTAGTGGCTAGCGTAGTCACTCAACCGCCCCAAATGCGTACATTACTTATGCTTTACATTGGCATGGCAAAATGTCCATCATTCTACGGGTTTTTTACGCCGAATGACGACGGCACGTTTAGCGCAAAAACCACTGATGGGGAAACGCTCACCGTCGCTGGAGTTATCTTTAAGAACAACGAACGACTACTCCCAGCCGACTGCGTGGCCTAGCGCAAGCATGGACTGGCAGCTATTTTGTTGCGGCAGAGGCACATAACCTAAAAAAAATGTTGACAGCCGGGCCTGAACACGCCATGCGTGCCCAATGTATCTGGCACATGTCACGCTACTTGCACTGTGGCTGGATGTCGGAGTGTCCGCGCAAGTAAGCAAAGTTGGAGCCACAATAACCGCCTTCGAAAAATTTTGCGGAACGCCTCGCATCAAACTCAATGTGAACGCGGAGAAAGGTAATTGGATTAAAAGGTTCTTCATCGCCAATGAAGAACTAAATTACTTTTTAGCAATGATTTCCACCGGAAATGTGATAGCCTTCGACGCAGTCACCTTCTGCGGCAAAAATCCGCTAACTGGAAGCGATCTTGGGTGACACTTCCATAGCTGGCGGCGCGGAGCACATCCTGTTGCAACAGAGATACATAGGCCGAAATAAAAGTGTTGCAAATTTTGTCGCACTTGAGCAAAATGGTGTGTTCACTGTACTTTTGACGCACAACTGGAAAACATTAGTTGATAAGATTTATTTTGCCGACGGCGCCAGATTAACAGCCGATGATCTTAAATAGCTGAATAGATTGGCGCCAAATCTCACATGCGCAACGCTCTATCACGCTGATGCAGCCGGCACCGGCTCGCAAACCTCGGCGCACTTTTTCTTGTGCATCAGGTGAACAGCTATTTTGCCGCTATCTAGGCATATGCGAAATTGCCCGCCATCTTCCTCCGCGAGAATCTTTTCCGCTATGGAATCTTCAACAATTACTTCGAGCGACCTGCGCAGTCCACGCGCTCCGTGCTTACTGTCGAATCCTTCGCCAATTAGAAAATCCTTCGCATCCTGATCTATGGCGAGAGTGTAGCCACTATCGGCCATGCGCAACCGCAGGCCCTCCAATTCGATGTCCAAGATTTTTTCCATTTCCGCACGTCCGAGCGGCTTAAACACGATGATATCCGTAAATCTGTTGAGAAATTCCGGCCTGAACGCGTGACGCAGTTCTTCGAGAGCCTTCTCCTTTGTGGCGGCGAAATCGCAGGCCCCATCACGGCGGCCGAACCCTACCGTCGAGTTTTTTATGAACAATTCGGCTCCGATGTTCGACGTCATTATGATTATGGTGTTGCGGAAACTCGCCGTGCGGCCGAGACTGTCAGTAAGTTTGCCATCCTCAAGTACTTGAAGCAAAAGCTGCATCATCTCCGGGTGGGCTTTTTCGATTTCGTCGAACAGCACAACTGAATGCGGTTTGCGGCGAATGCGTTCCGTCAATTGACCGCCCTCTCCATGGCCGACGTAGCCCGGTGGCGATCCGATCAGCCGCGATGCGGAAAATTTTTCAAGGTAT
>JAITDL010000048.1 GCA_031282565.1 Puniceicoccales bacterium
GGACATTCCACGCAAACACGCTCAACACTTTCACAGAAAATAACATCCCCGGATATGTAGGCATCTCGGCATGCAACTTCAGTGAAATGAAATGGCGAAAGATCTATGCTTTGGCGAAATCCGGAAATGACGACACTCCGTATGCCGCCATATGGCTCCAGAATTTCGATGTCGTCCACCGCAACCTCAGCGCTACCTATGCAGTTCGCGTCGCTGTCCCAGCACTCTAATTTAATTTCTCCTACGGATCCTCTATAGTCAATGTGAACGGCACGAGCACACCTCAACATGTCATGTATTCCATCATCTTTCGCCGTTGCATCGCACGTGAAAGTTTCGGGAAATCGATCACCAAACAGTTTACGCACACTGTCAAGGTAGGCACGTTTGGGCCATGTGCCAGTAAGATGCACCTTTGCACGGCAGCCCGGTGGAAATATTGACATTTCAATGCCGCAGCCAAGCCGTGACCCAGTGTCTTTGCAACCTACTAACCTTAGCTCAGAAAGTTTGCTGCAGCGCGAAAAGTCAACGCCGCGTTCAAAACATGAACTTTCCGCAATGAAAGTTTCCACATTTTCGCCTAGGACGAGCACATCTTTCACCCTGGCACCGATGCACGCAACTTCCTTTATGTATGCCAAACGTGAAAAATCTGCACAGTTATTCAAAGTTGATTTGATGACAATTTTTTCGATGTCTCGATAGCAACTAAAGTCATCATCGTAAAGAAACACTTTACAATCCCCAACAACGACCTCCACAGAAAATGCACCGCTGACGTTAAATCTCGAAATAACCTCAACTGAAGTAGTTCGGCATAGCGCTCCGTGTTCTAATTCGCCAATGCTAGATGGCCGAATACTTGCCTCGTTGATTACCTTGACGTTTGGAGCTGATTTACATTTCGAAATTATCGCATCAATGTACTTCCTGCCGTCAAACCACGTGCCACTCAAACAAACACGCGTCGTTAAATCCGGCGAAAATATTAGTCCCCCATTGTAACAGCTGCCTAGCACTCCATCACATTCAAACGTCAAATCAGTCAAATCACAGCATTTCGATAGATCAATCGACCCACCAACTTTTAACCTTTCAACTGTGAGCTTTCTAACTCTGGGGCCCAAAATTAGAGACCCAGTTATTACGCCATCCTTGACCGTAACAGTCTCAATTTTTTCGCAACCTGAAAAGTCTGCATCGCTCTTAAACTTAACACATTCAAGAATAATTTCTTTGACATTCGGATAGAAATTATTTAGATTAGCATGGCTAATGTATTCGATTTTCGGCTCCGTGCCATCACATCTACCTATGATTACACCTATGTCGCCACGCCAGAAATCCAAAACATTGATTGATGTTGCGGTAGAAAAGAATCTATGCCATTTATCGCTAATGCCTTCCGGCCTCGTAGGCGGAACACTTTGGCCTGGGCTTGGGGCCGGCGGCGGCGGTGGCGATGCAGTTCCTGCTCCAGATGGCTGCGGCGAAGGAACGCTTGGGCCGCTGCCACTATTTGGCGCCCAGGAAGCAGACGTCGATGCAGTTCCTGCTCCAGATGATTGTGCGCCAGATGGCTGCGGTGAATGAATTTCTTCCCCACTATCCCAATGTGCTCCCGTCCTAGGCAAAGGCATATCATCGTCATGCAACTCATCGCTGGCTCCTGGAGGTGCTTGCATCTTCGGCGTGCCGCTACCCTTCCGAAGTTTCTGCGAAACTACCTTGCAGCAGCTTTCAACTGTCACCCTAAATGCATCGCTATTAATGGCCCACAAATAAACAAAAAGCAGAATTCCGGCGGAGATCACATAGAGCGCGATTTTTAAAATTATCCCAGGGATCGTGGATGAAAAACGCACAGGCCCGTCAATTAATTTTAAAACATCATCACAGCTGCGCGCATAATTTTCGGCAGCGAGTTTAGCGTAGGCACTAGTTGTTATGTCGCTACCAGCAAGAAATTTGCCGAACCTACCTAATCCAAGAGCTGGCCGTCTTGGACCGTCGACTTTGTCAGCCATTCGCCACTATGTTGCGACAATTTTGCGTCAAAGTCAACACATTTGTTTTTAGATTTTTACATGCCGCTACCACAAATAAATCATCAATTACTACGCGCCAGCTGCAGATGGCATATCATCGCCATCCGGCCAGTAAATTTTAGAACTGTCTGTGTATATGTATCCAAAAAATCAAGTCCGATAATTCTCTATCATTATCAGGCAATTGCAGTTCGGCTCTATTAATTTCAAGCGCGCCGCAAAAATCATCGACCAGCTGACCAATTTTACCGGCGGCGGCGGTTTCACCATCATCATTCAATCCCATAAAATATCTCGCAACCCTCTCAAGTGCAACAATAGTATAAAGTACGCAGCCATGTATCATGCTGAATTTAAGGTCTGAAATTAATTCGCGCAAATCCTCAAGACTAGCGATTTCCGCGTTAACTTTTTCGAGTTCAGCGGCAGAAATGGCTGCGAGCGATTCGCTATATGCACTGCATTCATCGATAGTCGCTGACAATTTATTCTTTGCTTCGCAGGCTTTTTCCGGCGTTTTTGCTACATCGTCAATGCTCGACTTAATCGTGATGTTATATTTCTCAAAAGCAGCAAATGTCGGCAGCATACGTTTACCTATCGAAGCAATGTAACCTTTTCTGTAATCAAGCGTGAATATTTGAAGTAAAATTACAATGCCAACCACCGCTACCATAGCCGGTATGGCTACGGCCATGGCCCCGGACGTAATCAGCAGCGCTGAATATACTAGAGGGAGTGCTCCAAGGCCGAAAAGGGACCATCCAACGACTTCGCATGCGCAACGTTTATTTTCGACATGCTTAGCATCGGAGACGTCTTTTCCTACAGTGTCACATAGCCAACCGCCCAAATTAGACGGGTTGAGTTCTAGGTATCCATCCGCGCTTTTCACTGTGAAATATTTTTACAAGAGAAAGCTAATTTTGCAACATGAAAGGTATAGCCGCTGATAACTCGCCGGCACACGGCGCGCCAATTGACGGAAAATTTCCTCGCAAAGCGTCGCCATCGACTCCTTGATTCCAGTGTTTTGAAAGGCAAATTTGTTCACCTCCACCTGCACAGCGACTACAGCCTCCTCGACGGCGCATGCCGCATGGATCGGCTCTGCGCCCGGGCCGTCGAACTGGGGATGGACGCCATGGCAATTACCGACCACGGAAACATATACGGAGTGCCGCAGTTCCTAGAAGCCACTGAAAAATCCTCCATCCACGGCATCGTCGGCATGGAAGCTTACAGCCTCTGGGACTTAGACATGGACAGTCGCCCGCCCAGAGAGCAAAATCGCCTCTACCACCTCTGCCTGCTGGCAAAAAATGCCGACGGCTATAGAAATCTCTGTCACATTGCGTCCCAGTCACATACCCGCGGATTCCACTACAAACCGCGCGTTGACCTTGAAACCCTCGAAAAATACGCCAATGGGCTGATCGCCTGCTCCGGATGCATCCAGGGCCGCATCGCGCAATGTCTTCTCATGGAAGATAATAACGGCGCCCAGAAGGCGCTCAACCGCTACGTGGACATCTTTGGCAGAGAAAATTTTTTCATCGAGGTCCAGGATCACGGCATTCCTGAACAAAAGAAAATATTGCCCGGATTATTCAAACTGGCTGACGACAACAACATATCCGTCGTGGCAACCAATGACGTTCACTACGTAAACATGGAGGACTGGCGAGCCCATGATGCACTTCTCTGCATACAAACGGCTTCCAAAATTACCGACGAAAAACGCATGCGCATGCCCTACCATCAATTTTATCTGAAATCCTACGACGAGATGATGTTGCTCTTCGGTGAGCGGCCAGACTCCATGAGCAACACAATTCGCGTCGCCGAAATGTGCAAATTTTCCATGCCCTACGGCGAGAATCACTTCCCAGTGTTCACCATGGACAGTGACCTGTCGCACAACTTCAAAAGCAAGGGCAATTATTTGCACTTTCTCTGCGAAAGAGGTCTGCGCGAGCGCTACGGCATCGGCGACGGAGAGCCTTCCGGTGAATTTCTAGGGAAGCTCCTTCCACAGCAAGTAACTGCCAAGGAACTGTTTGCCCGCATGGAGATGGAGCTTGCCGTAATCGCAAGTTCCGGCTTCACCGATTATTTTCTGGTCGTTCAAGATTTTGTTAATTGGGCCCACCGCAACGACATACCAGTTGGTCCTGGGCGCGGGTCCGGCGCCGGGTCCATCGTCGCCTACGCACTGCACATTACAGACGTGGATCCAATATTCTATGGTCTTCTCTTTGAACGATTTTTAAATCCAGAGCGCATATCACCTCCGGACTTCGACATCGACTTCTGCATGAGGCGCCGCGACGAAGTAATTGACTACGTCCGTGAAAAATACGGCCGAGACGGCGTAGCGAACATCATCACCTTCGGCACATTTGGAGCGAAAATGGTGCTGCGTGACCTGTTGCGCGTCAACGATGTGCCCTACGGAGAGGCCAATCGCATCTCGAAAATGGTGCCCGATGAGCTGGCCATCGACCTGGCCGGAGCCGTGGAGCGCAGTCAGGAGCTGCGCGATGAAATGCGTCATAACGTGCTGCTGCGTGATCTCATAGATCAGGGGAAGGTCATCGAAGGTACCGTGCGCAACACCGGCACACACGCCTGCGGAATGGTAATTTCCGATCAACCCACAGAAAATTTAGCTCCAGTTACTCTACAGGAAGGCAGTCTAACTACGCAGTATTCAAAGGATTACGTTGAAAAACTCGGCCTGCTAAAGATGGATTTCCTTGGCCTGAAGACACTAACGGTTATCGCGGACGCAGTTAGTTTCATCAGAAAACGCAACCCCGGCTTCTCCATGGACGCCATAGCCTTGGACGATGAAGACACATTCCGTCTCATAAATTCAGGCGACAACGCCGGCGTATTTCAGCTGGAATCGGGCGGCATGCGGTCACTGTGCAGACAATTCGGAGTGAACCGCATAGACGACATCAGCGATCTGAGCGCCCTCTACAGGCCTGGCCCCATGGAGTGGATAGGTGACTGCATAAAGCGAAAGAAGGACCCGTCAACGATCCGCTATGCCCATCCGCTACTGGAACAAGTTTGCAAAAATACTTACGGCGTACTGATTTACCAGGAGCAGGTCATGCAGGCCGCGAGGCTCATTGCCGGCTATAGCCTCGGCGGTGCTGACATCCTCCGCCGCGCTATGGGGAAGAAGAAAATCGAAGTAATGAACGAACAGCGAGCAGTTTTTGTTGAAGGCGCAGCGAAAACGAA
>JAITDL010000085.1 GCA_031282565.1 Puniceicoccales bacterium
CAGACGAACCATATCGCATGTTTACCAGCCGCGCAGAATTTCGGTTACTCCTAAATGGTGGCAGTGCGGAACTTCGTCTGCTGGAGGCGATTGAGCGCTACGGTCTCGTCGACGGCGCACGGCTGGCGAAGATCAAAGAAAAACGCCACCGCATAGAATCTGCCGTCGAAGGCCGAGTGGCAAATTTCCATGAAAACGGCGAACTGACTGCGGCGGACATGGAGGAAATTTCCTATCGCATTGGCTACGCAGGTTATTGGGAGCGGGAAAAGAAACAGATCGAACGACTTCGCTCCATGGAAGACGTGCAAATCCCCGACGACCTGGACTACGGATCGGTTCCGAGTCTTTGCAATGAAAGCAGGCAGAAACTCGAGGAGATTCGCCCGAAAACGCTTGGCCAGGCTGGCCGCATATGCGGAGTGCGAGCCGTTGATGTGGAGCTAGTTCGCATCGCCATGCATCGGCGAAGCCGTTAAAACTTGATTTTCGCCTAATTTGCATTATAACTAGCGATCACATGGACTCACCGAACGCTGCCGGATTTCCAGATGTGGTCGGCGGTCGCGTAGTTATCAGATGGATGTGCGACGTCAGCGACAAAACCTTCGCCGACGCATGCAAATCCAAGCCGGAGTTGGCCATCTTCGCCGAAAAATTTACCGGCGGCTATGTCGCACTGCTAATTTTTTGCACAATCATCACCGTTGGTTTGTTTTGGTTTTGCATGCTGGCCTACGTGCTAGTTCAGCGCGACAGGAAAGACACGCTTCTTGGCATGCTGTGGCTCGCACTGCAACCGCCAAAGCAAAGGAAAGTTGCCGCATCCGAGTTGCATGGGCAAATCACTGGCACCGCGGCACCTATTCAGAAAAATGCCGATGGAGTTGCAGCTGATTCAACTGCTTTGCCATTTGGAGCAAAAGCGCCATCAAAACAATTGCCGCCACCGACTAACCCAACAGGCTCAACGTCGCAGTTGCCGCCACAGTCGACAGGCGCAAACCCACCAATTACAATCGAGAGTCTTCATAGAGGATGCTTAACGTATTGCTGTATTAATTATGACAGGCTTCTACTGGAGAGAGACATAAGAGGTAAGCATCCAGAAGTCTTTGTAAATGGAGACTTATCCCGCACCCCAGTTAGCCACAAGAGAATCGAACTTAGCGGCGAGAATATTGGTGCGTGGCAAGACAGAGGTAATTTGGCAATCAAAGATCTTGAGAAGTTCAAGGTATCAGGGAAAGACATACGGTCCGCTGCCGCTACAATTTTAGAAGAAATAGAAGACGTGTTTAACGCCAGCGGAAAACTCGGCGATGATGCCATTGAATATGCGAGACAATTGATAGATGTGCATCGTTTCGTTTTGAGCGGTGAAGATTCGTATGGCGCTGGGATTGGAATGGTGACATATTCATTCTACGACGGAAGGCGTTCAAAGGTCGTGGATATCTTGTGTAATTGTGATGTCAAAAAGCCTTGGAAAGAATGTTGGGACGCGGTTACTGCTGTTGCATTTGGGGAGCCAATATTCGAGATGAAGCAGTCCGACGCAGATGGCTTTCCGTCCACATTCGGTCCGTCGTCGTCCACATTCGGTCCACCGCAGCCAACTTCGGAGATGCCGCAGTCCGGCAAAGATGACGAAGCTACTTAGTTTACATTAGACAGCTGACGTTATTCTTGCAGCCGGAAAATTTCGTCGGTAGGCGGCAAGGAAAAATGCAGAAGCAGCCAAGAATTGAACGCAGATTGCGCGTCAACGTGGCGGAGAGAGAGGGATTCGAACCCTCGGACCCCCGTTTAGGGGTCACCTTCTTAGCAGGAAGGCGCTTTCGACCACTCAGCCATCTCTCCGGCGCCTAACTGGCTAGTGTTCGCTCGCAACCGGTCAAGGACAATGGGATAAAACGGCACTTAATTTTTACCGCCACGGACAGGGGCCTTCCGACTAAAGCGACCGACGTTGCCACTGCCCATGAGACCTTTTTTGCTGCTGGCAGTTGATTTCCGTGAAGGACCTCTCGTCGCACTCGCATCCCGCTGGGCGGCACTCTCTTTGGCAGTTGACTTAGGCGTATCTGGTTTTTTTGGCGTCCCGGAATTTCGTTGCCGCTTAGCGCCATCGGGTTTTGGGTCTCTAGCCTGCCTAGGCATTTCCCGTCTCGGAGGTTGGTTCCCTTTTCCCCTCGTTGCTGCTTCTTTTCGCTCTTCCGCTTGGGCCAATATCTTCGCTATAAATTCGCAATTGCTGCGATGCTGCGATTCTTTCTTTTTGGCAGCAGGAGCAGCTGTAGTGTCGCCGCCTCCAGCTGCAACGCCTCCACCATAGGAAGGAGCGACAATTTGCCTGTCACCGCCCGGTCTCAGTAGCGCTAGAAGTGCAGCCAACACTGCGGCGCATTTGACAGCTGCAGCCACGGCCCTAGTAGTAGCTGCGGTTTCAGCGACAGCAGCCGCGGCGGCGACCTCGGGTTGCCCAGCCATTGCTGGGTTCGGAGGCATAATTGCAGCCTGTGCAGCCTGCATTTGGTTTGCGGCCGCGGCAAACATGGCAATGAGGTTGTCCATGGCAGCTGCTACCTGCGTCTCCGCAGCAGTTCTCGCACCTGCATCGGCCTCTGCCGCAGCTGCTGCTGCGCGCGTGGCGTCGATGACCTGTCTTGCGGCTGCGGCGATATCCGCATCCACAGCTCCAGCCCTTACAACTTCTGCCAAAATTCTTCTAGCGGCACGAGTTGCATCGTTAGCCGCCGCTCCACCGTCGTGCATCACACGGATTGCGAGTGCGGTGGCAATTTTAACCGTATTGTTTAGCTGTTCGACGACTCCTGCGCGCACGGCATCGTCCATTTCTCCCAGCTGAATGGTGCCGGCGAGAATTGCTAGGATGAATGGCATGGCGCCGGCGAGGGCCATCAGCAGTCCAGCTACATCCGCACTGAGCGCTACCAGGTCATCCACATCAAGGACTTCACCGGTCGGCGCCAGCGGATTGAATCCACCAAAAGGTAACCCGAACAATGCGCCAGCTAGACCGCCATGGCCGCCTTTCCGCAGCGCAGAAAGAAACATCTCTCGGCCGACGTCAGGACTTTGAGATTCTGATGGATTAAATCTGAACGGATGGCCGCCCGTGCCACCTAACCGTGCGCCTACATTGGACATGGCACCAATGGTGCAGAATTTTCAAAAAAAGCAACCATTTTTTTGCCAAATTTGGCCCGGTGCGGTCATCGACTAAGTCGTTGCGCCTCAACTTAGTTGCGCATTTTCTGATCTTCGTTTTCTGCGCAGCTCATCGGCGGAATTGTAGATGGCGTTGAAATCCCATTCCGGGTAAAACGACGTAACTATGTATCTGTTAAATTCTTTGTGGAAATTTTTCCTAGGGCAGCCGATGGTGACAAATAGGTCGATTGGGAATGTCACCTGCCCCATAGATTTTATATTCAGCAGTACGGCGCCGTTGGCCATAAACAGGCTGGCAAGTCCGCCTTCGGTGGCAGCGTCCTTTGGGCTGCCATTGACTGCGAAAATGATGCCGCCACCTTTGACCCGAGTGACTAGGGCCGATGCCGTACTGGTCTTGCGTTTCCAGTGAAGGACTATGCGTTTCCCATAGAATGGATATGGCGGGGCTATTCTGAGTTGTTGGTCTTGGTC
>JAITDL010000060.1 GCA_031282565.1 Puniceicoccales bacterium
AGTCAGCCAAAAGGCTAAAATTCGAGACAGCGTGGCATTGATCTGCACCATGGCGGCGCCGACGGCAGCCGGAATTAGCAGCGCCATCATCTTGGCAAGGAGCTGACTCGACGACCAATCAAAATGAAATCTCCAACCGCTCCGCATCAAAAGCCAAAACGGCAGAGCAAGTTGGCACAGACCGCCCAGGAGAACGCCTCCGCAGAGGAGCAACGCCGCCGTGGCGCCGCCCGATGGACACAGGAGGAGACCAACGACACCGAAAACTATCATGGCTCCATTCAGTAGGGCTGCATTTAGCGCCGGCAACCCGAACGATCCCAGCGAATTAAGCGCGCCACAGATTGCAGCCGACAGACAGGCAAAGGCCAAGTAGGGACAAAGTATGGCGGAGAGAGCTAGTGCGCGCAACCAGCTCGGTGACAGCGCTTTATGCATAATTACGAACAGCAGCAGAAAAACTGCGCAGAGGACAAAAATTAGCGCTCCGAGCCGTGTCAGCAGCCGGTTTAAAAACGCAAAAGCGTCTTCGCGGGAACGAGTTTCAAGGGTCTCAGTAAAAATTGGAATCATGGCGGAACTGAGCGCGCCCTCGCCAAGCATGCGGCGGAATAGGTTCGGCACTGTGAAAGCGAATAGGAATGCACCACTCCAGGGCGACATTCCAAGCAGCGCAAACATAACACTGTCACGGAAAAAACCCGCAACCCTGGACAGTGCCGTGGCAAAGGCTACGGAAGCAACAGCTCCGTCGTAGCTGGCAGAATTGGATCGACCCATGGCAAATTCATTTTGGAAAGCAATCTACGCGCAAGACGAGAATTGCGGCTGATTTTGATTCGAACTTCGGAAAGAAATCAATTGCGATCAACGCCCAGTTGTGACCATGTGAAACGGTGATCTGGTCCTACAGGTTCCTATCGCTGCCATTCCATTTCGCACTGGCACCATCATGGATTATGCACATGCGGCGGCGCGGCGGCTACGGGACGGGGTTTTGCCAGCGCTTTGGCCGCTTCCCAAAATTGCCACGCCTCGAGCCAGGTCGGCGGCGCCTCTGGATTCATGCCGTATCGCTCGGTGAAGTTCAGGCACTTAAAGTTCTTGTGGAGAAACTTTTGGCCGACGGCCGCTACGACATCGTACACACGGCGACAAGCAGCAGCGGACTTTCCATGGCTAGAAAGTTATACAACGGTCTCGCGACAGTACTTGCGTTCCCAATAGATTTCTGGATTTTTTCCAAAAATGCCTGGAATTGCATCGAACCAGATGTGCTAATCCACGCCGATGGAGAACTTTGGCCCGAACACCTCCACCAGGCGCACCTGCGATCAGTGCCGGTTGTCGTTGCCAATTGCCGACTTTCCGAACGCAGTTTCCGCAGACATATGCGCTTCCGATTCCTATCCAACGGGATTTGGCGCTCCGTGACGGACATTTTCCCAGACGGACCGGCAACCGTTGATCGGCTGCGGCGGCTTTCCGTGGACGACAATAAAATTCACAGGCCAGGTAACATCAAGTGCGATCGAACACCAATGGATCCGCTAAGCCCAAGCGCCAGAGCAGCAATCCTCGAAGAAATTGGCCTCCCAGGCCATGGGCTCGACGGCGGCGAAACGCCAATCCTCGTCGGCTGCTCCACCTGGCCTGGCGAAGAGGAATTCCTAGTGGATGTGCTTGCAAGACTTCGCATTGGAAACCCAAATTGGCGGCTGCTGCTGGTGCCGCGCCACTGTGAAAGACGCATGGAGCTGAAAAAAATGCTGGAGCGCAGAGGGTTGCCATTCCACATGAGGAGTTTCGGGCGGGCCAAGTCGACGGACGCAACAGTTGCCCTAGTGGACAGCGTCGGCGAGCTGGCGCAGTTCATGGGCGTCGGCACAATCGCATTCCTTGGGAAAACTTTGCCGCCGAATGACGGAGCCCAGTCACCGCTCGACGCCATCGCCGCAGCTGTGGCCCTCGTAGCTGGGCCAGCCGTTGGAAATTTCAGCGACATGATCGGTGAACTGCTGGCCGAGAAGGCGATATCCATGGGCCGCTGCGCCAGTGAAGTCGCCGATTTGCTCGTCGCCATTGGTGAATCGCCAAGTTTGCGGAAGTGCATGGCGGAAACTGCAACCAAGTGGCTCCGTCGCAGCTGTGGAACCGCGGACCGCATATGCAAACGCATCGAAACTCTGGCGTTTAGGGAAACTTTAAAAACAATTGTAGACTAGGAGCTTGTCATGGTGATCATTTCCAATCGGAGACGGCGGTCAAGAGTTGTGACCATTGGCCCGCAAAAAATTGGCGGCAGCTGGCCAATTGTGCCGCAATCGATGCTGTCCGTTCCACTTTCAGAGCCGCAGAAATGCCTGGAGCAGATCGATCAACTGCTAGGAGCCGGCTGTTTCCTAATCCGCGCTGCAATCCCGACGTCCCGCTCGCTGAAGGATTTTGAACTGGTGCGCAGCGCAATTTCCGAGAAAAATGCGGCATTCATCGCCGACCTGCAGTTTGGCTCGGAACTTGCTCTCCTGGCACTAGATCTCTTTGACAAAGTCCGCATAAATCCAGGCAATTTCGCCACAACACGCCGCTTGGCCGCCTCTGACTATGATGAAGAAATCTTTCTCCGCGAAAAAGATTCCGTCGAAGGACAGGCAAAAAAGTTTTTCCAAAAGGCGCACCGTCTCCGGAGGGCAGTTCGCATAGGCAGCAACGGCGGATCGATCTCCGCCAGAATGGAATGGAATTGCGGCCGCGGCGTCGGAGCAATCATTGGCGGAGCCATTGAAATGGCCCAGTGGGCACTGGAGGAAAATTTTCACAGCCTGGTTTTTTCATTCAAAAGCAGTGGAGTTTTTCAAACGATAGAAGCCAACATACTGGCCAGAAAGCGCATGGATGAACTCGGCTGGGACTACCCATTCCACCTCGGCGTCACCGAAGCCGGCAAAGGCTTTCGGGGACGTGCGGCGGCCACAATTGGCTGTGGCACTTTACTTTCTCATGGCCTTGGCGACACGTTGCGCGTTTCACTCACCGAAGCACCGGCCGCAGAAATAAACTTCGCCCAAAAACTGCTGGCGTTCTGCGAAAAAACACCGATCCCATTCCCGGCGAAGGCGCACGCGACAGCTAGAATCGTCGATGCACCACCAGATGGCCACGGCGTCAGCGTTCCGGCCGGCCGCAAACCATTTGATGGCGACCAATATCTGTTGGAAACATCACACCTACTGCTTGGGAGCGGGGACTTTGATTCGGTCTTCATAGCACCTGGCGCAAACAGGTCGGAGAGGAGGGAAATTGTTGAAACACTGCTGCAGACCTGCGGTTTTGGGAAATTCTCCACGGAAATAATCGCCTGTCCTACCTGCGGACGAACGGCCTACGACGTCGCGGCCGTGGTCGACGAAATCTCCGCGAAAATCGGCCGCTACCCAGGCCTCCGCATCGCCGTGATGGGCTGCGTCGTAAATGGCGTCGGTGAGATGGGCGACGCCGACTACGGCTACATTGGCTGCGGCAATGGCACGGTAAACCTCTACTGCAGAGGTGAATGCGCCATGAGATCAATCCCAGAGAAAAACGCCGTGGACGAACTCATGAAACTGATGGAAATCGATGGAAACTGCGATCTAAAAAACTCTAGCGGAACATGATGTCCACACGTCTGTCGAATTTTGTCTGACCCCTGGCGACCGACTCCACAGCTCCACGCGCATCACCCTTGAGCCGACCCGCCGCTATGCCTTCGGACTGGAGAAATTCAGCCACAGCTTCTATGCGCTTTTGGCTCAACGACATGTTGTAAGTTTCCTTCCCCTTGCCGTCGCAGTAGCCGACTAGCAGCACTCCGCGCTCCGGGTAGCTATTCAATTCCGCGATAACGGCTCTTAGCGTATATTTGTCGTCATCGCCGAGCTTAACGTCATCGACACCGAAGAACACCTGACCAACTAAGTCCTTGCGGCCGTAGTCGTGACAATCTTTGCTGCTGCGATAGTGTGCCGTGTCCTCGCAGCCGTAGCCGCAGACCGTCAATTCCGGAGATGGCCCGGTCTGTGTGGATCCGCAGCCTGAGAGAAGTAAAACAGCGCAGAGCGCCGACATACGCGTGTAACTGACCATGCGCCATGGTGAAAATCAATGGACTCCATGTCAATGGAGTTTTTTTATTTTGCCTCCACTTGCCAGCCTCCTAGCGAAATTCATTGCACATTGTAAATTTCATGCATATAATCTTTTGTCGTGTCCAGCGTACAACCAGCTCAGTCAGTTGACCAATCGGCGCATATTGATCTCACTGTACGAGATGGTAACACACATCCAGACGCACCATCTGACCCGAATGCAGCTGCCGCCATTGCTACTGCTGCGAGCACTACAGCACCGCCGGCTGAAATAGAACCAACCAAATCACCGAGCGCCAGCGAAACTGCCAAGAAAGAACTCGCCGCTAAAATGGTAGCCCTTGTGGCGGCAGTCTTAGTCGTCTGGGCTGTCTCGGCGGCCATGCAGGCAACCATGTTCAAACTATGCGAAGACAACCCGCAGAGTGTAGTTTGTTATGATGGCACAGGCAAAGAAATTTCGCAAGAGGACTCAGTCAATGCCTGCATCGTGCGCATATCGTCTGGCGTTGTTCCTTGCTACTTCATGAATGGTGAACAATTGAAGAAAATTGCCAGAAAAATTGCCAACGAACGGTCCGAGACACTGGTAAAGCTGTACACGCCAAATAATTCGGATCCAGTCCCGGAAAAGATCACGCTCGTAAGCAGCATGCTGTCCATATTTTTCTCTGCAGTGGCAAAAATTGGCTTCGCGGCGACGGCCGTCATTGGGAGCGTCTTCGGCCTAACAATTACCGGGGCGCTCGTGGTTGGCCCTGGACTTTTCGTAGTAATCGCCGTGGCACTTGTTATGGTTTTTGTCCTAGGTGTTTTCGGCGAAATACTTTCGCAGGTTCTTGCTCCGCCGCGCGCATAGATGGCCAATGAGCTGCGCAAATTCGATTCGGCCTCGCATTGCGCTTGACAAATTTCACAGGCAACGCGTAATAATGAATATGAGTGGCGCAGACATACATATTGCCGCGAATCAGGCTAGCGGAGTAAGTGTCACGGGGCAGAGCAGCAGTAGACGTTCACCGCTTCTCTGCAGGACAGCTGCGGTTTTCTACTCCCTGCTGTTTATTCCAATTGTCGTAATTGCACTGCTGCTGGACATTGTAACACTTTTTCGACTTGGCGCCACTAAAGGTTTTTGCGGGATTTTTCTACAGCTGTGGCACGGCGACAGGACCGCAGCTGCACCTAAGCCGACGCCAATCGTTCCACCGCCAACGATCGAATATGAAGACGTGGAAAATCTGAGAAATGGAACCCTTAAACTGGCCGAGAATGATCAGGAGTTGACTGAATCACAGATCGATGTCAATGGCGTTAAGTACACCATTTACACTTTAGATTTGATCAAATCCGCAACCGAGCACGACGACTCGGGCGAGCTGGAACCTACTAGTACGTTTGTGAATTTCACCGTTGTATGTGGCGGCGAAGATGAAGCTAATCTGCGTGAAGCATTGGGTAATATAAATAGCATAAAAAGCATTGAATTAAACTCAAACGAAACAACTTATATCCATGTCAGCAAGGCACACATACTAACTTACACTGCCTCCGATGGCACCACAAAGACAGTAAACCTGTGGATCGACCAAGCACCGAAAGAAATTAGTGCAATGTACGCATGCCTCGGAAACAAAATAGTTCGCGGGTCTGTAGTCGACATTCCGTCAAGCGACCGCACCGGACGCACGTTTTCCGCCACCATTAAACAGAATAACGGCATGCGCGCTCAAATGGTAATCTCGGCGAAAAACTCTTGCGATGGCGACACACTTGAAAGGATACTTCTAAGCGTCGCCGGCGGGCGCACCATCGATGGCTGCCGATTGATCGAAGTAGACGACACTTCGGATTATAGCGAATCCTATGAAATCACCCTAGGCGGAAAAGTGACATATGCCACCATTCATTTTCCGGAATATGCAGACATTACTGCGCCTGCGAATTTTGCCGATATCGTCGGCACGACAACCGACACCGGCTGCACAGTGAAGGAATGTGAAATTGTTAACCTTCATAATTATGCTGAAAAAAATACACTTGTGTTCAGAGTAACATTCAAAAGCAGCGGCAGCTCTGGTGCCGACGTTGTTGCGTTAATGTGCAATAGGTATCATGATGATTACGCCACGTTGCCAAAAGTTCTAGGCGCCAATAGAATTGTCAGCATACGCCAGACAGAGAGCGACGCGTGTATTGATAAAGGATGGATAGCCTTTACCATTAGCTATTACAAAGATGGCGACAGCGATCCGGAACAACCCTCTGAAGTAGGCGTATGGATGTATTGCGGATATGATAAGCCAACAGTTGATGACCTCCTAGATGGAAGTAGATTCGTACCGAGAGAACTGCGGGTACTTGATGACGCACAAGAGCGTAATGGTGGCGACATGTTCAATTTAGCTGTCATAAGTGTAGAAGATGAAAGTACGCACCTCCGCCATGAGCTGAACGTTGCGACCATAAAAGACGATAAGTCAAGCTGCGCGAACAGGTTCCAAGAATTCGTTGGCAGCGAGAATCTCGTCATCACCTCATTGGAGTTGGCCAATGGCGACGATCAAATAGACGATCAAATAGAGTTTGATTTAACCAACGATGAAAACGGAGTAGTTACTACTATGGTCTATGAAAAATGCATAATACACTACACCAGAAATGGCGGGCCTGAAGAGCTCGAGGCATTTCTATGGCATCACAATCTCGATCCTGAACCACAACAAGACGAAAATGACGCATCTGGCGACCAACAAAACGAAAATGACGCAGCTGACGATGCATAGCAAAGTGACAGGTTTTTCAGCAAAAGAGCTGCAGCTACAATTCTCCGCAGGAAAAATCTTGCCAAGACACAGCACAATAGTACAGACTTACCCCGTGGATCGCCAGTTGCTGAAGCGCCGTGAAGAGGCTTTTGAGGATCGCCTACGCGACGCGTGCCTGGTTGAATCAAAGGGCCGCGTGCTGCAGGTAGTTGGGACAATCATTCGGGCGTCGATTCCAAAGGCAAAAATCGGCGAACTCTGCCGGCTGAAGACCCCCTGGGAGGATGGCGAACTGATGGCTGAAGTGGTCGGCTTTTCACGCCAGGATACGCTGCTGACTCCACTTGGCGAACTTGCTGGCGTTTCGACGGCCACAGAAGTAATAGCAACGGGACAGGTGCACATGGTGCCCGTCGGCGATGAACTCGTTGGGCGCGTGCTCGACGGCCTTGGCAACCCCATCGACGTCAAAAAGAAGGGGCCGCTGCACGTAAAAAAATATTACCCCGTCTACGCCGACCCACCTAACCCGCTGACCAGAGCACCAATCAACAAACCACTTTCCCTCGGCGTCCGCGCAATTGACGGAATTCTAACCTGCGGAGAGGGACAGCGCATGGGAATTTTTGCTGCAGCCGGAGGAGGAAAGAGTACAATTCTCGGACAGATAATCCGTGGAACGACGGCGGACATCAACGTGCTTGCGCTAGTCGGCGAGCGCGGCAGGGAGGTGCGCGAATTCATCGAAAAGGACCTGGGCGAGGAGGGAATGAAACGGACAGTGCTGGTGATTTCGACATCGGAAAGAACTCCAATGGAACGCCTTAAGGCCGCTTACGTGGCCACCGCCATCGCCGAATACTTCCGCGACAAGGGGAAGCGTGTCCTGCTCATGATGGATTCCGTAACTAGATTCGCGAGAGCACTCCGCGAAATCGGTCTAGCATCCGGTGAACCGCCGACGCGGCGCGGGTTCCCGCCATCGGTCTTTGCCACACTTCCAAAACTCATGGAGCGGGCCGGACAATCGGAAAAGGGCTCAATAACTGCGCTGTATACAGTTCTTGTGGAAGGCGATGACATGACAGAGCCGGTGGCAGACGAAACGAGATCGATCATCGACGGCCACATCATATTGTCACGTAAACTGGCAGCTGCGAACCATTACCCGGCCATTGACGTGCTCTCCAGCGTGAGCCGCGTCATGAACGCCATAACCTCCAAGGACCACCTGGCAGCAGCAGGGAAATTGCGCACCATGCTGTCAAAATACCAGGAGGTTGAGCTGCTAATTCGCATCGGCGAGTACAAGCGCGGCAATGACAAGGAAACGGACGAGGCCATAGATCGCATGGACGCCATCAATGGCTTTCTTAGGCAGGGTCTGCACGAAAAGGACACCTTCGCTCAGACGGTCGCGAAATTAAAGGAAGTTGTTGGGCTATAATGGATTATTGCCGTGGTGAAATATGTTCTCTCAGATCTAGTCCGCGTGCGCACATTGAGGAAAGATCGCGTAGAACGGGAACTCATGGCCGCCAAGGAACGGCTTGAGGAAGCGGAAAAGCAGGTGCCAATCAGAGAAAAGGAGCTGGAAGACTACAGAAAATGGGTTGACTCAGAAATTGACAGACTCTACAGTGAGGTCATCAGGAAGGACGTGCACCGCGGGGCCATAGACGATCTCGCTACGACAATTCGCGCCATGCGGAGCAAGGAGCCTGACTACATCAAACGGGTAGAAGACGCAAAGGAAGACGTGAAAAAGGCGAAGGAAGAGGTTGAGGCCAAAAAAAGTGAGCTGTCCCAGGTCCAGCGCGATCTTGAGAAGCTCTACGCCCACAGAGAACAGTGGAACGAAGAGCAGGCAAAGCTTGAAGAATTTGCAAGCGACAAAGAAATGGAAGAGTCCGTTCGTCAAAAAAATCAAAATGAAGAAGTTTCGCTGGATGAAGTCTGCACGGCAGCATAGGAGAAGAAGCAATGGTAACTGAACTTGAAAAATTTGAAATTTCCGATCATCGCGTTGGCAGCGACCGCACTGAACAGAAGCTGCCAGACAGTGGGCGCAATGACCCGTCTGCCGGTGATGCGGAAAAATTCCGCGATGCACTCGAGAAAAATGCACACTGCGACAAAACAAAGCGTCGCAACGACCTATTGCCAATTAACCTGCAAGTTGATCTCGGGGAAAGCCTATGCATGATGGTGCCGCAGTGCGCATTTGCGGCGGCGGCAACCTGCAGCGTCAGAGCTCCTGAAGCAAAATCGGCCGTTCGCCATGGAACATTCGACGAAATAGTGGCAAAACTCGTCGACCGCATAATTGCCAGCGAAAGCGTGATCTCGGCTGGAAAAAAAGTTAACATACTCCTGAAGGATCCACTATTGGCAGGAACACAGGTGCAACTGTCGCGCAATGGTTCGGCCCTTACCGTTGCATTTCTCACTGCAAATGACACCCAGATGGAGACCATAGTAAAAAATCAGGAAACTCTGCGAGCCGCTCTCATCGGGCGCACGAAATTCAATGACGTGGAAATCAATGTTGGCGAAGAAGGAAATGGCGCCAATCTTTTCGGAGGCAGCGGCGGCCGATCAAAGGGAGAGTATTTTTCCGAAGATGATGGCGAAGATGCAAATGGGTGGCGCAGTTCGCCTACGGCGCGGGGGAGAATTTAGTGGCAGTCACGAAGGAAAAACCGAAAACGGCGGCAAGGTCTCCGCGGCGCAAACGCGCCATATCGGCGCTTTCGCTGGCTGGCGAGACCGTGTCGCAGTGGGTCGTTGACTTCAACAATGAGGTATTCCATCGGGCGCGCATCATTCGCATTAATTACTGCGGCAAAGAGTTGTTTCTCGCCTTACACAGCGAGGAAATGTCCGACTGCGGCGCATCGGTTGATCTGCGGGTAGGCGAAATAGCTCTGCGCATAGGAGTTGAATCGATTTCTTCCTGTGCCCTATTGGATGACAGACTGAAAAAAATGGCATTCGAGGTCTATCCAGAAGAAGTGCAAAAAATTCTCATTGAGTCACTTTTCGATCCTCTGCTTTCAACGCTGGAAGGTTGGCTCTGCGCACCGGCGACGGTCGATGGCATTTCATTCAGCAGGACAAACCGCAGAAAATCTCTGCCATACCACCTATCATTTCACGTCTACGAAAAAAATCCCCACGAAAACAAAAATGTTCCGCTTGTGCTTTCCGGATCGCTGCACATGGACCGCAGCTTGATGGACAGGATCCTTGATTCCATCAGACCGCTCGAAGCCGTCCCCTATAGGCACTACGAAGCAGCCATACCATCGGCCATAAATGCCATAGCTTCACTGGAAATGTCCCGCGGAGAACTTGATTCTCTGCGCGTTGGCGACGTCATCCTCCTGGAAAACTCCAATGAAATAGAGATGCACATCCACGAGTTCATCGGCATAGCACCCTACCGCATCCGCTGCAGGCAAAAAGACGACAAGATGACAGTTCTTTCCTATGAACGCCGCTAAACCTCGCGCACGCCAAAGTTTACACGAACATATGAACCGGTTCGGCGATTGGGTACCTGTTCCTTAAATATTCCCAAAATTCATTATAGCGCATTGGGTTTCCTTGTGGATGAATGCCGCCGTCTCGCCAAACGCAGCGTTGATATGCCAAATGCGTTCCGTCTGGAGCGGTTACAATTTGAACAAATTCAGGCGGATCAATACCAGCCTCCATCGCATACCTGATTAGCTCAATCATTTCGTCGTGCGTATGCACTTTGACATTGTACCCAGGGAAATTAAATTCCATAATTTGTGACTGGGCCCCCTTGCGTAGGGCGTGAAACTTTTTTTCAGCGTTTTTGTCTCTAACTTTTTCGGCTACCTTTGCGCCAAGAGCAGCTACCCTTTCTGCCGTACTAGCAATTCGATGCCTATCACCAAAAACACTTTGTCTGACCGCCCTAGCTTCATCAGCTGTTTGCGGTGATTTATCGGCCGTTGGCTCACCAGAAAGACTGGCATTCGCGGCGGTCTTTAAAAGTAATTTGCCCAGAATCTCCAATTGGCGGAGATACTCTTGGCTTTCAGGAGTTCCCGGAACCATTGTACCAAGGAAGCCTTCCCTTGTAATCGGCCTGTCACCAGCAGCTTGCCCCTCAATAAAAGCTCTAAATTCTCCGGCAAACTGCCGTACATTAATCACTCTTCTATCAGGCAATTCAATCGTAAAATCGTCTGGAAGCATTTCAAGTGTTTTAATACCTCGCAACACGTCACCTAAATCACCTCTACCATACTCGTCATTGGCAAATATTTTGTCGACTGCCCTGAGCTTTTCAGCAGTCGACAGGTCAACTGGCTTACCATCTTTGTCTTTCAGCCCGTGGGTAGGCTCGTGAGCCCTGCCATGCTTATCAACACCGCCGGTCGTATCTACATGAGGCTGGATTTTTCCGCGCAACCCTCTAACGTCCATTCTTTACCCATATTAGGCCGCCGCTACCATTTGGCAAGAAAAAACCTGCTCGGCGCTGGAAGCGCGGCGCAATAGCCACGCTAGCAAATGAATAAAAATTTACCGTCCATCTTGACGTTCTGCGCCGTTTCCAGCGTCAGGCTTTCTTTTACGCTGTCGAGGAATGGCTATGATTTTCTCCCCCACATGTTTCTTCTGCAATAGCCGCAGCTTTCTGGCGTCGTCCCTGGAATAATTTGATAGATCATCGTACTCAAATATATCGCGGCCAATTATGTATTCGAAAATATCTTCCAGAGTTAGGACTCCTATTGGATTTCCGTCGGCGTCATCGATGACAGCTATTTGCTGAAAATGCTGCAGCAGAAGATCCAATGCACTGGAAATTTTTGCACTTTGTGGAATGCGGACAACATTGCGCATCATGGATTTAATCAGTTTCTCATGCTCGTCGGCTGCAAGTGCGCGCAGCATCTCCCGCCGCAGGACTATGCCGACGATGTTGCGCCGCTCCCCATCGTACACCGGTATGCGGCCGTAGGGAATTTCAGGATATTTGCGAAAAATTTCACCGACCGTCTGACTCGCGCAGATGGAAAAAACTTTCTTCTGGGTAATGGTTTCAACGTCAACGTCGTCCAAGGTCAGCGTGTGCTCAACCATCTCGCCCTCGATGGAACTGAAAACGCCGTCGCGCACACCCTTCTGGGCTGTTAGAATCAGTGTTTCATCGCTAAGTGCTCCACTAAAACGTTTTGCCGGCAAAAACACACCGACAATTTTCGAGCAGAGAAGGGCAACGGGACCCATCACAAAACTCACGACGCTTATGGGATATACGCACCATCCGAGAATTTTCCGCCGGTAGCAAATGCCGATAACTTTTGGCAGTATGTCAGAAAAAACGAAGCCGATTACGGACACAAAGATGGACACGGGAAGAACTACAGATGATCCATAGTGAATCTCCAACAGAGACCCCAATACGATGGAACCTATGCAGGTCGCGCCGGTATCTATAGCCAAAATGGCTGACAGTGTGCGGTCGGTGTGGGCGTGGTGGTGCTCAAAAATTGCGCCAAGACGCGGCGACTTTCTCTTGAGCTCTTCCATCTCCGACGCCGTAGCCCCGACCAGAACGCCATCGAGCAGCGACGCAAAAAACGAGAAGCCAAGCTGAAAGAAAAGGATTAGTAAAATTTCCCACATTTGGGTCTCCCCAGTCTAGGAGTGGCCAAACCCTGTCAATGGAGTTCCGTCCCGGTCGGCCATTTCGTTAAAATTCTTTCCAAATTGGAAATTTGACAGCCGACGGGAGAGCGTCACCATGCACCCAAAAGCTGTGGTACGATGGCGCTCCAATTCCGCTTGGTCCATGGTTGGCCTATTTCTCATCGTGCTACTTGGGTGGTGGCTACTCCCCGTGGCGCTCCGCGCTAATTCAAAAAAAGTTCTGCGATGGCTGTCCGCACCTATCTACTACGGGATAGACTGCGCAAACTGCTCCGTCGCACATCTGTCCCTTCGCGCACAATCGAAAGAATGGCTCGAGCGCAAAATCGTTGAACTTTCCAGGGAGCTCGCCAACGAACGGCTGCTGAATGGCGTTGCCACCGGCGGAGAAACCATCGGGAAAGCAAATGCGACGGTAAAAATTCGCAACATACCAGGATTCAGACAGATTTACGGCCGCATCCTGCGCAGGGGAGAAACTGCCTGGTGGAACGAAATAACTCTATCCGCCGGATCAGACGGCGGAGTCTGTGAAGGTGCTGCCGCACTGTGCGGCGATCACCTTGCCGGAAAAATCAGTGCCGCGACGGCTGGAAACTGCGTGGCAATTCTCCTGAGTGATCCGCGATTTCGCTCCATCGTGCACGCCAGTGGAGACGGCAGACCGCTTGTCTACGAAGGAATTGCCCAGCGAGGATTTTCCGCTCCCATGGGCCGCATCTGCTGCGTGCCGAGCGACATGACAGCTTCAGAATCTACTCCACTGCAAATAGTTACATCTTCACTTAGCGGAACCTACCCCGACGGCATAGCCCTGGGAACTGTTAGCGAATTGCGGCCGAGTGACGACGGAATTTTCCAGGAAGGCGACGTGCAGCTCAGCCCACTACTATCGTCCATGCGGGAACTTACAATCCTCGTGCCACTAAACAGGTAGGGGGAGACATTTTTTTTGGTGACGTCGACGAGGTTTTTAGCTATGCCGGCGTAAACTCAAAATTACAAATGTTCATCGATGAAGTGGAAGTTTCTCTCCGCGCCGGCAATGGAGGTCACGGCTGCATGAGTTTTCGCAGGGAAAAATACATCCCGCGCGGCGGTCCAAACGGCGGCGATGGCGGAAATGGCGGCAGCGTGCTGCTGGTCTGCGACCACAACGTCGGAGATCTCGTTGATTACAAATTCACACCGCACGCCAGCGCAGAAAATGGCCAGCCTGGCATGGGATCCCAGTGCCACGGCCGCAACGGCGCCGACTGTCTCCTGCGAGTTCCCGAGGGGACGGTGGTTCATTCCATGGAAAATGGCGAAATCGTCGCTGAACTTCTGCGCCACGGAGACAGAGTCACGCTCCTAAAAGGCGGGAAGGGAGGCATTGGCAACGAACATTTCAAAAGCTCAATCGTGCGCGCTCCCCGCAGAACCATTCCCGGCGAACTGGGAGAAAATGGCAAATTTCGCTTTGAAATGAAGGTCATAGCGGACGTGGGCCTCGTCGGGTTCCCAAACGCCGGCAAGTCGTCCCTCACCAACGCGCTCACGGCCACGGAAAGGCCGACGGGCCCATACCCTTTCACGACATTGCATCCAAAGGTTGCCGTCGTGTCCGGGAGTGAAAAACTTACAATTGCCGACATACCCGGGATCATAGGTGGCGCCCACGAAAACCGCGGACTCGGTTTCCGCTTCCTGCGTCACGTGGAACGCTGTCCCATACTGCTATTCATCATAGACATGGGTGCCGTCGATGGCCGCAGCCCATGGGAAGATTTTTCCACACTCCGCTACGAACTATCACGCTACGGATCCGGCCTAGCTGAGCGCCCATACTCAGTCTGCGCAAATAAGATGGACGTCGATGGAGCCCACGAAAACTTGGCAACATTTAGGGAAAAATTTCCCAATGAGACTCCGCTGCCAATTTCCTGCCTTGCCGCAATTGGATTGGACAAACTGCGGACACATCTGCTGCAGATGTGCAAACGTCACCAAAAGATTTCTCCAGAGATCCAAACACAGTCCGCCGAAGCCATTTAGTCTACAAAATCGTTCGACGGACGAGCGCACGGGAACAGCTCAGGAATCCTTAACTGTAATTGATCCAAGAGGTGCAAACAACCGGACACGCACATTGTCAGAAGCTATTTTCGCCGTATACCATCTGGGCAATGACTTCTCGGCTATTGCACATCGTTTGCCTTTCCATGTAATATGACGGAATGATTTCATAGGGGTTGCCTTACTATCTGAATTTACGTAAATCACTGCAAACTCTATGTCGACTCCGGCTGAGTCATACTCGTCCGCGACACATGCAAATGCTGCATCATGAAATGCGCAGGCAATAGAGCCATTTACGAGGCGTGTCAGCATGAGCCATCCATCACGCTGCCAATACCCATTGCCGCGATTCACTTCAACGGCAATTGCGGCAATGGCACCGCCAAATGGCAAGAGTTTCATAGCAACCTCAAACAAAGCACGTTGGTTAGATGGCTGCAAACTAATCGCCAGCGGTGGAACATTATGGGCGGCGCCGCGCCACGCATAGTACGGAGTGTGAACATTTCGCAGACTAGGTATGCCGTAGAATGCGAGATCGCTGCCTGTTCCCATAAAAACTCGAGCCGTTGAAGGATCATTTCCGACGAGAAGCGCCATGTTTCTGCTGGCTTCTTCTGCGGCATTTTTCGCATCGACGGCGGTTAACAGGAAACGAAGACCACAAAACTGTGCCAATTTTTCGCTAATAACACTAGCTCCATGGGTGTAGCAAACTACCAACACTAAACCATCGTAGCGGTCGAGATTCTGAGAGTCATCGACGGGAAAGCACGGATAACCATAAACATCCATGTCGGAGAGCTTGCCAACGAGTTTAATGCGCGTCTCTTTGTCGATCCCGAAAAAGCAAATATTGGGGGATTCATTTTGGATCATACACATGTAAAGTCCTGGCACTGTCTCCGATAGCCACGTAATCAACCAGCCGACAAGGACCTCGCAAATGCCAGATGCCTTTTGGAAAACATCGCGAACGACACTGTAGGCACATGACGGTAAGTGGCGCCAAGTTACGAAACAGGGGCTGACGTCGATCGCATTGCGCATGGCTTTATAATTGCACATAAACTCCACGCGCAGCCGGTCAGCATTTTCTGCAATGTGGCGTAGGTGCTTTGAAATCTCTAGCGGCGCCACAACATTCATGCACATGAGAAGCAATGACAGCTGCAGCTCAGCGAAATAGATTCCGGCATTTATCGACTCCATCTCCAAAGCCATCTGGATGCTGGTCACAAGTGCTCCAACGAGCATTGACCTGAAACCTTCAGTGAAAACCTTGCGCATTTGTGCGACAACACCACACGTCAAGCGGTGGACTGTGACGGAACATATTTCTCTGGAGCCATGCTTCTGGAGCTGCATCGTGAAATCCTTCCCCGTTGCCGTGCAATGGGCCATGTGCACAAGTTCCTCTGGGCAAATGCTGCGAATCTCAATGAGCAGGGCAATTGCGCCGTAGCAGCCGCATCCCGATGCAACGCATGACCGCGACAGCATTTTCAGGCCAGTCATAAACCCGACGTCGCTTTGCACAAGAGGCGACCCGCCATATGCACTAACCGCAGCGAGTTCGTCATTAAGATTCGGATATCTTTCGTTGGCGATCGCAACTAGTCTATCGTATC
>JAITDL010000073.1 GCA_031282565.1 Puniceicoccales bacterium
CTTATCCTCATCCGCCAGTCCATCTTCGCCGATGCGACCCAGGTGGATCTCATGCTGCTGCACATCGTCCTCACCGCCGTGTGCTTCGGCTCGCTCTTTGTCCATCCTGGAAGATTTTCTGCGCACTAACTCATTCCACCGGAGAATAATCTTAGCGAAAATTTGCTCCGTCGTTTGGCCGCAGCGCCGTTCCAGGATAGCATTCGATTCCGCAAAACCGACGGGCATGGGCCACGCAACAGCCATGAAGTTCACGGCGAGGCACATGGCAGAGAGTTCCATGGACAGCTGTGACCCAAATCCGCCGGTGGCAACGTGATCTTCCATGGAAATGAGCAACTTCCTCTGCGAAGATTTTGCAAGTGTCTTTCGGTCAATTGGTTTTGCGAAGCGGCCGTCGACGACCTCCGCGGAGATCCCCTTGAGTTTCAACAATTTGGCTAGCTCCATGGCCTGCTCGACTCGCCGCTGGCCGAGTGCCCACAGGGAAATGTCTTCCCCGTCGACGATCACCTCTGCACTGCCAACTGAAACGGCGCGAGGTAGTTCCGCAGCTGACGGCAAGGTTCCAGCTACTCCGCGGCCGTAGCGAATGACCGCCGGCCGTTGCCACTGGATGGCGCCGCGCAGCATGGAGCCAAACCCTTCCAGAGAAGATGGTTGTGCGACGATGCAATTTTGGAAGCTGGAGAAAAGTGCCATGTCGAAGAGGCCGTGGTGCGTGTCGCCGTCGAAGCATGACAGGCCGGCGCGGTCGAGGCAGAGAATCACTGGCAAGTTTTGCAAACATATGTCATGGAAGAAGTTGTCCACCGCGCGCTGGGCGAATGTGGAATAAATTGCGCAGATCGGTTTCAGCCCGCCTTTTGCCAATCCGGCGGCGAATGTTAGGGCGTGGCCTTCCGCCATTGCGACGTCGAAAAATCTGTCAGGGAATTGCTTAGCGAATTTATCAAGTCCAGTTCCCATGGCCATGGCCGCGCTTACGGCAACGATGGACGGATCACGGGCCGCTAATTGGCAGAGATTTAATCCGAGTGCGTCGGCGTAACTATTTTCGGCCGTGAGGCTTATGCCGTCACGTTTCCGCGGGCAGAGGCTGTGAAATTCATTTGGAGCGCGCTCTGCCAGCCGATGGCCGCGACCCTTTTGCGTTTTTATGTGCACTAGAACTGGTCGCTCTGCCATTTTTGCTAGTTCCAGTGCTGGAATTAGTTGGCCGAAGTCGTGGCCGTCTACCGGCCCGAAGTAGTCTAGTCCGTAGAGATTGCGAAAAGCATTCCAAATTAGATTGCTTTCGCTGAGATGTTTAGCCCATGCGCCGACGCTCTGATCTATGGCGTAGCCGTTGTCATTGATCACCACGATCAAACGACTTGTTGCCGTCGTCACGTGCTGGAATGCTTCCTGAGTTAGTCCACAGGAGAGAGATCCGTCGCCGAGGACCGCGACCACGTGGCAGGAGCCGTTGGATTTGTCGCGCCCGACGGCGAGGCCAAGTGCGGCGGAGAGTGCCGCACCGCCGTGGCCGGAAGTAAATGGGTCGCAGTCACTTTCGCGGCAGTCGCAGTAGCCGCCGTATCCGCCACTTTTGCGCATGGATGTGAATCGCGCTCCATCTCTGCCGCTGAGTAACTTGTGCGCGTAGCACTGGTGTGAGACGTCGAAAACTATGCGGTCGACGGAGATGTCAAAAACGCTGTGGAGTGCGATGCTCAGCTCAACGGCGCCCAAATTCGATGCAAGGTGGCCGCCATTTTCCTCGGCGACGGCGATTATGCGTCGGCGAAGTCGTTCCGCCAGTTTAACAAATTCACTCTCCGTGCAGCGGCGCAAATCACACACGAAATACCCTTTCGCCTGAGCCCAATGGCCGCCGCCGCCCATGGCAAGTCTAATCGAAGCCCATTCCCAATTAAATATTTCCCTCAGCCATAGGCAGCTAGCAGACTTCATAGTAAACACATTTGCCAATCGAAAATTAGTTCGTCATAATTACTGTGCCATGGGTGATATGTCAGGATTTGCAAGAATGAGTGCCATGCCAGCGTCTGTACCTTCGCAGGTGGCGTTCATGCACGCAGACGATCAAAGGCGAGCTGGAGGAAAAGGAACTGGTGATGGCGACGGTAAATACGCAATACATGATGATCTAGATGGGCAAGAATTTAGAATGCCGGCCGTCGGTGAAGGTGGTCCAACTCTATTAACTATTGAAGGGATGCGCAACATTGGGGCTCGTTTCGGAATTGGGGAAGAGATGAAGCAATTCGGCGTAATAGACGAGACGATTCCAGAAATTTACTTTTTGCTCGGTAATTTTAGAGAAGGAGAAAAGGTAAGGGTCAAAGTGCTAGGCGGCGGTGACGGCACGGAAGAATTAGAACCAAGAGTTGTCCGCACTAGGCTCGGGGAGCTGATGGAAAAAGCAGCTAAAGATGAAGAGCTAAGCGTTGATGAAAAAAAAGCGCTTGCAGAGCTGATGGGTAAATCTGGCAGAATACTAATGCATGGGCTTGAAGGTCCGAATCCGGCAATTACTGTTGCAATACCTGATAGAGACTTGGGTGGCGACGACGATGCTGCAAAAGCTGCGGCAGTACGTGGCTTTGCTAAAGGACATAATAAGACACCGATACACGTGGCTACGGCTGCACACCGTTCTTTTGTTTTCGCTCAGGAGAGCTATGCTAAGATTGATGGCTGTGGAACTCAAGTTAGCGCGTTCGAAGAACTAAGGAAGGCTGCCGGTGTAAAAATGTTTGACCTCAAGTTTCCTGGACGTATAATCAGAGTTATGACAAAAAGAGAATTTATTAAAGCGCAAGCTGCTGAAGCTGCTAAGCCTGGTGGCGGTAAAATTCTTCAGGGGGTCATGCCATTCTATGGTAATTACAAAAATGCAGAATATTCGCCAAATATGGATGGTAAATATAGAGCCAGATATGCGGCATGCTATGTTGATCAAAACACAAAAGAACTAGTGCGAAACCGTGCGCGCAGAATGATTGATGCCATCGAACTTTACCAAATGATCGGTAGAGATCCAGATGTTCCGGGACTTGGAATAGTATAAGCTCACACAGCGGCTGCCGAAATTGACACTTCAATGGCGGCAACGGTTTCCATTGCCGTGGACGTTGCCGATGCGATGAGGATTTTGTCGTGGGCGTCGGTGAAATTTTTTGGAAGTTCCTCGGCAGATTCTACTAGAAATGTCTCAACTGCAGCAGCTTTGCCGATTTCCTCCAGCGCTCTGCCGTTGCTAGATCGTTTGCTCCCAACGACTAATAGGGCGTCGAATTTTTTTTCACGAAGTTTTTCGCGCAATTCGCTGCGGCGCAGTTCAACTTCACGGCAGGCTGTGTCTATGACGGAAATGGTTGGGAAGCGCTTTTTTGCGGCGGTGCTGAATTTCGAGAATTTGTCTCCGTCGGCCGTGGTTTGACAGATGAGTGCCACCATTTTGTCGACCGGTTGATTGATCGCCGCCAAATCGTTTTCGTCTTCGCAGGCAACGAGATTGCTTCCTCCGTGCCCCGCCAGACCGATTAGCTCCGGGTGGTTTTTTTTGCCGAAAAAAATGACGTAGCCTCCTTTGGCCACCAGATTTTCAACGAGTTTTCCGCTGGCGCGGACAACGGGACACGTGCAGTCGAAGATTTTGCAGCCCAACGAGTTTAGCAGTTTGTGGCGCGCCGGCGAAATTCCATGGCTGCGGATCAAAATGCAGTCGCGGTGGCCGAATTCGCGCAGTTTCCCATCCCAGTTTGCGATACCTATGGAGCTGAGGCGTTTAGCAAGCGTATCGCCGTGGCTCAGGTCGCCGTCGGTGAACACGTTCCATCCTTCTGCGACGAGATTTTCCGCCAGTCCGACGGCGCGCTTCAGGCCGTGGCAAAGTCCGCATCTGCTGCAGCGGTCAATCTCCATGGAAAAACATTTTTTCATAATTTTCGTCGCCGCAAGGTTTTTGCTAGGGCGAAGTAAAAATTGTCCAAATTAGCATTGCGCGAAATTGGAGCCGGTGGACAATGGGAATTGTGTTTCGGTTCATTCGCAAGGCGTTTCTATCCGGTCTTCTAACTTTGTTGCCGCTCGGCGTAACAATTTTTGCCGTCTCCCTACTAATGGACTACGTCGGCCGCCCCGTTAGCGATGTTTTGTTTGGCGGTGTAAAGCTATCAGCCCCTGGGTCTTTTATGGCGGAGTGCATCGCAATAATTTTCGCCATAGTTGCCGTTGCCGCCGTTGGTGCAATTTCCCGCTACGTTGCCGGCCGTTGGTTCATAAAAATTACGGAAAATGTTATCAGCAAAGTTCCCTTTGTCAGCATGGTCTATGGCACGTCCAAGCAAATAGTTAGCACCTTTGCCGACGGCAAGCGCGCCGTGTTCCAAAAAGCCGTGCTGCTGCGGTTGCCGGATTCGCAAATATCTGTCATTGGGTTCATTTCATCGGAGGCAATCGGAGAACTTTCCAACGAAGATGCCCCGACTGTCGGCGTTTTCGTCCCTACGACACCCAATCCGACGTCTGGTTTTTTGATTTTCGTACCGAGGAGCCGATGCAGGGAGCTTGAAATGTCCATCGGCGACGCCATGAAGATGATAATATCGGGAGGGACCTTTGCCCCGTCGACGCAAGAAAAGGATGGCGAGGAAGTGGAATAATTTGATTGGAAGTGGCTCCATGGGCTCGCCTTGGAAATCATCACGGAATCTTATTTTCGCGCTGCTGGCGTCACTGTGCCTGGTTTTCTGCGGCTGCGGGAAATCCCCTTCGCGCGGCGACCGCGGAGAGCGCATCTTCCACCGCGGCCAGGCTTTCATGAAGGAGGGCAAATGCGATGCGGCGCTGCGCTGTTTTCTAAATACGACGCGGCAAAATTCCAAATATGCCGCCGAAGCTCACTTGGAATGTGGGGAAATTTACCTCGCCAGCCGCCGTGATCCGCTGAGTGCCATCTACCACTACCGCGAATACTTGAGGAAATCCTCGCCCAATCGTCAGACGGCACTGGTCCGCCAGCGCATCGCCACGGCGGAGAAGGCATACCTTGAACAAATCCCTGTGTTGAAGCAACTTGGCAGAGAAAATCACGGCGACATGCTGCGGACGCTAAAGGCCATGCAGGATGAAAATGCCAAGTTGAAGCGGCAAGTGACTGTCCTGCTGCAGAAACTCAACGAAATACACGAGGTCGCTCCCGTTGGCGGAGGTGGGCAGCTGGCGGAAACTGCTGCAGCGGAAAAGTCGATTGCAGCCGCTGCGAATGGAGTCCGCCACTACACGGTGCAGAACGGCGATACGCTGTCATCGATAAGTCTAAAGACCTACGGCACAGCAGCTAGATGGCGTGAAATTTTCGATGCCAACAGGGACCAACTTAGATCTCCTGCGCAGCTGAAGGTTGGCTACGTCTTGGCCATACCGTGATCTCCATGCTACTGCAGGGAATGGCTCTGGTACATAGCTGTGAACGCGCGACGTTGCCGGCGAATAGTCACTAGGCATTAGGATTTAGTAGGATGTTTTCAACTTCTTCGGAGAATTTGCAATCTGACA
>JAITDL010000090.1 GCA_031282565.1 Puniceicoccales bacterium
AGCAAACGCCATCCTGGTGAAGGTGAATCAAATCGGAACGCTTACGGAGACATTAAATGCCGTAGATATGGCCAAGCGAGCATCTTACGGAACGATAATTTCCCACCGCTCCGGCGAAACGGAGGACAGCACCATCGCCGACATCGCCGTTGCCACCGGCGCCGGCCAGATCAAAACTGGGTCGCTTTCACGGACTGACAGGATTGCCAAGTACAACCAGCTGTTGCGCATAGAGGAATATCTTGGCAGCCGCGCAATCTACGGCCTCTAGGAGGCGCACAGGGCCATGGCGGCGCCGTTGCAGTTGAATAGGCAGTGCATCACGATGCAGGGCAATATGTTGCCATCGTGCTCGTAGGCCAAAGTGATGAGCAAACTCAGGACGAACAGCGGCAGAAGTGCGCAGAGATTGCCGTGGAGGATGGCAAACAGCAAACTGCTTGCGACTGCGGCCTTTGGAGCTCCCATTGTGCCCTTGAGGTATCGGTAAATCGCTCCACGAAAGAGAATTTCTTCGCCGATCGGCGCAAGAACCACGGCTCCAAGCAGTGCGATGGCGGCCGCGAGCGCCGGCAAGTTTCCCATGGAAACTAGCAGCTCCTGCGCCTCGATTGAAATTGGCAAACCTTTTGCGTGGAGGAATATCAGCATTTGCGTCCACGCCATGCCAACTAGAAAAATTGGCGGAGTTGCGCGTAGGTGATTGGCAATTCCGCGGCAAATCATTCCCGTGCAGCCGAATTTGCCCTGCGCTTTGCCGTTGGAAAAGGAAAAATAGCCCCGCCCCATGGAGGCGCACCCAAAAATTGCAAGTGCCAGACAGCCAATAAATTCCGACAGTGTTGGCGCCCACTCTTCGGTGAAAAATTGGAAAACGAATTCCGGCAGAAGGAAAATCAATGAAAACGCCGAAAAGATCATGGCCGCGGCATCTCCTCCACTTCCGCGCCAAATCGGCCCACCGCAATTGGTTATGGAGAGTTTTTTCCGCCGCCACAGCAGCAGTAACGCGCCGAGGAACAGTTGCGGCGCCATGATTGCGATGGCAATGACTTGATCCCGTTCCATTTAGTCGATGTCCAAAATCGGTTCGCCGTCGCCGGGGATTTCAGTTGCCAGGATGCAGTGGCGGTCGCCGCGGATGAGGGCGCGCTGGCCGCTGACTTCTTCGCCGCCTTCGATGATTTTCACGTTGCCGCTGAGGATGATAGCGCCGTCATTTCCCGGGAAAATTCGCACCTCGTCGGCGGCCATGTGCCTCTCCGGGTCATCCATGCGTACGTTGCCGCTGGCTAGAATCATGCGAAATGATTCTGCCGGAAGTTTTTGGCCCAAAATTTCCTCGCCGCAGGGCAGTGGAATTTCAACGGTAAGTTCGTCGCATTGAATTGAATAATTCTGCGCCCGCAAACTTGTCTGCCGTGAAAACCGAAGAGAAAATGTTCCGGCGCAATCCTCTATCAACAGTCCGCCCGTCGAAGTCGCCGTGAAGCGGTCATCGCCGGCCAGCTGCCAGTCGCCGGTGGCCTGCTCGGTCTCGAAGAACACCTGGACGTGGCCGTCGACGCGCAGCAGCCTTTCCCGCGAAAAAAACGTCCAACGCTCTCCTATTGCGGTAAATCCGCAGCCAACGATGTGCACTATGCCGTCCCCTGAAATGCGGCCGCCTTCGACGTCAAATTCCGCCGATTGGCTTTCAAATAGCAGCGTCCGAATGCGCATGCCGTTGCTGGAGAAGAGGCTGACCGTCGGACTGTGGAGAAGAATTTTCCCAGTTTTGTCGACGCTTTCGGTGTAGCTACCGTTGGCGTCCCAAAGTAGTTCTCCGCCTGGACCGTAGGATGGAATTGAAAACCCCACCTGGCAGTCATGGGAGCCGTCTCCATGGGCAGGTGCTTCGAGCAACGGTGCTAGGAAGAAAAGTACTAGGCTAAAACGCACCGTCGACAGTCTTTGGAGATTGCACATGAAGGCAAGACAAAATGGCCGTGGCCGCCAAAGTGGCCGATGGAGTATGGCGTTCCTCCGGTTGGGTTTAACAATTTTTATTGAAATTTATCGTCCATCTGCTAGGCGCAGCCCGTGAGTCTCTACCCGATAACTTTGATGTCAGTGCCAATCTCTTCCATAAGCAGCGACTGTAGTGCGATTGAGCTTTCAGGCACAGACGGAACCACTTGTCCTGTGTACATCGGCACCACAACGGTGAGATCAATTGTCATCGGCGTTTTGGACCATGTAGCGGATCCCTATGAATGGCTCCGAAGATTTGTGTTCGGCGGCGACTGCGTCAGGACTGGTGCCAGCGCCGCATCTTCTTTTGCCATTAAGTTCCTGGTATGCATCGGCAACGGCATGCACACTTGGAGTACGCCTGAATCGAGATTCCGCAATTCATTTCGCGCATTTGCATTGATGCATGTTCCTCCGCAGTCGTCCGTTCGGCGTCCGTGGCAAGGTCACAGCGATGTGGGTGCTATTGGTGCCAGTTTCAGTCGCGTATGTTTTCATCTGGCTACCGAGAGTAGCCTGGAAAATCGAAAAATCCCTGTTGACGAAAAGAAAGATAGAGATTTCCACCTTCGCAAAAAAGATACGTACAAAAGGTATGCTGGCAGTGGACGACGTCTTGCAGAAATCAAACTAATCGCAAAACGGCGTGCGCGAAAATGCTACAGATAAGGCGCCAAGTCGCCGTGCGGCGATTATTCTTCGATTGAAAGCGATTTTGTAAATTTTACTAGATGTAGTTCTAGTTGGCGCATTTGCTTGCCGTTCCCTAGCGACTCGATAGCTGCAATTGACACGTGTTCGGCGACGGTTAGCCCACCGATTTTGGCGGTTTTGCAGCACTTTTCGACGGAAGAAATGAATTTTTTTAGCACTGCCGCCACTTTGCCGTAGGCCGCCGGCCGGAGCTCGGCAACGGTTGGCTCGCCGAGCAATCTTAGCATAAGTGCGTGCAGATCAAATTGAAAGCGGAATAAATGCGGCAAATTTCCATTGCGAATGTGTGCTGCGAATGCGCCGGTGACGATAGTTCCAAGTTCTTCGAAGACAGCGTGTATTGCGCCTATGTCATCGCCAAATTGATTTGCTGGCACAAGCGTCGCGTAGGCACCGCCGTCTGTTGTCTTGCTATGTCCGCCCAGCAGAAGCACATCGTGCAGTTTTTGCGCCAGTGACTTCCCATTGAGTGAGTCAATCGCAATTTCGTATTCTCTGCGGGCAACATTTTCCGAACTGTAAATGTTCGATTCAAATGCCATAAGCACTCTCTCCATTGGAGTTTCTTCAGGTCCACCATGGTCCAGGTGGTGTGGTTTGTGCGTTTCGGTGAAGTGCGCGATTGCATTTTTGCGTATCGCTTTCGCGCTGCTGATACTTTTCGCGAAATCCGCATAGGCGTCGGCCAGATAAAAAAGTTCCGCGATGGCGGCGACTATTTTCTGAATGTTGCCTTCCATGCCGGGGATTAGTTCCAGGCCAATTTCCGTGCTCAAATATCGCTCAAGTTCTTTAGCTGTGGTGATTTTTTCCGGAAGAATGTCGGCGTAGATATTATTTGCGACGGTATTCCCGATGGCCATGAAAATGGCTTCTGCAGGATCCGCTGCCCTAAATAATTTAACCTGCTGGAGTCGAAGAGGATGTGTCGCTTGAGAATCTCCAAAGAGCAGCGGTTCGTCTGCGCTTGCCTGTCTACGATCGTCGACGTCACATGCATCGGAAACCCATCCGTCCGTGAATATTCTGACGCTTTGGAATTGCAGAAACGTTTCGTTGCACAGAGTCCGAAGTTTTTTAGTCGCCAGATCGGCATCCTGGCACAGCTGAATGACTGTTGCCATGTGTCCGCCCACCAAAGTGATGAGCGATTTGTCACAGCCGATGCGTTCGAGTGCGGCGGCGATGCTTTTGCCAAGTTTGAATTCGCAAATTACTGCGGCGGCAATTTTTCTGGCTCTGCGCCTGTGGTAAGCGTAGAAAATGCCGCAGCTAAAGCAGCAAAGTGCAACGAAAACGGTCCTAGTTGCTCCAGTGGAAATGGCTTGCATTATCCCACATGTGACATTCGCCAACGGCGACGTTCTGCATGATTGCAATGGCGAACCGAAGACGGCTGTCGGCGCAATCACATCGACAAGGGCGTCAAACGCAAACGCAGATCTGATGACATCGAAATGGCCGCCGCCGGCCTCCATGAATATATTATATGCGCAAGCACTTGCATGTACAGGAGTATTTGCCGTTAACCTTCGTTGTAATGCGCAAGCCCAATGGGGCGAGCTAGATGGGCCGCCGCTGCCGCCATCAAGTTGAGTTGAAAATTCCAAGCACCTGGCGCGATTTGCTTTCGGATCGGCTGCCGCTGAAATTTTCTCTGCGCGTAAAAAGCTTGCCAAGGCCGACGGCCGGGTGACAGATTCCACTGTGGTGGTAAAATCACGGCCAGCGAAATTGTCATTGGCGCTACTCCGCGCCTACGGATTCATCTCTCCGTTGAAGATAGCGATTTTTGGGCCCTGGGCCCGCTGCCGATTTGTTCCAACCTGCTCCGAATATGCCAGGCAATGCCTTCTGCGCCACGGAATTGGCAAAGCGTTGGCCCTGATAATCTGGCGCATTCTCCGCTGCAATCCGCTGGTCCGCGGCGGCTACGATCCTGCCCCATAGCAAGTTATCACGATGGATAAAAAATTTCTTTTTCTTGGGATTTCTTCTCTGTTCCTCGCCGCCATTTTGATGCTGGGCGAGGCCAAAAAAAATACGGTGCAAGTAGCTGGCCCGCAGCAGGTTCCCGCCGTGACACAGGAGCAGCAGCCGAGGCATCGTCCGGCAAAGACTCCGCGCCACGGACAGCGGCGGCACAATGATCCTCCGCTGTTGCTGCAGAATGACTTCATTCGCGTGGAAATTTCGCCAACGGGCGGCGGCATACGCTCCATCGCCATGTTAAAATACGCTGCAAATCGCGACAGCTCAGCGCCATGGATCTTTGACGACTACGACAGCGTACAGGACGCGCTCACGGCGCAGCTGCTGGTTGATAGAAATTATGTCCCATTGTCTTCGGTGCAATTCCATGTCGCAGAATCAACTCAGCATCATTTGCTCCTCCGCGGGAGACTCTCCGATGGAAAAACCGTGGAGCGCAGCTACGAACTCTCACCGTCCGATGGAGCAGGAGATCCCTACGATCTGCGACAGCGTATCTCAGTCGTCGGCAGCGGAATAGATGCCATCGAATTGTCACTTGGAAGTCTCCCCGCGACCAATGGCGACGTTGGTGACAACTTGAAATTTGTTAGCTATGATGGCAAACGTGCGCACTTTACGCCAATGCGCAGCTTTTCCAGCAGCGGAGGCTTTTTTGGCATCGGTCGCCGCGAAGGACGTGACAGCATAAATTGGCGCCAGGCAATGACTTGGGCCGCAATAAAGAATCATTTTTTTGCGGCAATTTTGACGCCGTCGCGGCCTGCCATCGCCGCCGAATGTGCCCCCATTGATATCGGAACTATCTCAGCCGGAGGACTTGGTGGCAGCGTGACAATTCCACTAACCGCGGACGGAGACCGCTCCATTGTGGACTTTTCCTACTACGTTGGACCGCTCGAATACGTTCGCCTGGATAGACTTGGCGGCGGCAGGGAGCGGGTGATGGAGTTTGGGATTTTCGGCTTTCTCGGGAAATTGCTCCTCTTTGCACTGCTGGGCGTCCATGCGATTGTGCCTAACTGGGGTTGGGCCATAGTTTTACTCACCGTTGCAGTCAAACTTCTGCTGTGGCCTTTGGTCACGGCCCAGGTACGTTCGTCGCAGAAAATGGCGAGCATACAGAAGCCGCTCAAGGACATACAGCGCCGCTATAAGCTAAATCCAAAAAAATCCCAGGAGGAGACGTTGAAACTCTTCCGGGAGAACGGCGTAAATCCAGCAGCCGGCTGTTTACCGCTCATCCTGCAAATCCCAATTTTTTTCGGTCTCTATTCCATGCTCCGTTCGGCGTCGGAGTTGCGATTTGCTAAATTCTTGTGGGTTAAAGATTTATCCGTTGCTGATACCGTCGCCAAGCTGGGGCCGATTCCGCTTAACCTGTTGCCGCTGTTCATGGGAATTACGATGTTCATGCAAATGCGCAGCACTCCCATGCCGACGCAGAGTCAGGGGCAGCGCTGGATGTTGTCGGCTATGCCGCTCATTTGCACTGCTTTGTGCTACAATTTTCCCGCCGGCCTGGTGCTCTACTGGACCGTTCAAAACTCCATCGGCATCGTGCAGCAAACGCTCATACAGAGAAAGATGCGATTGCAAGCTGCCGCCGTTCCTGCGAATCAGCCAAAAAAACCTCTCAAGCAGGTGAGGACAAAGTTGCGTTAGCCGTTGCAGCTAGATGCTTTCGGGAAGTTCCGAAGAATTTTTTCTTCAAATGCACCGCGGAGAGTTATTTTTGCTGCAGCGCTATCTAAACCCCTGGAGCGCAGATAAAAAAGCTGATCTCGATCGAGGTCGCCGACCGTTGCCCCGTGGCTGCAGCTGCAGTCGGCCGTTGCCGTGTCCAATATTGGTGTGGCGCGGACTTGGCACTGTGGTGATAGGCGTAAGTTGTTGATTTGCATCGAGCTGGAGCAATTCTTGGTGCCACTTCCGACGGCAATTTTGGACGTGATGGAAATTGAGCAGCATCCGTCGCCGATTGATCCGATGTTGCAGGAGCTGTTGGTATTATCTGCGTAGTGGAGCAGCGAAATTGAAATTGAAATTGAACTCGATCCGGCGCCGCTTAGGAGCCCATAAATTTCCGCTGATGCGCCAGGCTCAACTAGCGAAATTGTAACAGTTTGATCGAACACAATGCAGCCATCACTCTGCGGCAGGCGGAGATAGTAATGAAAGGATCCATTTCCGCCAACGGTGACTATGAGTGGCGTTTTTCCACGGCAGCCGTCGGCGAAATCTAGGCATGTGCATTTGGTGCCATCGCAACTTATGCTAATCCCTCGCGGGCAAGATATTATTTCGATTACATCCATTGGCCATGTCCCTTCGCATCGTCCATTTCCATCTCTATCAACCTTTTAAGTTCAACTCCGTATTCCATTGGGAATTCGCGAATTAGATCGTTGAAAAATCCGTTCACCATCAAACTGAGCGCCTGCGATTCTCCCATGCCCCTTGACCGCAAATAGAAAAGCTGTTCGTCGGAGATTTTCGACAGTGATGCCTCGTGCTCGATGGTGCAGTTGCGGCCGCGGCAATCAATTTTTGGAAGTGTTTGCGACTGAGCATTTTCCCCGATCAGCATCGCGTCGCATCGGCTGTGGCATCGGCATTCGTGGGCGTTTGCCGCCGTAAGTATTTGGCCCCGAAATGTTGTCGATCCGCCATCAATGGAGAGTGATTTGGAAATCAGCTGGGATGAACTGTTTGGACAAATATGTATGGCGCGCGCCCCCGTGTCCTGCCGTTGCTTACCCTTTGCGACTGATATGGATAGCACTTCCCCCCTTGCCCGTTCGCCGGCGAGAATTAGTGCAGGATATTTCATTGTGAGCGCCGATCCGATGTTGCAGTCAATCCAGCGTATTTCAGCGCCCGCCATCGCCTTAGCTCGCTTTGTCACTAAATTGTACACATTATCCGACCAATTTTGCACGGTTATGTATTGGACTTTCGCTCCTTGTAGCGCAATTACCTCAACCACAGCTGCATGTAGCGTGGTGCTTTCGAAGCGTGGAGCTGTACATCCCTCCAAATAAGTCAGTTCGGCATTTTCTCCAACGACTATGAGCGTGCGTTCGAATTGGCCGAATTGTTCGGCGTTGATGCGAAAATAGGCCTGCAGCGGCTGGGCAACATGTACTCCCGGAGGAACATAAATGAAACTTCCGCCGCTAAATGCTGCGCCGTTGAGTGCTGCAAAAGTGTTATCGCCTGGAGGGACGAGAGTTGCAAAATATTGACGAAAAATTTCTCCGTGATCGCGCAGCCCATCGGATGAGCTCACAAACAGCACGCCTTGACTTGTAAGTTCTTCCCGCAGATTCGCATAGGCCATTTCGCTGTCGAACTGCGCCTCTACGCCGGCGAGAAATTTTCGTTCATTCTCCGGAACGCCTAGGCGGTCAAATGTTTCCCTGACGGCTGCCGGGACATCGTCCCAATTCTTTCGCGGAAGCTGCTCTCTGGCAAGATAATAGCGAATTTCGCCGTAGTTTATGTCTGATTTTTTCAGCGGCGCCCAGTGTGGCATGTCTATCTTTTCGAACTGCTTGAGTGAATTTAGACGAAATTGCAGCAGCCATTCCGGCTCGTCTTTGATTGAAGAGATGTATCTAACTGTCTCTTCGCTAAGACCATAGCCTGCGTCGTAGGCGTAGTCTGTTTCGCAGGAAAAATCCCATTCGGCTCCGGTTCCGTCGCCGCTGTCGCAACTGCCTCCGTCAGCGCCCATTGTCGACGGACAGGAAAGGCAAAAAGCTGACCATTGCGAGCAAAACGTTGGCGGCCCGTCGGCGATTTTCTTGGTTGTTCATGGCGTTGAGCTTCGGGCGCAGTCTTTTTTGTTTTCTTCCCGGTTGCGACTACTAGACTCGCATCCGTGAAAATCTACGTTGACGGCACATTTTACGGGGAAGGCGATGCGTGCATCTCCGTCTTGGACAAGGGTTTCCGCTTTGGCATGGGCCTGCGAGGTCGTTTCATCTGCCGCGGCGGCAAATTTTTTCGCTTGGATGAGCACATCGACTGGCTGAAGGCAGTTGCCGAAAAAAATGACGTGGAGTTTTCCTGGGATATCCCGGAGCTAAAAGAATCAATGGCAGCGACTTACGACGCTAATCGCTTCGGCAAAAAAACCGCCGCCGTTGAATTAATTTTGACAGCAGGGGCAGCGGAGCCGTCCGCGAAACGATCCAATAGGAAGAGTAAAAACAGTGTGGCTCCTGGCTCCGTTGTTATTCTCGCTGAAGAACTTAGCGACACTAAGGCCGCCGTTCCGATAAAATTGGGACATGTTGATGATCAGGCCATTTCGGCCATGGCGATTGCCGAGGAGCGCAGCCGCCTATGCCGCGGAGAAACCTTGAGGGTGAAGAGGTTAGCAGCAGCCGATGGGGCAGTCGGAGGGGTTGTGATGGGTCCCGGCGGCGCAGTTTGTGCCTGCAGTGAGGGAGAACTTTTTGCGGTCAGCGACGGACGCCCTTGGGTCGCAGACGGATCGCCGGCGAGTTTTGTAAAAACAGTTGCCCTGGAATTACTTGAGGAAATAGATTACCCATGTGCCATTCGTCCCGCCAAGCTGCGCGACATGGCGTCAGCCGCCGAGTGCTTCGTTATCAATGATTTATTTGAATTGCTGCCAGTTTCCGCCATTGGGAAAAATTCATTCGGCGATGGCAATATTGGCAGCGTAACAGCCGCAATTGGAGAGGCTTTGGCAAAAAAAATTGGCGGCAAACTCAAAGATCCATTTTGATTGGGCGAATGGCGTGGGCGAACGGGTTACAGTTTTTGCGCTGAGGAATTTGCATCCATCCGGGCTCGCTCCTTTTGCGGCTCCCGGGACGCTTTCCTACGAACATTTTCACGGCGATAATTTTTGCATTTTCGTTGAACGGCAGCCGATTTCTCCCGGCCCAATTCTTTGGGCTGCGCGGAGTTGGGATGATTCGCCCTGGCGTCGGACCGCCGAAATTGCACAGGCCGCCGAGGCAATTTTTGAAATTTGCGGCGAGGAGCCCGATCTGCTTTTGGCCTACGGTGAATGCACTAGGTCAAACAGGCTGAGTTGCATAGCTGCGTATTGCCGCCAGCTGCGCGCCATGGCTGTTCGCCGCATTGTGTTTTTTGATATGCACCGTGCGGACATCGCTAACATTTTGGGGGAGAGGGCAATGCAGCTGCCAACGACAGAGCTTTGGGCAAAATACGCCGGGACACTTGCCACGCCCATTGATGCCGTTGTCAGTCCAGATCTCGGGCGGGAGTTCGCCGCGGCTTCTCTGGCAAAACTGCTTCACGTTGAGCATGTTGCCATGAATAAGAGGAGACCGAACGATGAAGTGCCATGGTCAATGCGCGGTAAAAGGGCTTTTGTTGTTGATGACGAAATTGTTAGCGGCCGCACGCTCATGGAGACAGTCGAACGCCTGGAGTTGGCCGGCGCGAAATCAATCGACATTGCAATTACCTACGGATTTTGCAGCGGAGAAATCCTTGCGGCGCTGGCTAGTAGGCCGATTGTTCGCAGCGTGGCAATTAGTGACTTGATTGCCAGGCCGTCCGGCGGCAAGTGGAAAACAATTCAGATGGCTGGCCCTCTCATTGAACGATTTACGTCGTTGCGGAATCTGTAAATGCGCTCACAGACCGTAGTGCGAACTTTTTCTCCGATGGAGTCTGGTGGCAACGACCCGTCGAGGACAACTACGCGCTGTGGATTTTTTATCGCTATGCGGCCGTATGACTTGTGCACTCTACGAAAGAAATCCATGGACTGCTCCTCGATTCTGTCTAGCGCGGTTTTGCGGCCAATGTTGATGCGGCGAAATCCTTCTTCCGGAGCTAGATCCAGCAAAATTGTCAGGTCTGGGACGAGGCCGCCGCTGGCAAATCTATGGAGTGCGGAAATGGACTTCGATGAGATGCCTCTGCCGCCGCACTGGTAGGCGATTGTTGAATCGATAAATCTATCGCAGAGAACGACATATCCACTTTGCAGCGCCGGCATGATGCGTTCGCGTACAAGTTGGGCCCGGCTTGCGAGGAAAAGGAGCAACTCAACTTCCGCCGCAGGAGGATGTTGAAACGTTTTATCCTTCAAAATGGCGCGAATTTTTTCTCCAACGTCTGTGGCGCCCGGTTCCCGCAGCGGCAGAACTTTTTCGCCATTTTCAGCCAAATGTTTCGCCAGGAGAGCATGTTGCGTTGATTTCCCAGCGCCATCCAGGCCTTCGATGCTTATGAAAAATCCACGATTCACGGCATCTCCTTGACTATGAATGCTTTCAATGAATTGCGATCCGGCGAACGGCCGCTGCGCACGAAGGCTCCAGAAACCGCATTCCCCATGAGCAGAGCATGTTCGATCGACAAGCCGCCGAGCAATCCAAAGACAAATCCGCCGTTGAAGTGATCGCCGCCGCCGGTGGTGCTGTGCGGTTTGGCCGTGAAAAATCCGTCGGCTGAGCACCATCCGCACGATCCGTAGCATGCGGCTCCATCGAGTCTGTGAAGCACCCACTCCAATGGCCAGCGGCTGTGCAATTTCTCCATTTTTTCACGCCAGTCGCTGCCGTCTGTGCAGTCACCAATGGCCGCAATGCGTTCAAGTTCTTTCACGTTGAGGCTCAGGTAGGTGCGATGTGTTTCGCAGAATTTCGCCAGCACGTCCAAAAATTGTAAAATTTCCAAATCAGCCCTCCTCGCCGGGTCGGCAATGTCAAAAAGTATTGGCGCAGAAGGTGGTAGCGACCGTAGATCCCCGTTGCAAATTCGTTCAAAAATTTCAGTGCCGTTCGGCGTCATCGTCCAATTTGTGAATGCGACGGCTCTTTGCCTAGCTAGGAGCGGCCCAAGTGATTCGGCGCCAATGGCTTGGCAAATTGAATCGTAGGTGGTCAGCGCCAGCGGTTTAGAGTCCGTGAGCATTATTTTGCCGTCAAAAAATTCCAGCGCATCGGTGGAATTCGGGTTGCCAGTTGCATATATTTCAGCGCCATCTGTATTTAGCTTTGCGAATGCCGCGTGCAGTGGTTCTCCGACGTTGGCCACCAGTGTGATGCGCTGGCCAAGTGTCGCAAGTGCCATGGCGCAGAGGACGGCATTTCCGCCGCAACGTTCTTCGAGGAGAACGCGTTCCACGTTTGTGCTCCTGCCGCTCGCAGCCGCTATTGCCGCTGCAAATTCATCGATCGTGCCCATGCGCACAGTCTTACGTGCAGTCCGCGATGCCACCACTTCATAGATGCGGTCTACGGCGCCGTCAAATCCGGCGAAGATCGGAAATGATCCACATTGTTCGAGCGCAGTGAGAAGCAATTCCTTTTTGTCCATGGCCCCTGGGAAATTGCTAGTCGGGTGGCGACATTTTTGCAACGCCCGAAATTGCCCGCAAAAAATTTCATTGCAAAAGACGACGGACCGCGAGAAAAGTTATGGGTGGTTGGGCGCTTTTTTTTCGCTGTGCTGTTTTTTTTCATGCCGTCGTTTGCCTTTGCGGCGAAGGACGTTGAGCGGCTTCCACCGGCCGTGATGATGGATCGTGCCGCCGCCGATGAGGCCGCCGGAAAGCGGTCGCGGGCGCTGCGAACATATCGTCTGGTGGCGCGAAATTATCCGGACTGCGATGAGGCTCCTGAGTCCCTCAAGCGGAGGGGGATGATCATGATGAGGCAGCACCGCTACCGCCGCGCCTTCGACTGTTTTCAGAGCATCCTAGATAGGTACCCGAATTATTCCGGCTACATGCAAGTGGTTGAGTTCGAGTCGCGAATCGCCGGTGAGCTCATGGACGGCAAGCGCAACTACCTGTTCTGGGGCAAGGTGCCCTGGTTTCGCGACCGTTCCGGCGCCATCGATTTCCTTCAAAAAATCGTCGAACGCGTTCCCTACGGCGACTTTGTGCCGAGCGCTCTCCGTGACATCGCGAAAATGTCCCTCAAAAAGAAGGACTATGCAGCGGCGATTGCTGCGCTGGAGAAACTTGTGGATGAATACGGCAACTCACCGCTTGCCCCCGATGCGCTTCTGCAATTGGCAAAAATTTACCGCAACCGCGTGCCCGGCTCCAAGTACGACCAAAAAATGGCCCGCGAAGCAATTAACTGCTACAACGAGTTCCTGATAACATTTCCAGATTCGCCGCTGGCGCCCCAGGCCGAAGAAGGACTTGCCGAGGCGATGAATTTCTTGGCAAACGGAAAGCTTTCCGTTGGAAACTTTTACTATGATTCGCGACAAAATCCCATCGCTGCGAAGCCCTACTACGAAGAGGTTTTGCGTGAGGCGCCGACTGACTCGCAGGCCGCTCTGGAAGCGGAACGACGCCTCGCGGACATCGCCGACGGCAAGCCGGGGAGCGGGTCGCCCATTGACTTTCTACTTGGACGCTACCACCGCCGCGATTTGGTCGGCGACCGCTAGCTATCCAGGATAGTCGTCGCATTCTTCGCGTAATTCACCGCACATCAATGAGTTGCCGATTTCAGCAGCCGGGGCGTCGCCGTATAAAATCCGCCAGATGCCGTTCAAAATTGGGCAGCGCACGCCGATGTCAGCGCAGATTGAATGGAATCCGTCAGTTGCCCTATATCCTTCCACGGTAGTCTTTTCCGCCGCAATAATCTCCCTGGGATTTTCGCCGGCGCCGATGCGCAATCCAAATGTCCTGTTGCGGCTCCAATCGCCGTTCCCGGTCGCAACTAAATCTCCTAAGCCGCTCAGTCCGTAGAACGTTTTCGCTTTTCCTCCGAGTGCAACCCCGATGCGAACCAGTTCGGCCATGGTGCGCGTAAACAGTGCCGCCCTGCCGTTTTCGCTGCCCACAAATCGTTCCGCTATGCCAATTCCGATGGCGTATGGATTTTTCAGTGACCCGCCAAGTTCAACTCCAAGAACATCATCGGTTCTGTAGATGCGAAATTTCGGCCCGTTTATCATGGCCTGCAGGCGTTTAAGTTCTGTCTTGTCGACTGATGCGGCGAGCACTGCTGCCGTTGGGTGTCCCAGTGCGACGTCACGGGCGTAGGTAGGTCCGGATAGCGTTCCGCATGAAAATGTTGGAAGAATTTTTTTTACCGTCTGCAGTGGCAGCTGATGTGTTTCTGGCACAAATCCTTTGCAGAGAGTAATTAGCGGTGGCAATTTCGCCGAATTGCTTGCCGCCGCGCCAATTTTGTTGCAAAATTCCACGACGCCGGCCGTTGGGCATGCCAAAAATGCGCAGTCAGCGGAGTTTACGTTGGAAAAATCTCCGTCGACGTGCAGATTGTCTGGAAATTTTAATCCTGGAAGGTAGGCAAAATTTTCCCTAGCTTCTTCCACGGCAACAGCCCAGCGAGAGTCCCGCGCGACCAAATTGACGGCGTGGCCCAGGGACGCGAGGTGCAGTGCCATGGCGGTCCCCCAGGCGCCGGCGCCAAAAATCACGAATTTTGCCACTGCGCCGTTGTAACATCTTCCATTATCTGGCATCTTAGCTCTGATAGGCATCTTAGCCATGGTGAGCAAGTGCATAGTGGATCCGGCGGCGACTTCTTGGTGGAGCGGAGCTGCGAATATTTTTTGCAATTTTTTGGAAATTTTCCGCCATCGGAAGAGGCAGTTTAATTCGGCTAACGCGATAATGCCCAGCCGTTTCCGCAAAGACGATCGCCGCAAATTGCTGAAAAAGATATCTTCCATGGCGCTATGCGGTGCGGCAACGGCACTTATCTCCGCGGCAATTTATTTCAGCATGCCGGCGAAGGCAATTTTTGCGCCATAGGCGTAAATTCCTAACCCCGCGCGGGTTATGCGGTTATCACCGGTATGTCAGTACGAGCCCCTCGATGAGCTTCGACCAGCCGTCTGCGAGGACGAAGAGCATGAGTTTGAACGGTAAGGAGATTGTCATCGGCGACATCATCATCATGCCCAATGCCATAAGGACATTTGACACCACTATGTCCACGGCGATGAACGGCAAAAACAGCAGTACGCCAATTTGGAATGAGGTTGTCAGCTCGCTAACTGTAAATGCCGGCACCAGAATGAGAAAGTCACTGCTGCTAATTTTATCGATGTCGTCCTTCGGCCAAAGTCTTGCGGCGGCATTTACGAAAAATGTGCGGCTGTTCGCCGACGAATGGCGCATCAGGAACCGGCGCAGCGGATCCCCAAGTTTTCCTAAATAGTCTGGCAGCTGCTCCAAGTTCTGCATCGAAAATTCTTCGCTGACAGCAACTTTCACAGTCTCCTTGGCGACGGGCGCCATTATGTAAATCGATATTATGAGCGCTAACCCGTTGAGGACGAGATTTGGTGGCACCTGCTGCGTCCCTAGTGCGTTGCGCACCAACCCTAAAACAATGACGATCTTCACGAAAGACGTCACCATCAACAGGAAAAACGGCGCTAAGCCGAGGACCGTCAGGAGGATGATGACCGAAATCGGATCGTAGGTGAAAAAAGTTGCCGAGGCGTTCATGGTCTGAGCCGATTCTCGACGAAACTGCCAGAGATTCAAGAACCTTTGTCAGCCGTTTAGGTCTTCGATTTGCACGCCGACGCGGCCATCGACGTTGACCAAGCGGCCGCGACCGATCGGATGGCCGTTCGCGCGTATGGTGACAAATTCATCGTTAGGTCGTTCCAGCGTAAATGTATAGCCCTCCTTGATGCTTTCGAGATCGCGGAGGGACAGGCGCACGGTGCCGAGGTCGAAGGTCAGGCTGACTTCGATCGATCCGACGTCGAAACCGTCGCGCGGCCGTGGCGTAGATGCCGCATAGGCAACATCTTTCAGCATAGCCTCAGCCCTCTCATGTATGGGCCACTCGCCATCGTCCTCAAGGTCATCGCTCACCGTTGCGACTTCATGGCCATCGGCTTCCGCTTTGTCGACATCTTCGCCGCCATCGCCGCCATCTTCGTTGCCATCTCCCTCTGCTGCAGCGATATTTTTTTCCTCAGATTTTTCGTCTGCGTCGCCGTCTGGATCGCCATCGCGTTCCGCTGTCTCAGCATCCTCGCCATCTCCTTCATTTGGCGCGGGTTTTTCCGAGTCATCTTCCTCGGGCGTAATTTCTTCAGCTTCCTCTATTTTTTCAATTTCTTCCGCCTCTACATCGCCATCGTCCGATTCTTCCACGTCGTCGACTTCTTCGTCGTCGTCGGCGGAATCTGTCTCAACATCATCGTCTTCGGCATCTTCTGCTTCATCTTCAGCCCCGTCGAAAATATCCTCTTCGCCGCCGTCGTCTTCGTCCAGCTCTTCGCCGTCCTCATCTTCCTCGAGCGGACCAAATTCAAACTCATCGTCCCCATCCTCCAAAACTTCTTTTGGCTCAACTTCTTTTTTTAATTTCCGATCCGTGGCCATGATGGTAAGTCCCTTCGAGCCCGCGCCATAGCAAAGCGAAGTCAGTCTAGGGTGCGCCGTCGCGGATGCAATAGGAAAATTGACGGCAAATGCAGTAATTGAACTTTTGGCGTTCTTTTCCGCTCATTGGCTGTGATTTAGAAGCATTTTTTTTTGCGGTCTGCGGCTGCAAGATGCCAGGCAATTTCGCAGAAATCGGGTAAAAAACTAGAAAGTTCGCAGATCGTTTCGCTTTCTCCGCGGCGGTTTGCGTTTCTGGCGGTTGCCGCCGATTTTTTCGCTAAATAGCTCATCCGCAGGCACTCTGGTTCTGAGCG
>JAITDL010000091.1 GCA_031282565.1 Puniceicoccales bacterium
CGCTCAGAACCAGAGTGCCTGCGGATGAGCTATTTAGCGAAAAAATCGGCGGCAACCGCCAGAAACGCAAACCGCCGCGGAGAAAGCGAAACGATCTGCGAACTTTCTAGTTTTTTACCATGTTTTATGCTTAATTACTAGCTTGCCGATTTCATAGCGTAGTCGCGCACTTTCAAGATTCCGCAATGGGAATGAAATGCAGCAACAGCTGCTGCAAGATCTGGCAATTCGGTGCAATACACAATTGTTGTTGCCCACACATCAAATAATTTTAGCGCGCCAAACACAGAACTGGAAACCGCATCATGGCAGATTTCTTCTGGCTTACAATGCGGCATAAAGATTGAAACGACAGTTTTGCCGGCATATTGTCCGCGGACAATCACAATACACGTTGGCGCGGCATCCTCCCTATTTAGAACCCCTGTAGTAAAGAAAAGATCATTGCCAACAACACGCGTTTCACCAAGCTGTACATTCATAGCGAATGTGCTATGTGCATGTCTGCGAAACGTTTGTCAATAACAAATCACATTTTCTTAGTCTAACATATCTTTTTGGGAAAACTGTTTTTTGTTGACATAGGCCCAAAACATGTCGAGTACATCGCCATCGGCCATTCCCGGGTGCATGAATGCAACACCAAGCGCAAATATATCGGACACAGAACATAGCAATGCCGCACGCAGTGCATCGGCGTCCAACTTTGCCTGCTGATCTTTCGTCAAAAATGCGGACACCACAACTCTCCCATGCACAACTGTCGCACGGAGAACGAGTACCGATGTAAATCTATCTTTCGCCCACTCGACCGTGGCCGTCGACGCGAACACTATGCCTTCGCCATCAAACACAGTCCAGGCGCCGAGATAGACGTTCATTTCGGCTGGCTATTGGAGCGGAAGTCATTTGTCAATGGCGAAATACGCTAAACTTTTCAGCTGGCGCGCGTTGGACAAATTCTGGGCAGCAAAAAAACCGCCGCCGGGAAATACCCAAACGGCGATGCTTTTTGGCGCTGCGCGGCAATGGCACGCACAACTTGCAAACTAGAAGCTAAATTCTACTGCGCTTGAAAACCACAGCAAATTTCTCGGATTGGCATAGTCATCAAAGCCGAAGCTAAAATAGCTATTCGCCCAACTTGAAGTTTTGGCGGCGTTGCCGGAAAAGCGTACGCCGGCGTGGAAAGTGGCCTGCTCGTTGTACTTATAAACCAAGTCGGCGGCGAGCCCGTAGTAGAAATAGCCCTTCTTGTCGTCATTATCTCCGTCGGACCCATCAAAGTACGCTTTGCAGCCGTAGGGCCTGCTGGCCGTATCGTAGCCGAGTGAAAGGCCGCCCTTAAGCGCAAAACGATCAAGCCCAAGAGCTCCAAGATCGTAGACGTAGGACGCGCTCAGGATGGTGTTAAATTCCCGCCTATCAAAGTCATAGGAAAAATACAACTTCGGCGAAAAGACCATCTCGCCTATGAACCCGACCGACAGCTCGACGCCGCCATCGGACACGATTACATCATCACCATCTCCGCTGCTGGCAATGTCTTTGAATATGGATGGAACATTCGTGTAGCGATGGTAAGCCAGTGACCCGTCGACGGTAAACCATCCGCCAACATCATGGCAAAACCCTACATAGGGAGACACAGAATTCAAACTTCCGAAGATATTTGGATCCTCCAATAGCAGCACCGACGAAGCGCCGATGTAGCCATGGCCCGTGAGGAGCGCCACGCCGGCCTCGGTCGATATCTTGAAGTTCTGCTGACCCTCTTTACGGCCGCGATTCACATTTTCCGTATCGAAGCACACCTTCGCGTCAACATTGAACGCAGGCAAATCAACGGCACACAGAGCCCCGGCTCCGGCGAGACCTAGAAAAGCCGTTAGCGAAAGTAATTTTTTCATGGCAACCCCTTACATGGTTATATAATTTCCCTCTGGAAATCTAAGGTATTAAAGACACACAATTTGGCCGTGCAAGAATTTTTTTGCACATTTAGGCTGACGCCATAAATTTTTCACGGAAAAACCATTTTTTGACCATGCATCGGCAGAAAATCAACCGCTCCGGTGGCCCGGACAATTTTAGATTGCCAAATTGCCGTCGGCTGCGGAAATTCCACCGGTGCGAGCACTTCTAATCGGCGGCGCCGGCTATGTCGGCAGTGCCGTGGCCAGTAGCCTAATTCTCTCAGGCTGGGAAGTTTTCGCCGTGGACGCACTCTACACTGGAAACGCAAAATCCCTTCCACCAACGGTTAAGCTTACTCGCTGCGACTGCGGCATAGCCGTTTCCGTCGAGGAAGTCATTGGGAAGACGAAATTTGACGTTGCGATCTCACTCACTGCCCTGGGAGCGAATCTCCGGTCGCGGGAACTAACATTCCACTACTACCATAACAACTTCATCGCCACATACTACCTGCTGCAAACAATGGTTAAAAACCGACTGCGAAAATTTATTTTTTCGTCGGATTTTTCCATCTACGGTGCTGCGGCGCAGTGCCCTATCGATTCGTCTTCGGCAAAAAATCCCTGCGATCCCCTTGGCCGATCGATCCACGCCGTCGAAATGCTTCTGGAAGACCTAGCTATGAATTGCGATCTGGACTACGCCACCGTCCGCTTTGGACACGTCGGCGGCGCAATTGACGGCGGGCCGGCTGGTCCATCGCTGCCAGATGGTTCCAGCAGACTACTTTCCGATGCATTTGCCGCGGCTCTTGGGAAACGTGATTCCGTGCAAATTGCTGCCGGAAAATTTCAAACGGCCGACGGTTCTGCGGCAATTGATATTCTCCACGTGGCAGATGTGGCAGATGCCTACGTAAAAATTGCCGACGAGTTGACGCGGCGCCGCGGTGGGCGTGAGTTTATCCTGGCCAGCGGCGAACCGATCACGGTTTTGAAGGTCATCGAAACCGTCGCAGCGGTGACGGGCCGTGAAATTGCAACAAATCAAACAGATCAAAGCAGTTTCTTCCACGACAGCCACTGGGGAAACCCCAGTGAAACCCGCGCAGCCCTCGCCTGGCGCCACCGCAGAGACATTCGCCAAATAGTTGAAAGCGAATGGAATGCGCTGAACAGGAAAAGCGAATAGTACGGTGCGCACTACAATTGTTTCGTGGGAGTCCGCTGGATTTTGCCGCTACATTTGCTGCTATGTGGCTGCACGGGAACTGATAGCGCAGCATTGGAAAGCGTACACCGCATTGCCACCAGAAGGGCGCAGGTTGCGGAGATAAATCGTGAACTGCGAGACATTTCCCAGATTTTCCTCTACGCCGCCTCCGTCCGCAGCGAT